>JALEJB010000043.1 GCA_022768825.1 Lachnospiraceae bacterium
ACCGCCCGTCTCGATTTCACTAAAGTAAAAAAATTATTACACGAAGTCAAATAGCGAGATCTGATTGCTTTCCGGCAGTTCGCCAAACATCCCCAGATCCGCCATGTTGTCGATGACCTTCTGCGGCACTTTGGTCCGCTGCTTGAAATCCTCTCTGGACAAAAACGGACCGTCCTTTGCCGCTTCTACCACATTGTCCGCAGCCTGATCTCCCATGCCATCGATGGAGTTGAGACTTGCCATCAGTTTTCCGTCAATGACCTGAAAATATCTGGAATCCGCGCGATAGATGTCGATGGGTAAAAACTCATAGCCCCTTGCATACATCTCCTGAACCAGTCGCATATCACGGTACATATCCTGCTCCACAGGCGGAAGCTTTTTATTTTCTTTTGCGGCTTCTGCCGACCGACGCTCATAATCCTGCATATAATAGTTCAGTCGTTCCTTGCCCAGACACATGACCTCATAGTTAAAGGCTTTGGCGCGGATACTGAAAAATGCCGCATAAAATGCCAGCGGATAAAACACTTTACAATAGGCAATACGCCATGCCATCATTACATAAGCGGCAGCATGTGCTTTCGGGAACATATACTTGATCTTCTCACAGGACCAGATATACCAGTCCGGTACATTGTGATCGATCATATCCTGTTTCCATTCCTGCCATTTATCGCATTTTCCTTTGGCAACCATTCCTTTTCGGACAGCCTCCATGATCTTAAAGGATTCCTCGGAATCCAGGCCCATACTGATGAGATAAGTCATAATATCATCACGGGTACAGATACAGGTGGAAATGGTCGCCTTTTTCTCCTGAATCAAGGTCTGCGCATTTCCAAGCCATACATCGGTTCCATGGGATAATCCTGCGATCCGGACCAGATCGGAAAATTCCTTTGGCTCTGTGTCGATCAACATTCCCATGGCAAAGTCCGTACCAAATTCCGGTATTCCAAGTGCGCCCAGTTTACAGTCAGTCAGTGCGTCCGGTTCGATCTGCAGTGCCTTTGTGGACTGAAACAGCGACATGACACTCTGATCGTCAAGCGGGATCTTCTGGGCATTGATGCCCGTGAGATCCTCTAACATACGGATCATCGTCGGATCGTCGTGTCCGAGAATGTCCAGCTTGAGCAGATTGTGGTCGATGGAATGATACTCAAAATGCGTGGTGATCGTCTCGGAAGTCATATCATTTGCCGGATGCTGGGTCGGCGTAAAGGAATAGATCTCATCGCCGACAGGAAGAACGACAATTCCTCCCGGATGCTGTCCGGTTGTACGGCGCACACCGACGCAGCCGGATAAGATACGCTCGATCTCGCAGCTTCGCTTGTGGATGCCCCGCTCTTCAAAATATTTTTTCACATAGCCATAGGCGGTCTTGTCTGCCAGTGTTCCGATCGTTCCCGCACGGAAGGTCTGACCGGCACCAAAGATCACCTCTGTATATTTATGTGCTTTACTCTGATAATCGCCGGAAAAGTTCAGGTCAATATCCGGCTCTTTATCTCCTTTAAATCCAAGGAAAGTCTCAAAAGGAATGTCAAATCCGTCTTTTTCCAACGGTTCTCCGCAGTTTGGACAATACCGGTCCGGCATATCACATCCCCCGCGTCCTGCAAACGCCTTGACTTCCGGTGAATCAAAATCTACAAAATGACAGTTTTTGCAGTAATAATGCGCACTCAGCGGATTGACCTCTGTGATTCCTGCCATCGTCGCTGCAAAAGACGAACCGACCGATCCTCTGGAGCCTACCAGATAGCCGTCCTCATTGGATTTCCATACCAGCTTCTGGGCGATGATATACATCACGGCATATCCGTTTCCAATGATCGAATTCAGTTCGCGGCTCAGGCGCTCTTCCACGATGGGCGGTAGATCGGGCCCATACATCTCATGTGCTTTATTATAACAGATATCACGCAGCATCTGGTCAGAATTTTCAATGACCGGCGGACATTTATCCGGTCGCACCGGTTCGATCCGGTCGCACATATCTGCAATTTTATTTGTGTTTGTGATGACGATCTCTTCTGCCTTTTCACTTCCGAGATATTGAAACTCCGCCAGCATCTCTTCGGTGGTACGAAGGAATAACGGTGCCTGTTCATCCGCATCCGAAAACCCTTTTCCCGCCATAATGATCCGGCGGTAGATCTCGTCCTCCGGATTCAGAAAATGCACGTCGCAGGTTGCAACTACCAGCTTGTTAAAATCCTCACCCAGCTTTACGATCTGACGGTTTAGGTCCTGCAGCTCCTCAATAGAGTTGACCGGACTTTTTTCATCCCGCAGCATGAACGCATTGTTTCCGATAGGCTGGATCTCCAGATAATCATAAAATTCCACCAGTCTGGTGATCTCTTCCTGCGGCCGTCCCTGCAGCAGTGCCTGATAGAGTTCTCCCGCCTCGCAGGCAGAACCGAGGATCAATCCCTCGCGATATTTCAACAGTTCGCTTTTCGGGATACGCGGTCTCTTGTGATAATAGGTCAGATGGGAAAGTGACACCAGTCGATACAGATTCACTCTTCCGATATCATTTTTTGCCAGAATGATCGCATGATAGGTGGACATCTTTTGGATCGTCTCCGGAGACGGTTTTCCCTGTTCATTCAATGCATCTAACGTGTCAATGGATCTTTTGTGCAGCATCTCGATAAACTTCACAAAGATCTCTGCGGTACATCCCGCGTCATCCACTGCCCGGTGATGATTTTCCAGCGATACATTGACTGCTTTTGCGACGGTATCCAGCTTAAATCGACCCAGCTGCGGCAGCAGAAAACGCGCAAGCGAAACCGTATCGACTACCGTAAAGTCGCAGTTTAAATGCAGATCCTGACAATTTTTCTGGATAAAGCTCATATCAAATTCCGCATTATGGGCAACCATCACACAACCCTGACAAAATTGCATGAATTCCGGCAGGATCTCACTGATATCCGGTGCGGAAATCACCATATCATCACGGATTCCGGTCAGTTCTTCGATCTTGAACGGAATCGGCATATGAGGATTCACAAAGCTGGAAAATTTATCGGTGATCACACCATTTTGCACTTTCACCGCACCGATTTCGATAATGTGATTTTTGAGCGGACTAAAGCCCGTTGTCTCCAGATCAAAAACGACGTAATCTGCATCCAATGACTGTCCGCGAGGCTTTTTGACCATCTCCTTCGTGTCATCCACCAGATATGCTTCCAGACCGTAGATCACTTTGAAATCAGATCCCTTTGGAATTGCATGGTTGGCTACCGGAAACGCCTGTACGGCACCATGATCGGTGATCGCCAGACTCTTATGTCCAAAGGCAATGGCCTGGGCAATGATGTCTCCCACCTCAGAGACTCCATCCATATCACTCATTTTCGTATGACAGTGCAGTTCCACACGCTTTCTCGGATAGGTATCTGCACGTTTCGTTGTATAATCCTTGATCACCTTGATTCCAACGATGGAACCAATGGTCAGCTCATTGTCAAATTTATCCGTCATGCAGATACCTTTGACTTTGACAAAAGAGCCCTTTTTGATCTTTCCTTCCAGTTCAGCTACATTTTCATTTTTCGTAAACAGTTTAAATACTAATGTATCGGTAAAATCAGTAATCGTAAAAAACAGGATCGTCTTATCATTTCTGATCTCCCGCTTGTCGGTTCCGATGATCTTGCCCCGGATGATGACCTCGCCGACACCGTCCACGAGACCGGCAATCTCTTCCACCGGCTCATCATCTTCAAAATCTCTTCCGTATAACACGTCCGGATTGTCCGATTTCTTCTTTTGAAATGAATTTCCACCGAATTTTTTCGACGAAGGAGCTGTCTTTTCCGATGCAAAATCGTTTTTCTTCGGTGGCATTTGCTTTACGTCCTGCGGCTTTGTTTCCGGTGTCTTTACATCCTGCGGCTTTATTTTCTCTACCGCTTGCTGCGTCTCCACAACCAGCAACTCATCCTCGGAAGACTTCTGTCCAAGTGAGGATGCCGCGACGATGCGCTTGATCTCAAATTCCATCTTTCGATCGGAATCTTCCTTATATTTACTTTTTTTGACCGGCTCATACGCAAGATCAACCATCAGCTTCAGACCGCATCTGTCACATATGATTTTTTCAAGAATACCAGTCAATTCTTCGCCCCGTTCTTTTGCCAGAACGGTTTCCGGCATATGTAAAATAAGATGATCATCATCCGTAAATTCAAGCTGAGAGGTATGATACAGGTTGTAGAGCAAAGCAGAATATTCCCTTAACTCCAATCGAATACTGTCTTCGTACACCGCCAGCAGATTTTTGGCTGTATACTGGGCAGACAGATCGTACCGCTCCCGCACTTTCACCGCAATATCTTTTCCGCGGAAAATCTGGTCTTTGATATCCCGTTCCAACTGAAAGATATATTTTTTGGGGATCAGCCGGTTGCCGTGAATATAGACACGATAAACAGAGTGATCCCTGTTGGTACTGATACGTTCCACCACAAGATCACTCATCATTTGATTGATTTCATCTGATAATTTTAAAGTTGGAAAAACCTCAAAAAAATCCTTTGCCATTATTCACCCCAGTGTTCCAGTTCCTCTTTTAATGCCGCGATCAATTGATCTTCCGGGACTTTTCTTACGATCTCACCATGTTTGATCAACAGACCTTCCTTCAAACCGCCTGCGATTCCAAGATCTGCTTCCTTTGCTTCCCCCGGTCCGTTGACCACGCAGCCCATGACGGCTACTTTGATATCCAAAGGATATGCCTCTACCAGATTCTCTACCTGATTGGCCAGTCCGATCAGATCAATATTGGTTCTGCCGCATGTCGGGCAGGATACAACTTCGATTCCGCCCTGACGAAGTCCCAGCGTCTTTAAGATCAGCTTTGCGGATTTGATCTCGTTGATCGGCGCACCTGTGAGAGATACCCGGATCGTATCACCGATATTCTGTCCGAGGATCAATGCAAGACCCACGGAGGATTTGATGTTTCCGCGCATCAGCGTTCCCGCTTCGGTGATGCCCACATGAAGCGGATAATCGGTCTGTTCATTGATCAGTTCATGTGCCCGCACACACATCATGACATCGGAGGACTTGATACTGATGACCAGATTGTCATAGCCCATATCCTCGATCCTATGAACCTGATCCATGGCGGACATGACAAGTCCCTCTGCTGTCACACCGCCAAACTGCTCCACAAGATGTTTCTCCAGAGAACCACTGTTGACACCCACACGGATCGGTATTCCTCGCTCCTTCGCACAGTCCACCACTGCTTTGATCCGTTCTGTGCTTCCGATATTGCCCGGATTAATGCGGATCTTATCCGCTCCGTTTTCCATCGCAGCAATGGCAAGCTTATAATCAAAGTGAATATCCGCAACCAATGGAATGGAAATCTGTTTTTTGATCTCCTTCAACGCCTTTGCTGCTTCCATATCCGGCACCGCACACCGGATAATGTCACAACCGGCTCTCGTCAGTTCCTGAATCTGCGCCACTGTATTTTTTATATCATCGGTTTTTGTATTGGTCATCGACTGGATCAGGATCGGATGACCGCCACCGATCACACGATCCCCGATGCGGATGACCTTTGTATTGTTATGAGACATCCCTGTTCCTCCCAAAAAATGCCTTAAATAAATAATCTTCTAATATCGTTTGCCATGATCAGACACATAAATGCCAGCAAGATGACCAGTCCGACAAAATGAACCATTCCCTCTTTGTTCGGGTCGATCTTCTTTCCCCTGATCGCTTCCACAATGAAAAATACCAGTCGTCCACCGTCCAGTGCCGGAATCGGAAGCAGATTCATCACACCAAGGTTCGATGACAACAGTACTGCCATATTTAACAGATTGAGCAAAACCGCCAAAAATCCCGCCGGCTTACTTTGCGTATAGGTATCGCCAATGGATTTCACGATTCCAACCGGTCCGGACAGGTCATTCATGCTGAGCTGTCCTGTCACCAGCTTGCCTAAGCTTTGCAGCGTTGTGCTGATCCAGTAATAGACCTCAAAGCATCCATATTGCATGGCCCGAAGGACATTCACCTTCTGTCTTTGCGCGATTCCCTGAAATCCGAAATAATATCTTCCGCTTTCCTCATCCTTGACCGGCTGCACGGTGGCGGTATATCTTTCACCGTCCCTTTCATAGGTGACTTCTGTCGTCTCTCCCTCATGGAAAAACGTATACACGCTGATCTCTCGATAAAAATGAATGTGCTTGTGATTCAGCTTTACGATGGTATCTCCTGCCTGCAAGCCTGCCTGCTGTGCCGGTGAATTGTCTATCACATGATAAACAATGGGTTTATCAACACCCACAAACAGGATGATGATGACAGCCAGTATCCATGCCAGGATAAAATTAAAGAACGGTCCCGCAAATACAATGGCAAAACGCTGCCATACACTCTTTTTATTGAATGCCCGATCACTGTTTGATTCTTCGTCCTCTCCCTCCATCATGCAGGCCCCGCCAAAGGGCAGAAGCTTTAGGGAATACTTTGTCTCGCCAAACTTTTTTCCAATAATTGTCGGGCCAAGACCAAGACAAAATTCATTGACCTGAACATCATTTTTCTTTGCCAGCAAAAAATGCCCAAGCTCATGAAATAAAATGATCAAACTAAATAATATGATTGCTACTACAATACTCAATTTCACACCTGCTTTCTACCCACTGACGCACCTCCTGCTCCGTATCCAAAATCTGATTCAGATCCGGTGCATCCACATAGGTACAATGATTCATACATGCTTCGATAATTTCGGTTATCTGTAAATATCTGATCTTTTCCTCTAAAAATAATGCAACCGCAGCCTCATTTGCCGCATTAAAAATTGTCGGCATATTTCCGCCCCGCTTCATCGCATCATAAGCCAGTGCCAGACCGCGAAAAGTGTCGGTATCCGGATCTTCGAAGGAGATGGAACCAAGCTTTGCAAAATCCAACCGATCTCCTCCAAGCGGCTTTCTCTTCGGATAATACAGTGCGTACTGGATCGGAAGTCGCATATCCGGCGTGCCAAGCTGCGCGATCACACTTCCGTCCTCAAATTGTACCATGGAGTGGATCACGCTCTGGGGTTGGACAACCACCTGAATCTGCTCCGGTGAGACATCAAACAGCCATTTGGCTTCCATCACCTCCAGGCCTTTGTTGACCAGCGTCGAGGAATCCACCGTAATCTTTTTTCCCATGGACCAGTTGGGATGCTTTAGGGCATCCTGTAAGGTCACTGATTTCAATTCATCCTTTGTCTTGCCCCGAAACGGTCCCCCGGAAGCAGTCAGTAAAATCTTGTCAATCTGATTGTGCTCACGCTCTCCGTTCAATGCCTGAAAAATCGCACTGTGTTCGCTGTCCACCGGCAGAATGGATACATTGTATTCCTTCGCCATCGGCATGATCAGATGCCCTGCAGTGACAAGTGTCTCTTTATTTGCCAAAGCAATGTTTTTTCCGGACTGAATCGCTGCAACAGTGGGCTTTAGTCCAATCATCCCTACAATAGCAGTGACTAAAATCTCACTGTCCGCATCGGTCGCTACCTCCAGCAGACCATCCATTCCAAAATGTACTTTTACCGACAGATCCGCAATCTTTATCTTCAATTCATGTGCATCTCTCTCTGACCACACTGCCACCTGATTTGGTTGAAATTCCCGGATCTGCCGTTCCAAAAGATCAATATTTCGTCCGGCTGCCAATGCCGTCACTTCTATGTCGCCACGTTCCCGGACGATATCCAATGTCTGTGTTCCGATGGACCCTGTCGAGCCCAGAATCGCTATTTTTTTCATCGTTTATTTTATACCTTCTGTGCCATGTCAATCAGATAATAAATGATCGGTGCAGTAAAGATCACACTGTCAAAACGATCCATGACTCCACCGTGTCCCGGAATCAGTTTTCCGTAGTCTTTGATCGCAAACTGCCGCTTGATCGCCGACGCTGTCAGGTCTCCGATCATGGATAAAAAAGCACCGACTGCGCTGATCAATGATAAGAGCAGGATCGTCTTTTGATCGATCCCCATCGGATCCGCAAAAAGTGTGGTGTAGAGAAAGGTCAAAAGCATGGTTCCGACGATCCCGCCAATGGCACCTTCCACAGACTTCTTTGGTGACAAAACCGGTGTCATTTTGTGCTTGCCGATCAGCTTTCCCACACAGTATGCAAATGTATCGCAGATCCAGGATGATAAAAAGATGAGCCATACCAGATACAGTCCGCGCTCCATCATACGGGTGCGATACAAAAAGGAAAGCATCACTCCCACATAGTAAACACCGACAAAGGACTCTGCAATCTGAACAAACGTATATTTCGGATAACGAAATACCATAACTGACAGATATGCCAACAATGTAAACAATACAAAACACATCCAGTCAAACTTTTCCGGCGCAAACAGCACCAGTATATAGTACAGGCAGACAAACAGATATCCCATACCGCCCAGAAGACGGTCTTTTTCGAAGCCGAACACCCGATACAATTCAAATAATCCGATGAGTGATAACACAAGTGTCACGCTCCACAGAACATATCCGCCCGTAATAATAAATAATAACGCAAACAGCACTAAAAATATGCCACTGATCAATCTTGTACGAAACATTTCTCTTCCTCCAACTCCGGTTTGGACCTATACTCCGCCGTATCTTCGCTCTCTGTTAGAGTATGCGTCGATCGCCTTCGCCAATTCCTCTTCATCAAAATCCGGCCAGGGTTTTTCTGTAAAATAAAACTCGCTGTATGCCAGCTGCCAGAGCAGATAGTTGGACAAACGCTGCTCGCCGCTGGTACGGATCAAAAGATCCGGGTCAGGAATCCCTGCTGTATCCAGATAACCGGCAAACCGGTCCTCGCTGATCTCCTCCGGTGCAAGCTTTCCGTCTCTGACATCACATGCCAGTTTACGCATCCCGCGGACCATCTCATCCCGGCTTCCGTAATTGATCGCAATCGTCAAATGCAGTCTGTCATAATCCTTTGACGCCTCTTCCACAGCTTTGATCTGCTCCTGAAATTTCGGCTCCAGCCTTGTGATATCACCAATGACACGAACACGCATCTGATTTTCCCGCGCTGTCTCCAGACAATTATCCAGATAGGATCCAAGCAGCTTCATCAGTGCCTTTACTTCCATATCCGGTCTGGACCAGTTTTCCGTGGAAAAGGCATACAAGGTCAGGTATTTCACGCCCTGTTCACCGGCTGCGCGGCATATCTTTTCTACTGTTTTTGCTCCCATTGTATGTCCGTACGTACGCGGCATTCCACGTTTTTTTGCCCAGCGTCCGTTTCCATCCATGATGATCGCAATATGCTTTGGTGTATCCATAAATCTGCTCCTATAAAAAACAATAATGATAAAAAAGGGACAATGCCATACGACATGCCCCTATTTGGAAAATCCTATACAGTAAGAATCTCCTTACTCTTCTCTTCGATGGCTTTATCCACAACTGCGATATATTTATCTGTCAGTTTCTGCATTGCATCTTCCAGATCCTTGATCTCATCCTCTGAGATGTCATCGCTCTTTGCAAGCTTTTTCAATGCATCATTGCCGTCACGACGAATATTTCGGATTGCAACCTTGGCATTTTCGCCTTTTTTCTTTACATCCTTTGCGAGCTCTTTACGTCTCTCCTCTGTCAGTTCCGGAAAAACAAGACGAATCAGTTTTCCGTCATTGGTTGGATTAATTCCTAAATCTGATGTGAGAATTGCTTTTTCAATCTCTTTGACCATAGATGCTTCCCATGGCTGGATCTGAATCATTCTCGGCTCCGGTACGCTGACATTGGCAACCTGCTGGATCGGGGTCGGTGTGCCGTAATAGTCCACGCGCAGCTTATCCAGCACATGTGGATTGGCACGTCCGGCACGGATTCCGCCAAACTCCTCATTCAGATTATTGATTGATTTCTGCATCTTTTCATCATAGATTGCTAATCGTTCATCCATAGTTCTACCCTCCTGTTTCGAACATCAATTCCTTATACCGTTACAACGGTTCCGTTAAACTTTCCATTGATCGCATTCACAATGCTATTCTCTTCATTTAAGGCAAATACGTACATCGGCATATGATTTTCCATGCACATCACCGATGCGGTCATATCCACAACTGCCAGTTTTTTCTCAATGACCTCTTCGATCGAAACCGTATCATATTTCTTCGCATTCGGATTGGTCTTCGGATCGCTATCATAAACCCCGTCAATCGCCTTTGCCAGATAGATTCCGTCCGCCTCGATCTCAATAGCCCGAAGTGTCGTGCCTGTATCTGTGGAGAAATACGGATGACCGGTTCCTCCGGCAAAAAATACTACCATGCCTTTTGCAAAATATTTATTGGCACGATCCTTTGAAAAAAGCTTGGTAAAGCTGCCGCACTCAAACGGTGTCAGAACATTGGTCATCATACCCTCTGAGCGAAAGATCTCAGATACGTAGATACAGTTCATCACTGTTGCAAGCATACCGATCTGATCTGCTTTCGTGCGGTCGATGGTCTCGCTGGTACGTCCGCGCCAGAAATTGCCTCCACCGATCACAATGCCAACTTCAATCCCGGTATCAACCAGCTGTTTGACCTGTTTTGCCACACCGACAACCGTTGCCTCGTCAAAGCCGAAGCCTTTATTTCCTGATATTGCTTCTCCACTTAATTTTAAGAGAATTCTTTTCATAGGATTAGTTTCCTTTCTTGCCAAAAAGGCTCTCAACATCTACATCTGAGTAGCACTGTGAACAGAAACCTTCGATCACAGCACCATTGTTGATCTGTACAGAACGAGACTTGATATTACCCATGATCACTGCTGATGTATCTACAACAACAGGACCCTGTACGTCGATATCACCCTTTACAGCACCTGCGATCACTGCTGATGTAGCGGTAATGTTACCGATAATGACGGATCCCAAACCGATCTTGACGGTTCCTGAGCTGACTACTTCACCCTCTATTTTTGCAGAATCTGCAAAAAATTCTGCTGATGAGCTGTTTCCGATAACAGATCCGGTTACGGTTAATTTACCGTTACACTTCAGATCTCCCTCAATTTTGCCTCTGATATCAAATGAACCGGTTGTCTCAAGATTACCGGTAATCTTTGTTCCCTCTGTGATCACGGAAATCTCATCTGTTACCTCTGCATTTACTTCCGGTGCTTTTGTGCTTTCCTCTTTTACTTCTGTTACTTCTTCTACCTTGGTCTCTAATGTATCCACTTTTGTGTCCTCCTTCATATCCTGCTGCGATGCAGCCTTGTATTCTTCTTCTAATTCTTTGTCTAACTCTTTTTGAATGGTCGCAGAAAGCTCCTCGCTCGTTTCAACCGTTTCCTCAGCGATCTCAGGTGCTTCCATCGGCTCTGTCTCTACTGCCACCACCGGTTCTTCTTCCTCCTGTGGTTCATCAGAAGCAGTCTCAGAAACCGTTTCTTCCTGTGGCTGTTCTTCCGGCTCAGGATCAAGCGGTGCAAGTTCAGGTTCTTCTACTGTGCCAGCCTCAGCATTCTCCTGTTCACTGTCCATAGCAGAAAGATCGTCCAAAACCGTTGCCTGTTTTGCGGCTTCTTTTTGGGCAGCCTCTTTCTCTGAGGTTTTTTTCTCCACCTGCTGAAGTAAACCGTCTAATTTCGATAATTCACCCGCAACATCCAGCTCATCGCCTAATGTGTTTACCTCAATGGGTTCTTCGTCGATTGGGTCTTCTCCCGGCAAAAGTTCATTCATTGCCTGTGAGAAATCGTCTTTAAAATCTTTAAAAAATCCCATGTTTCCTCCTTTTACTGTGCCTTTATCGTATGATGAATGACCGGTGATTCCTCTGTGATTGGCAGAATCTTCGCATTCATCTCCTCTAATCTTTGCAGCATTATCTCTAATGCTTCCACGGTCGAATCCTTGTCTGATGAATCATGAAGAAGTACGACAGAATACTTGTATTTCACTACATCCTTCATGACATTATCAGCTAACTCTTCCGCTGTATATATCTGAGAAGTTGCATCCCCACACGCAACATTCCAGTCATAATAAACCACTCCCTGTTCGCCGAGATAGTCAACAAACACATTCATATCCGTATTGCTGACCTGATTGCTGCTTCCGCCGGGAAAACGATAGACACTCGGCTTCACACCTGTCACTTTTTTCAGGTAGTTACGAAGCTTTGTGAAATCCGCCTGAAACGAATCCAGCGATTCATAGATCTCGCTGTATTTATGTGTATAAGAGTGCATCGCAAGTGTATGCCCCTGATCAACGATAGCACGATATCGCTCTTTCGCTTCTTCGCCTTCTTTGCCTGTCACAAAAAATGTAGCCTTCACATCATGTGCCTGTAAGATATTCAGAATTTCCTGCGTATTGTCACTTGGACCGTCATCAAACGTGAGATAAACGGTCATTTGCTCCCCATCGGAAAGGATATTTTCCGAGACAGGGATACAGTCCCTGACATTCACCTTTGCAAGCGTTTCCCCACCTTCCTCATTCTCTTCCTGAGGCTTTTCATCATCTGACTGATCCTTCGGCTCTTCAGGCAGCGTCTCTTCCGGGCTTTGTTCATCTTCCAGCTCGTCCAAGGATACGGGTGCGTTATTCAATGTATTTTCAACAATCACATCAACCTGCTTCTGCAGAGAGCTCACACGAATCATCAGATAGATATTCATGACCATACAAAGGGTCATCCACCCGACAAAAAAAATAATTATTCCTGTTTTTATACGATTAATACGTCTGCGACGCTCTCTTTGTTCTTTTAAACTTCGTTGACGTGAGGATGTCTGTGTCTTTTGTTCATTCATTTTACAACTCCTCAACTGTTTTGATCATGACCTCGTCCTTTTCCAATAACCAGATCATAAATTTATATATAGATTTTATCATACTTTATATTTTATGCACGATAGAATTTTCAAGAATATTCTTATTATTTTTTGAATTTAACCACATTTTGATGTTCGTTATCTGACTATTTCCTTTTATTTTGAGAATTATCAAAAAAGATGGCAGAAAAATCTGCCATCTTCATATTACGGATACTATCCTTTAAAATCAATATTCGCACCAAGACCTTTTTCGTATTCCGTCTGCACATGGTCGCTCATCCATGCATATGTCATATTCCGGATTTTCTTTACCAGTTCATCGATCGAACCGGCAGACACCACTTCCAGTTCCATGTCTTTATCTTCAATATTCTCAGAATCATCAACCTGATCTGCTTTATTCGCCCGGTTCTTTTCCCTGGCCTTTTCGATTCGTTCCGCATTCTGCTCTTTCGCGGCCTTTTTCTTTTCGGCAGCTTTTTCTTCTGCTTTCTTTTCCTGACGTTTTTGCTGGGCAGCTCTCGCACTGGACATGTTTTTGTCAACTGCCGCAAAAAATGAGGCGGCACCGTTATCGTTGATCTTCATTCCAAAGCCTTTGATATCCGGATTATTTCCAAGATTCTTTTTCAGCTCATCCAACTGTGCCTGTGCACCGGACAAGATGTTTTCATACTTTTTACGAACCTTCTCATCATTTGCCATCTGCTCGATCTTTTCGTCATCGATCAGAACGACGGTACGATTTTTGTTCGCATATTTTGCCGCGTTTGCTTCTGCCTGCTCCTTCTGATCTTTACTCACAAGAATAAAATCATAATTGGAATACTTTTTCTTCAATTGCTCGTAGTAACGGGCAGCTTTGTCGGAAAGTTTGGGTTCTCCAATGGTCTTTCCGCTTACCTGTTTTGACTGAGCGGTTGCTTCTACCTGATTGGAATAGCTCGCGCTATCAGTTCCGATTGCATTTGTTGCCATATCTTTATCCTCCTTGATCTTGAATTTTTAGAATCCATTCAAAGAGTATATCGGACAATTACTTTTGAAATTTTATAGTAAAACAGAAAACCTTGAGTAAACAATGATGTCCACTCAAGGTTATAGTTAGGCTTATTTTTAAGAACGCCGATGACTCTTATGCGTTCATCTGAGCTGCAACCTCTGCTGCAAAATCCTCATTCTTCTTCTCAAGTCCTTCACCGGTCTCAAAACGAACGAATTTCTTAACAGATACGGTAGCACCAGCTGCTTTTGAAAGCTCCTCTAAGTATTTACCTACTGTCTGCTTTCCGTCCTCTGCTTTTACATATACCTGATCTACTAAGCAGATTTCTTTTAACTCTTTGCTGATACGTCCTTCGATCATACCGTTGATCACTTTCTCCGGTTTCTGTGACTCTTTCGGGTCATTCATGATCTGTGCAAGCAGGATCTCTTTCTCATGTGCGATAAAATCTGCACTTACTTCTGCTCTGCTGACATATTTCGGATTTAAAGCTGCGATCTGCATTGCGATGTTCTTTAAACCTTCTTTTACTTCATCATTTACCACTGAAGTCTCAGCATCAACGATGACACCGATTCTTCCGCCGCCGTGAACGTAGGTTACCACACAACCGTTGTTCTCAACAACCTTCTCAAATCTACGGATCTTTAAGTTTTCTCCGATGACTGCTACTTTCTCAACTAATGCTTCATTGACAGTCTTAGATGAATCCTCCACCCATTTCTCTGCCATAAATGCATCCATATCTGCTGCATCTGAAGCAACAGCCTGTTTTGCAACGGATGCTACAAAGCTCTGGAATGTCTCATTTTTTGCAACGAAGTCTGTCTCTGAGTTTACCTCTACAACTGCTGCTGCATTGTCACCTTCCATTGCTACGGTACAAAGACCCTCTGCTGCGATACGGTTTGCTTTCTTCTCAGCCTTTGCCTGTCCGTTTTTTCTCAGGAACTCAACTGCTGCATCCATATCTCCATCAGTCTCGCCTAATGCTTTTTTACAATCCATCATACCTGCGCCGGTAATCTCACGCAGTTCTTTTACCATTGCTGCTGTAATAGCCATTATTATTTCCTCCAACTATCGTTATAATTATGCTTCTGCCTCTTCTGCTGCTACATCTTCACCTTCGAAAACTTCCTCAGTTGCTCCCTGATTTGCCTCGATGATCGCATCTGCCATCTTAGAAACGATTAATTTTACTGCACGAATTGCATCATCATTTCCAGGAATTACATAATCTAACTCTTCCGGATCACAGTTGGTATCAGCGATTCCGATCAGAGGAATACCTAATGTATGAGCCTCCTGAATACAGATTCTCTCTTTTTTCGGATCTACTACGAAGATTGCATCCGGGATACGCTTCATCTCTTTGATTCCGCCAAGGTTTTTCTCAAGCTTCTCTAACTCTTTCTTGAGCTCGATGACCTCTTTCTTTGGAAGTACGTCAAAGGTTCCATCTTCCTGCATCTTCTCGATGTCTTTTAATCTCTTAATACGACTCTGGATCGTCTTGAAGTTGGTCAGCATTCCGCCTAACCATCTCTCATTTACATAGAACATTCCACAACGCTCTGCCTCAGTCTTGATCGCATCCTGAGCCTGTTTCTTTGTTCCTACAAACAGAACGGTACCGCCATTTGCAGCGATGTCAGCGATTGCATTGTATGCCTCGTCAACTTTACCTACTGACTTCTGTAAGTCGATGATGTAGATACCGTTTCTCTCGGTGTAGATGTATGGAGCCATCTTAGGGTTCCATCTTCTTGTCTGATGTCCGAAATGAACACCTGCCTCCAGTAACTGTTTCATTGAAATAACGCTCATTGTCTTACCTCCATTTGGTTGTTCTTCCATAAACCTCATTCCAAATACCCACCTTTCGGCACCGGATATCGGTCGGTTTATGTGTTATTTTTCATAGACTTATCTACTATATCATAGGCAAACAAGCCATGCAAGCAATTTTTTTAACTTTTTTTCTTTTTTTCCGTGATGATCTTGATGATCGCATCATAATCGGAGCCTTTCGGAATCTCATAATTGCCCGGCTGGATCAAATTATCATAATTTTTTTCTGCCAGATATTTATTAAAAATTTCCGCATCGTCAATCAAACCGGCTTTCAAAAGTTTTTTGGAAACTTTATCCGAATATTCTCCCGGCACGATCGTGACTTCTACCTTTTCGATCACTTCTACCTTTTGCTGTTCCTTTGACCCGGTGTCCTTCTGTGTCTGTTCCTCCGATTTTTCTGCAGTATCCTGCTTTTGATCTGCCTTTGTATTGTCCGCTTCCTGCTTGGTATCTTCTGTCTGATCCTCTGTCGGATTTTCTTTCGCATCTTCCTGCAAGGTCTTTTCATCCGTCTCTTCGGCATCGGGATCCTCCAGATCCGCCAAGGTTTTTTTGTCTTCCTTTTCTGCGTCTGCTTTCATCACCATGCCAAGTTCTTCTGCTCTTGCAATGATCTCTTCATCAGACATATCCTTATTTGAATGCAGGGCTGATGCAATCATCAAAATCAGCGTTGCAACGATCAGTCCGATTCCAACTCCACGCAAATAATATTTTAGTTTCACGCCAATCCCTCTCCATTATATAATTCCACGATTAATTTTACTTCACCAAAGCCCATATCCAGATCTTTTGCGATGTCAACCAGATCTTCACCGCCCCGATATCGCATCAGAATCTCTTCTTTTCTGCGTTCCTGCTGTTCTGAATCCGTCAGGTCTTCCTGTAACAGTTCTTCCGTATCCGATTCATCCGGTTCATATACTGCATCCGTTTTGGCAGGCTCCTGCTCCGGCTTTCTGACCGGTTCCTCGGCCAGATGCTTTGCCTCGACCTCAAGATTTAAAATCTGTTCCCGCAATTCATCACATTCCTGCGTCAGTTCGTTCATTTTTGCAATGGAATCCTGTAACTCGTTATGTTTATCTCCCAGCATACTGTATAAAAAGGTCACTTCTTTATTTGTTTTTTCCAAATCCTTTAATACCGTATCGGAATATTCCTGGATTGCCATCATCTTGTCATTGGTTTCTTTATCCAGAGATCTTTGGATCTTGTTTAAAGACAGATCCACCGAATCATCCACCATATCGGAAACCTTGGCACTGGCAATCTCCAATTCCCGCTCAATGACTGTCTGCAATTCCGTCTCACTCAGCTTTGCGATCTCACCTATTTCTGATTGAGACAATTTTTCTGTAACAAAAAAACTACCAATCAGAAAAACAACTCCGATCAGTAGTAATCCGACTTCTATCGCCGTCATATAAAATCCTCCGTAATTACTCTCTCAAGCGAATTTATCATACTAAAATATCAAAACCGGAAGACGCACCTTTCACCTTAACTTGTCCATCTTCCATATGCTTTGCAGATTTCTTTTTCTTTCCCTGCCCATGATTCTGATATTTATTTTTTCCTTCATCTCTTGCATCAAATTTGTATTCCTGCGGGTCGGTATCCGGTTTGCGTTTTACCTGCGAAGCGCGCTGCTGTTCCTGGTGTTTCACCGACTCCAGTGCCTGTTGCTGCTGCATCACAGGCTTTGCGTCCTCATGCTGCTTCTGATTGGAAACACCGTGCTGATTTTGAAGCATTCCATTAAATTCTACCGGACGTATTGACATAATCCTACCTCATTTCCATCCACTATACATTGGTCAATATACCCATATAATTTCCCATCGTCTTCTGCATCTTCTGCAATGCTTTCGTATGAAGCTGGGAAACTCTCGATTCAGATACTTCCAAAATCCGACTGATCTCTTTCAGGGTCAGCTCCTCATAATAATAAAGAAGAATGACTTTTGATTCCTTCTCTGTCAGAAGTTCCATCGCTTTCTGAAGCATCTCCTTGAGTTCGTTCTGTTCAACCATTTCCTCCGGTTGTACAAAATGCGAATTGCCTCTGGTTTCCATCACAGGCTCTGTACCCTGTTCCACATATTCATTCAGTGAAACCACATTCGTCACCTTAAGCTGTGACTGCCAGTTTAACAGTTCTTCCTCGGTAACACCCAATTCTCCGGCAATTTCCTCGTCCGAAGCGGTTTTTCCGGTACGCTGTTCCACTGCTTTGATCGCCTCGTCTATTTTTCTTTGTTTCTGTCTCACCGTTCTTGGAATCCAATCCATTTTACGGATCTGATCCAGGATTGAACCTCTGATGCGAAGGGAAGCATACGTCTCAAACTTCACATCCTTCGTCATATCAAACTTATCAATGGCATCGATCAAACCAAATATCCCATAACTGACAAGATCTTCATATTCCACGTTATAGCCCAAATACATGTTTAATCTGCCGGCTACAAGCTTTACCAAAGGCGCATATTCAATTATTATCTGTTCTCGAAGCTCCTGTGAACGATTTTTTTTGTACTCGTCCCAGAGTTTCTCCTTTGAAACTGCTTTCATCCTAATGCTACCCGTTCTCTTTTATCTCTTTTTGCAATATAGCAAATCTACCATTCCCAGTCTTCATCCGAAACCGTGTCATCCAACAATTCCAGATCCATGTCATCATCCGAAAATTCTACCAACGGCTCATCCATCAAACGATAGCCTTTTTCCAACACAATTTTCAGGATACAGCCCAAAACATAAAATCCGACCAGTACACCAAATTCAATTTTTACGAACTTACCAAAGGAAAAGTGTTGAACAATGGAAATCACGCATGTCACAAATCCCGCAAGTAACATAATGATTGCAGGCAACGGCTTGGTATTCATAAAACATCTCCCATTCAAAAACTAAATCGTCTTGACCTGTTTCCCAACTGCTTTGATCAAATAATTCCCATTCGAACAATCCAGTTCCACGGTACGTCCGTAATTTAATCCCGTATCCTCCGCAAGAAGCGGAATTCCTAATTGTTTCAACTTTTCTTTAGATGCAATTGCATTCTTTTCTCCGATATTGCCGACGGTTGTTGCCCCGGATACCTCGAACATGCGGGCTCCACCTGCAATCTTTGCAACTAATTTATTCTTATTTGCTCCTGCCTGAAGCATCAATCGTATCAGTTCATCAATACCTGTATCCGCAAACTTTGCGATATTGGAATTGTTTCTGATCTTTGTGCTGTCAGGAAGCATAATATGTGCTAAACCACCAATTTTTGTCATCGGGTCCCAGACAGCGATGCCAATACACGAACCCAATCCCAATGTCGTCAGGATGTCCGGATTTTTGGCTATCTTGAGATCTGCCATACCGACCTTAATTACTTCTGCCATTATTTCCTTGCCAACTCCTTATAACGCAATTCCCAACGAACTTAATATCTTGTCGTAGGAATCTTCATCCGGTAATAAAATAAAATATCCATCGATCATGACATCATCCCCAAATTCTGTCTCAATCAATAATGCATTATCACCAAATTGTCCAAACTGAATCGCCGGCACACTCAAAATGGCTGCCGCCATATCAACAGATATAAACGGAATGGATGGCGCAATGGTCAGATTGGTCATCGTGGACAATGCTGAGAGATATGATCCTGCAATGATATTACCGATTTCCTTCAATGCAGACAATTCCATCTCTGAAAATTCAACTCCCGGATCATTTTCAGATCCCATGCCGGCCATAAGCCGGTTTACCAGATAATGGGCACTGTCTAATTTCATCAGAAACATCATACTTCCGGTGATATCCTGTTGGACTTCCAAAAAGATTCCGACAATTGTCTCATCCTCCGCACAGATTGCTCCACCCAGGTCCTCAACCGCGCGTAACTCAACATTCGGCACATTCATATTAATCGCAAGATTTAACATATTTGCAATCGCGGTTGTCGCGTTTCCCGCACCGATATTGCCGATCTCACGAAGCACGTCCAAATACATGCTGTTCATATTATCAAAAGAAAACTTTCCCATGAAAGTCACCTGCTCTCTACATATTTTAAAGGTTTAAGCGGACAAGCCCACATCAACACATCTGCTATAACAAACAGACTACCTGCAATGCAGGTAATCTGTTCATTCTTTTTAATTTTCATCTATGACTGCACTCAACTCAAAAATAGAAATCAGCTCATTTCCATTTTTTCCGATACCATTGATGAAGGTATTCTTTCCATCCTTTGTATCGTGACTCGGCTTATCAATCTCATCCGGTCCGAGATTTACAACCTCTCGAACCTCGTCAACAATGACACCGATCTTTCCCTGCTCCTCGATTTTGAGGATGATAATACGGCTTGCATTGGTAAATGTATCATCTTCAAATCCCATTTTCAGACGGATACTCATAACCGGAACGATCTCACCACGCAGATTTATGATTCCTTTGAAATAAGGCTGAGCCTTTGGAACTCTGGTGATTTTCTGCATACGGACAATATTATCTACATAGCTGATATCAATGCCGTATTGCTCACTGCCCAATTTAACAACAATATATTGTTTCTTCTCTTGAACTTCTGTTGTCTCAATATTGTTTGTCATGATTTTCCTTACCTCCCTACATCAATGTATTCACATCAAGGATCAGCGCAACTTCTCCATCTCCTAAGATGGTTGCACCACTGATGATCTTGGTTGAATTGTTGATAAACTTGCCAAGAGATTTGATAACGATCTCCTGCTGTCCGATCAGATTATCTACAACAAGACCGACCTGTTTTTCTCCCTTTTGCACGATAACGACGGTCAGACTTTCCGGTTCTTCTTCCGGAGCTGCAATATCTAAAATCTGATTCAGACGGATGATAGGAATCACGACGCCACGTAAATTGATGACTTCTTTTGCTTCTACATACTTGATGTCTGAAACCGGAATATCTTCAATATTGGAAATTGATCCTAATGCGATTGCATACTTTTCGTCTGCAATTTCAACCATCAATGCCTGGATGATTGCAAGTGTCAATGGTAAACGAACGGTGAATACAGAGCCTACACCAAATTTACTCTTTACCTCCACATCTCCGCCAAGAGCTTCGATATTGGATTTTACAACATCCAGACCTACACCACGTCCGGAAATATCTGTAATCTGTTTTGCCATAGAAAAACTTGGCATAAACAAAAAGTCGATGATCTCTTTCTGTGACAGGTTCTCTGCCTGCTCAGGGGTAACGATTCCACGCTCGATTGCTTTTGCTTTTACTTTATCTGTATCAATACCGTTACCATCATCACTAACCTCGATAATAACGTTATTTCCTTCCTGAAACGCCTTCAAGTTGATGCTTCCTGTCTCAGGCTTTCCTCTTTCCTTACGAATTTCCGCACTCTCAAGACCGTGATCGGCAGAATTACGAAGCAAATGCTGCAACGGATCACCGATCTGGTCTACAACGGTACGATCAAGCTCGGTCTCTTCACCGGACATGGTAAGTTCCATTTTCTTTCCAAGTTTACGCGAAAGATCTCGGATCATACGCGGGAACTTGTTTACAACGCTCTCAATTGGTACCATTCGAACCTTCATAACTGACTCATGAAGACTTGTGGTAATGCGCTCCAGATACTCAATCTGCTCCTGATAAGACTGATTCTGAATACCGATCTCACTGGAACTCAAAGAAACGAGTGAATTCTTTGCAATGATCAGCTCACTGACCTGATTCATCAATGCATCCAGTTTTTCAATATCCACACGAACTGTTCTGCTGGTTACAGGTTTTGCAGCCTGTTTCTTGGCTGTCGCTGCCTGCGTCGAAGCTGCTGCGGCAGGTGCCGGAGCTGCCTTTGGCTCTGTTGCTGCTACTGCCGGTGCGGTGGTCTCACCGGTTGCCGTTGCTGCATCTTCATGAGTAATGTCAGAAAGCTTCATCTCATCCGCAACCACATTGGCAATCTCTGAAACGTTTTTCGCTGCTGCAACAATCTTGTCAACCGGTTCCTCGGTAACAAAATAAATACTAAAATCAAACTCAAATCTCTCATCCTCAATATCCTGAGAACTTGGATTGTACACAATGATCTGGGCAAATTCTTCTACCGCTTTAAATACAAGAAAAGCTCTGGCTGCTTTTAACAGGCAGTCCTTCTGAACAAATACGGTCATACCATATACATGCTGACCGGACTGAACGGCTTCTTTGAGTTTTTTGATGTCGGTCTCGCTCAATTCCGCAGTTAAGAACTTCTTTTCATCAGGCGCTGACGCAGCTTCTTTTTTCGGCTCCGGTGCAACAGCCGTCTGTGCCGGTGCTTCTGCCCCGGCTGTTCCATCCAAAAACGAATTCAATTTCTGGATAATCGCTTCATTGTCGTTGCTTCCCTCATCCGAAGTCTCTTTGATAATGGTCAGATACCCCTCAATCGCATCCAGACACTGGAATAACAGATCGATCATGTCACTGTTGACCTTGATCGTATCGTTACGTACTTCCTGGAATACATTCTCCATATCATGAGTTAGGTGCTGCATACGTTTGAAGCCCATTGTTCCTGCCATACCCTTTAAAGAGTGTGCGGCGCGGAAAATCTCATTAATGGTATCTTTGTTTTCCGGCTCCTTTTCCAGAGTCATAATACTGTCACTCAGATTTTGAATGTGCTCACTCGTCTCATCAATAAAAATCTCAAGATATTGACTTACATCCATGTTATTTTACCCCCACTTTATTATTTATCGCTCGTGCGACTTGTTCTAACGGGACAACTTCATCCACCATTCCTGCCTCGGCGATTGCTCTTGGCATGCCGTACACAACACTGCTTTCTTCGTCCTGTGCGATGACATATACCGGTTTCTTTTCAGCAAGCTCTGTGATCCCCTTCGTTCCGTCTGCGCCCATACCGGTAAGTACCACGCATACGATCTCATCGAATTTTGACTGGATCAACGATTGAAATGTGATGTTGGCACAAGGCTTGAGGCCTCCCACCGGCTCACTATCATTCAGATGCAATCGATGAACTCCGTTTAAATCGGCAAGCACTTCCAGATGCTTTCCGCCGGGAGCAATGTATACCGTACCCTTCTTCAATACATCGCCTTCCTGCGCTTCCTTCACCGTGATCTCGCTCAGTTCATTCAACCGTTCCGCAAGGGACTTCGTAAAACCTGCCGGCATATGCTGTACCAAAACCATTGGTGCATCCAGATTCGCTTTCAAAAGCGGAAGAACCGATTGCAGTGATTTTGGACCTCCGGTGGAGCATGCCAGTGCAATCAATCGATTTGCTCCATGCGTCAGCACTCTGCTTCTTTGCGGTGTACGTTTGATTCTTGCCGTTGTCAGCACCTGCTGACTCGCCGTGATTTCCTTTTTTTTGCCTTTGGAAAAAACGACCGAGTTCAGAATCATTAAAAGCTTGTCATGAAAGCGTGATCCCTTTGCTTCGATCAGGTTTTCCGGCTTCTTCACAAAATCAACAGCACCAAGCTCCATTGCACGAAGCGTGACACTTGCGCCATCAACCGTTAAACTGCTGACCATCACGACCGTTGCTTCAATCTGCTCCTGCCGTAACCGCTCCAGTAATTCCAGTCCGTCCATTCTTGGCATATTCACATCCAAAATAACTGCATCAAAGCTTTTCTTTTGCAGTAATTCATACGCCTCTAGGCCGTCGTGACAGATTTCCGTTGCTTGAAATTGTTCGTCTGAGTTGATTATATCACAGATGATGCGTCTCATAAGTGCAGAGTCATCTACAACAAGAATATTTTTTTTCATTTTACACTCTATACCTTTTTTCGAATCTTTCGATCTTCGTCAAATACATATTTTATGATGATTTCCCGGGTTTTGTTTGTAATATGAACGAACTCCCCACGTGTCTCATATCGGTCGATCGATGCATTCGCCTTTCTACATGTCACAATGTTGATCGCAAGAATTAATTCCTGTGAAAAAGATTCATTTCCAATGATCGTTCGTACAATGTAATAACTATTTTCCTCATATTGCTTTTCGCAGATAAAACGAATTCCCCCACCGCTGATGTCAACGATCACCGCTTTATCTTCGTTTTCTTTTATTTCCGGACGCATGATCAACGCGGCATACTGTTGTTCACTGTTTTCCAGCATTTCCTCCCGCGTGATCGGATATAATTCAGCCCCAAGAATACACTGCAAACGAAAATATTCCCGTCGTTGCAGCTTTGTGATCCCGGTTGTCAGCGACATCTTTAACACATAACGGTTATCGGATTTATACCGGTCAACCACCTGCGCAACCGTCTGATACAAACTGTTTTTTTCGTAAAAGACGAGTTCATATCTGACACCGATCGAAAGTAATACCAGTTTTCCTTTATAGATCGGCATCTGAATGATCAGATTTCCCTCCGGTGTAATATCGTCTAACATACTTTCCAGAACCGGCGTTTTTTCACCTGTGATCTTATTTCGCTGTGCCTGTTCCACAGAGCATATTTCTATTTTACATCCAACCTGTAATACATCTAAAGTTGCCATACGGTACAACCTTTCTTACTTTTTCTCTTTGTCATTGTCAGCGATTCAGCAATCCATACAAAAGCCTTGTAATGCCGCCTCTTGTCTGATAGTACTGATTCTCACCGCTCACAAGGCTTTCTGCCAAAAGCTTATAGGCCTTTGCGGCCGGTGCCGACGCATCTAACAGTGATATCGTCTGCTGTTGTCTGACGGCTTTCTCGACAGCATTGTCCTGCGGGATCAATCCCAGATAGTTGATCTTTCCATGTAAAAACTGGGAGACAACGGAATTGAGTTTATCGTACACTGCCTGCCCGTCTTCCGTGGAGATCACTTTGTTTGCCACGACATTGATGACAGAACTTGCCGCATTAAAATTCGGATTCCGATGCAGTGTTTTGAGCAAGGAATACGAATCTGTCAGAGAACTTGGTTCCGGTGTGGTGACAAGCATGATCTCCGGGCTCGAGATCACAAATTCCATGACCGAGTCCGAGATTCCCGCCCCGGTATCGATCAGGACAAAATCTGCCATTGCATCCAGCTGTGACAGATTATGTACCAGATAGATGATCTGGTCTCTTGTCAGATTACTCAGGCTCACCACACCGGAGCCACCGGAAATAAATCCGATATCCAACGGTCCTGCGGTGATCACCTCACGGATACTTTTCCCCCGGTAGATCACATCACTTAAATTATATTTGGGAATGGCACCAAACATAACTTCTACGTTTGCCAATCCGATATCAGCGTCAAATATGATCACTTTTTTTCCAAGCTTGCTCAGCCAGACGGCAAGATTGACCGTCGTATTTGATTTTCCAACCCCGCCTTTTCCGCTTGTAATGGTGATCACACGGGCTTTCTTTTCCTGCTCCCATGCCTGAGACTGCTGCTTCATCACATTGCGAAGGCCTGTTGCCTGATCCATGCTAGTCTCCTCCTAACAGTTTCTTTACAATTTCCTGTGTATGAAATTCTTCCATGTCATCCGGCACATTCTGTCCGTTTGTCACATAAGCGATATCCGCTCCGGAATACATACGGATATTGTAAATATTGCCATACAGACTTGTCTCATCCAGTTTTGTAAAGATAATCGAATAATCGGATATTCCACGGTATTTGTCACAGATATCCTTTAAATCACGGTATTTTGTAGTCGCTGAAAGTACCAGATACACCATTTTTTCATAGGACGATGCTACGGAAGCCAGCAGCTTTTTGGTATCCTCCCGCTGTTCTTCGTTTTTGTGTGAAAATCCGGCTGTATCCACAAAGATCAGATCATAATCCTGCAATCTGGAAAGTGCCTGATCCATCTCCTCCGGTGAATAAATGATCGTCAGAGGCGCATCTAAAATATTGGCATATGTACGAAGCTGATCTGTAGCTGCGATCCGATAAGTGTCCGCTGTCATAAATGCGATATTTCTGCCCTGTTCAATTTTAAAACGGGATGCCACCTTTGCAATCGTTGTCGTTTTTCCGACACCGGTCGGTCCGATAAAGAAGATCACCTGTGGTTTTTTATTTCCAACCTTAATCGTTTTGGGATTACCAAATTTTAAGATCATTTTTTGATATACATTGGACAGGATATAGTCCATACTCGACCCACGGCGAACCACCTTCATCACATCATCCAGAAGCTGATTCACATATTTCTCGTCCACCTCATTATCTAACAATGTCTGATACATCATTTTCAAAAAAGAAACGCTCTGATCCTGATGCGTCGGAGTCTCCACCGGCACAAGATCCTTTAGTTCCGGCTGCTCCTGATCTGCCTTGGCATTGTCCGGCGACAGCTTCTGTTCCAGCAATGTCTGTAGATTTACCAGACGTTCTTCGATGCCCTCTGATGCCGGATTTGAAGCTGACACTTTCGGGCCTTCTACAGTTTCCGGTTGTGAGGCAACCGGTCTGACTGTCTGTTTTTTTATAACCGGCGGTTCTTTTTCCAGCTTCGGCAGGCTGATGTCTTCATCTGCCGCCAGATTGATGCTCTCATGCATGCGCATCGACGCTTTGAGCGCAGATGCAGGAGTAAGCTGCGGATCTTTTTCTTCCATCGCAGCTGTCACTTCATAATGAGGTGTCTTTAAAAAGCCAAACAGTCCCGTCGGTTTCACCAGCTTGACATTCATGATCACCACGCCCGGTCCCATTTCACTCTTTGCCTTTTCAATTGCCTCTTCTTCTGTTTTTCCCTGAAATTTATTTATGGTCATATCAGCATGTCACCATCCCTACCGACTGCAACTCTACATTGGATTCAATCTCATTATATGATACCACGATCAGATCCTTCAAGTATTCTTCGGTTAATTTTTTGTAATACATACGCACGATCGGCGATGTCACAACAATCGCGCTTTTACCAAGATTTTCCAGTTTTTCCACCTCATTGGATGTCGCTTCGATAATCGCTTTCGTCCGCTCCGGATCCAGTGTCAGATATGCGCCCTGTTCGGTCTGTTTGACACTGGACATGATCTCCTGCTCAATCTTCGGATCAAGTGTGACGACGCTTGTCGATTCGTTTGCCGGAAAATATTTATTGGAAATCGCCCGTTTCAAGCTTTGTCTGACGTACTCTGTCAACACATCGGTATCTCTCGAGGTGGTCGCATGGTCCGCCAGCGTCTCAAAAATTGTAAGCAGATCGCGAATGGAAATTCCTTCCGCCAACAGATTTTGCAGTACCTTTTGAATCTCTCCGATTCCAAGCAGCTTTGGCACAAGCTCGTCCACCAGAACCGGATTGTTCTCTTTGACATTGTCCACCAAGTTCTGGACATCCTGCCTGGTAAGCAGTTCGGCAATATGTGTCCGGATGATCTCGGTCAAATGCGTTGCAATGATACTCGGCGGATCGACAACCGTATAGCCAAGACTCTCCGCACGCTCTCTCTGACTTTCCGTGATCCAGATTGCCGGCAGATGGAAAGACGGCTCAAAGGTCGGAATACCGGTGATCTGTTCCTCTACAAAGCCCGGATTCATCGCCATATAATGATCAAACAGGATCTCTCCTTCTGCTACCTGAATACCTTTGATCTTGATGATATACTGATTCGGATTGAGCTGGATATTGTCACGCAGACGAATGATCGGTACCACCGTACCAAGTTCCAGCGCGATCTGCCTTCGGATCATAACGACGCGGTCCAACAGATCTCCTCCCTGATTGACATCGGCAAGGGGAATGATACCATATCCGAATTCCAGCTCGATAGGATCAACCGACAGGAGTGAAACCACATTTTCCGGTTTTCGAATCTCTTCTGCTTCTGTTTCCGATGCCGCCGCTTCCTCTTCAATATGCTCGACACTCATACTCTTATTCATATTCAATCCTGTCACAAGGAACAATGCTCCCATTCCAATACACAGGACCCAATTGAGCGGAGTAAAGACTCCCAAAAAAGTCAGCACCGTTCCAACCAGGATCAGAACCTTCGGAATACCAAATAATTGCCCGATCAATACCTCGCCAAAATCTGCCTCTTTGCTTGCTTTGGTAACCAGAATACCGGTTGCAAGCGAGATTGCAAGTGAAGGGATCTGCGAACTCAGACCATCACCGATGGTCATGATTCCGTATTGTAACAACGCATCCTGAAAGCTCATGCCGGAACGCATCATACCCATGACAGTACCGCCGATCACATTGACAAAAGTGATGATCAGACCGGCAGACGCATCTCCTTTGACGTACTTCGTCGCTCCATCCATGGCTCCGAAGAAACTGGACTCCTGCTGAATCTTCTCTCGGCGTTTTTTTGCCTCTTCATCGGTGATCGCGCCGGTATTGAGATCGGCATCGATGGCCATCTGTTTACCCGGCATTGCATCCAATGTGAAACGTGCCGTTACTTCTGATACACGCTCTGAACCTTTATTGATGACTACAAACTGTACAATGACAAGAATGATGAAGATGATCGTACCGATGATCATATCTCCGCCACCGACGAACTGTCCGAAGGTCATAACCACATTTCCCGGATTTCCCGTACTGAGGATCAGACGTGTCGAAGAAACATTCAGTGAAATACGGAAAATTGTCGTAAACAAAAGCAGAGTCGGAAAAAACGACATATCCAGCACTTCTTTTACAAACAGACAGTTAAACAATATGATCAATGCGATGGATAAGTTAAAAACAAGCAGTACGTCCAAAAGAAAGGCCGGAATCGGAACAATAAAGAAGATAATCGCTGCCATCAGATATACTGCAACGCCCACATCCTGTTTTCTTACGCTCATGTTCCGTCCCTCCTTTCTCTAACTTATCACAATCTTATCACAGAACCGTTTACACCCGGTTCTGTGCCCGGTATACATTGGCAAGAATCTCTGCAACAACCTGATATAACTCCGGCGGAATCTCACTTCCTACCTCAACATTGGCATACAGCATTCGAGCCAGCGGTTTATTCTCTACGATTTCAACATGATTATCCTTTGCGATCTCCTTGATCTTTTGTGCCACAAAATCTGCACCTTTCGCAATGACAACCGGTGCGGTTCCCGCAGAGGAATCATACTTTAGTGCAACTGCGTAATGCGTCGGGTTCGTGATGACCACATCCGCCTGAGGCACATCCTGCATCATTCGTCGTCTGGAGGCCTCCTGCATACGCTGTCTTTGTTTTCCTTTGATCTGAGGATCTCCCTCAGAATTTTTCATCTCATCTTTTACTTCCTGTTTGGTCATCTTCATATCTTCGTCAAACTTGTGCTTCTGATAGATGTAATCCACGGCTCCGATGATACAATAGACCAGACTGATCCGAAATCCCACATCGATCACCAGCGAACCGATTTCCGCAAGTGCCTGATTTAGTGTGATGTTATACAACAGAAAAATCTCATTGATCCGGTCTTTGAGTGTGACATAAGCAATGATCGCGATCAAAATAATTTTTGCAATGGACTTTACCAGTTCAAACAGCGCATCCTTGGAAAACATCCGTTTAAATCCGTTGATCGGATTAAATTTATCAAATTTCGGCTTCAGGGGCTTCGTGGAAATCTGCCATTTCACCTGAAGAATGTTGATGATCAGCGCAATCCCGACGCCCGCGATAAAAAACGGAGCAACCAGCTTGAGTGCGATCAAGGCAGAATGCTGAAAATAAGACATCACAGCAACCGTATCCATTTGACCTTTTGTATGGATTGTCTCCGGAATCTTGGTATACACATCCTTGAAAACCTGCAAAAAATTCTGTCCCAGAAATGACATGAACACACGAAGCAGCAAAAAGAGTACCACCAGTGTTGCCGCCTGATCCAGTTCTTTACTTTTGCAGACCTGTCCTTCCTTACGGGCATCATTCAGTTTTTTCTGGGTTGCCGGTTCTGTCTTTTCTCCACCCGGGCCGTCTTTGGCAAAGAACTGGAGATCAAGTACCAATAACCGTTCTGATTTATCCTGCATACAAACCTTTCACCATCATTCGCATCATGAGCTTCATTTCTTCTCCGATCATCTCCGCAGCTCTCGGAAGTAATACAATTGAAATCATGATGACACCATAACCCATTAACAGCTTGATCTGAATACCTACTGCAAACATATTCATCTGCGGAGCAACCTTCGCCATAATTCCCAACACACAATCGAATGCCATCATACATGCAAAGATCGGCAGCGCAATCCGAAAGCCAATCGAAAACAGTTCCGTGACAAAAGTAATCATGGAGCGAACCAGATACTCCCATTGAAAAATCTGCCCATTTACCGGAACCAGTGAAAAGCTGTCTACGATGGCCTGTATGATATAGTGATACATATTGGAAGTCAACAAAAGCAGCAGCACAGCATAATTATAAAAAGTACCTGTAATACTCTCCTGTGATCTTGTCATCGGATTGTACTGTTGCGCCATCGACAATCCGATCTGCATATCAATGATATGTCCTGCAAAACTCACGATATAGGTACACATATTAGCTGCAGCTCCAATCATAAGACCGGTTGCGGCTTCTTTGAGTACGATCAGACCGTAAGAGATCATCCCATCGTAACTGAAATTTGGATCCGGCAGCAACTGAAACACGATCATGGCAATCGTAGCTGACAGCCCGATCTTCACTCTGGTAGGAACTGCACTTAAGCCAAAAAAGGGCGCAACAGCAACAAAGCTGGCAATGCGCACCAGAATCAGCAGATAATATTCTAATGATAATAATGAAAATGAAAAATTAACCATCAGATGTAAATACTAAAATCACTCCACAATTTAATCATATAATCCGTCATATTACCCAGCATCCATGCACCCAGTAACAGCATCGTCACAAATACCGCTAAAATCTTCGGTACAAATGTCAGCGTCTGTTCCTGAATCGATGTCACTGTCTGAAAAATACTAATGATCAGTCCTACAATCAGTGAGACAAGTAATACCGGAGCAGCCGTGATCACGATCGTATAGATGGCATCTCTTGTAATATCCATGATTACGCCTTCTGTCATAATCTGCCCTCTCCTTTCTTATATCCTATCAATAAAATGTCTTTACCACATTTCCGATCACCAGATTCCATCCATCTGCCAAAATAAACAAAAGAATCTTGAACGGCATGGAGATCGTCGTCGGCGGCAGCATCATCATACCCATGGACATCAATATGGATGATACGACCATATCAATGACAATAAACGGGATATAGATCAAAAATCCTATGATAAATGCTGTCCGAAGCTCACTTACCAGAAAAGCCGGAATCAAAACTGTCGTCGGAATATCCTCTTTTTCTTCATAGGTCACACCGGCAATATCGCAAAACAGATCCGCATCCTTTGTCTCCGTCTGCTCATACATAAACTCACGGATCGGCTGCATCCCGGCTTCAAATGCTTCTTCCTGGGTGATCGTTCCCGCATCCAGCGGTTTGATTGCATTTTCATTGATCTCAGTAAAAACCGGTGACATAATCATGAACGTCAAAAACAGCGCCAATCCAATCAATACCTGGTTTGGTGGTGCTGTCTGCGTGCCCAGTGCCGCACGTGTAAAATGCAACACAATCAGTATTCGTGTGAAGCTCGTCAGCATGATCAGAATCGATGGTGCTAACGAAAGAACCGTAAGAACCAAGAGAATGCGAACGGTCGATGACATCGTACCATTCTCGTTGTTGTAGATAATTGATAATCCATTGGTTGCATCCGTCGCTGCATCCGCGACCTCACCGCCCTGTGAAACTGTCAGTTCATCCGTTGTCCCCGGATCTGTAACATTGGCAGCATAGATTTTCTGTTGCCCGAACAGAACCAGTGCCAAAACAAGGATGGCAAACACAACGGAAAATAAGCAGTATATCTTTTTTGCTTTTGACTGAAACATTTTTTATCCTCTATTACTGTTCTCTATTACTTATCTCATTACTATTTTTTCGGAAGCTTCTTTTGCAGTGCTTTCTTCGCATCCGCAAATGCATCGGCAAAATTGCCAAGATTTGCAGACTGACTTGGCATCCCTTCCGGAATATTTTTAATCTCTTCTTTCGTCAGTGTCGCCAACAGCGTCAGCTCATTTTTTCCGACACCAACCACCAGATATTTGTCTTCTCCCGCACGGATAATCTCAATGTATTTATTGCCCGGAAGCCGGATCGCCTCTGTGATTGCCAGATTGCCCTGACGCATGTGCTCTTTTTGGTAACCGGCAATCCACTTTGTCACATAATAGGTGACAAGCAAAACAAAAACAAATATGATAATTACGGTGATCAATTCGATCGCGCTGTTAAATACAGATCCTACTGCCAATATCATCATATCTACTTCACAATCTCCGTAATACGAACACCAAAGCTTTCCTCAATGACTACAACCTCTCCTTTGGCAACATATTTGCCATTTACGAGGATATCAATCGGTTCACCTGCAATACGATTTAACTCAATGATCGTACCAGGTGCAAAATCCAGAATTTCTGAAATCGATTTTGATGTTCGACCCAGTTCCACGGTAACCTCCAGTGGAACATCCATGATCAGGTCAATATTTTCTTTTGCAAACTGCGCTGCAAACTCGCCGGAAAACGGAGTAAACATCGCAGGCTGTACATTGACCGGCTGCTGATACATCATCGGATTCATCATTTGCGGGTTCATCATCTGTGGATTCATCATCGGCATTCCCTGCATACCGCTCATATCCATCTGCATTGGCTGTGACGCAGGCTGGGGTGCCGGCTCTACTGCCGGTGTCGGAGCTGACTGTGGCGCTGGCTGCGGTGCTGCTTCCTTTGGTGCATCTGCTACTCCGATCTGTGCCTCTTTCGCATCCATCTCCATATTTTTGGCAATGGACTGGCACATATCTCTCGCAAACGCATACGGATACAGCTGCATGATCTCACTGTCAACCAGATCACCGATTTCCATACGAAATGAAATCTTTACAAATTCTCCGGAAAGAAATTCATCAATTGATCCCTCGTCCACACCTTCCTGCAGATCGATCAGATCCGCAACAGGCGGTGAGATATCAATTGTCTTGCTGAGCATCGATGACAGCGAAGTTGCTGATGATCCCATCATCTGATTCATCGCCTCACTGATCGCACTCAGATGCAATTCTCCCAACTCTCCGTCCGTATTGGTTCCGTCACCACCCATCATCAGATCCGTGATGATCTTTACATCATTCTCTTTTAACACCAGAATGTTGCTTCCATCCAAACCAACGGTATATGCAATTCGAATAAATACACAAGGACGCTCATAATTTCTGACAATGTCATCCCATGTTGCGCTTGTTACAACAGGAGTAGAAATCTCTACCTTACGATTGACAAGTGAAAAAAGCGTTGTAGCAGCAGTACCCATACTGATATTGGCAATCTCACCAATGGCATCTTTTTCCTCATCGGTAAGCGGTCCGTCGTTTGCCGCCGGCTTGCTTGATCCACCACTGTTCGCATTATTCAACAGCGCATTTATTTCGTCCTGTGATAATACTCCATCCATCTGATCACTGTTCCTCTCTAATTACTGATGTAATCCGCACTGCATAGTCTTCATCCGAAGATCCCGGCAGTGCTGTAAATTTTCTGATATTTCCCACATATACGTCCAGTTCCGAATCTACCTTTGTATCCAGCTTGATGATATCACCCGGCTGTAAACCGACAAAGTCGGAAACCTGTATATAGGTTTTTCCAAGTATTGCCTTAACCGGTATCGGCGCATGTTCGATCAATGTCTCGATCACTTCCTGATAGGAAGTCTCATTTTTTACCTGCATGTTGGAATACCAGAACTTCGTATTCAGTTTATCCATGACAGGCTCCAATGTGATAAACGGAAGACAGATGTTCATCAACCCTTCCGCATCACCGATCTTGACGTTGATCGTTACAATTGCAATCATTTCACCGGGCGAAATGATCTGCGCAAACTGTGAATTGGTCTCGATCCGCTGCAATCTCGGGTGGATCTCCGTAACATTTGCCCACGGCTCCCGAAGGAGATTGACACAGATATTCATGATCCTTTCAATGATCAAAAGCTCGATTTCCGAAAAATCTCGCGTTTTATCCAGCGGAAGTCCGACTCCGCCGAGCATACGATCTACGATCGCATAGCCCAAACCCGAAGCTACCTCCATCAAAATATCGCCGCCAAGCGGTGCAAATTCGATCACTCCAAGCAAAACCGGATTTGACAACGCATTGGAAAACTCGGAATAAGTAACTGCCTCTGAGTTCATGACCTCCACCTGTATATTCTTTCGAAGATAGACAGGAAGGTTGGTAGAAAGCAATCGACCGTAATGTTCAAAAATGATCTCCAGTGTACGAAGGTGTTCCTTTGAAAACTTAGACGGGCGGGCAAAATCATAATTTTTTACTTGTTTGTCACTACTGTCTTTGACGTCATCCGGATCTATCTCGCCGCTGTTCAACTGCTGCAGCAACGAGTCAATTTCATTTTGTGACAATACGTCACCCATCTGCTCTCACCACCTTTTGTTTCTAACTCATTCGGCTATTATTCGTAATTGATCTGCGGGAAGCTTACGTCAATAATAAAATTCGAATCATACAGTCCCTGCAGTCTCTCTAAGATCATCTTCTGGGCTTCTTCCATATTATTCTTCAGATCTTCCTTCGTAAATGATGAGATCACATCATTTACAACTCCCTTGATCAGGTTCACATTATCCGTCACAAGCACGCTTTTTTTCTCATAATCTTCATTCGTCGTGTCCATGGAAATGGAGAAGTTGACGATGGCATAATGCTCTGTACCATCCTGACTGTCCTTCAGATTGATCGTCATCGATGATTCCGGTGTAAATGTCGCAATATCCTCAATCTTTACGGAAGACAGGTTTGCATTTCTTCCGCTTGCAAGCTCTAAATTCAAAGCTGTGCAAATCTCCGTGATCAATGCATTACTCCGTTTTGCCGAAGGCACAATGCTGATCATTGTAATTGCCGTCAAAACCAGATTTACAACAACCAATGCCAGGATCAAAACAGACATCAGATTTTTTTTCATAACAAGTTCCTTTCCGAATGTTGTATCATTCCAAAATTTAGTCCATCGAATTATAGGAATTGTAAATTTTGATTACAACTCTTCGATTTAAAGCGCGTCCCTCAGCCGTTGTATTATCCGCGATCGGAACAAAATCTCCCCGTCCGGAGGATTTGATTTTTCCCGGATCAACGGATGTGATCTCCCGCAGATAATCTGCCACAGACAGGGCGCGATACATGGATAGCACATTGTTATCCTCAAAACGGCTGTTGTGAATCGGAACATTATCCGTATGTCCCTCCACCTCAATAATGTTGCTCACATAATGATCTAAAATCTTGCCAACCTTATCCACCAATGGAATCGCATCCGTACGGATGATCTCCGAACCCGTATCAAATAACACTGCTCCGTTCAAGGTAAGCATGACATACTGTGCGTTAAAGTCCACTTCCACCTGATCCTGCAGTCCATATCTGGCGATCTGCTCGCCCATCTTTTCTGCCATTTTTTCTGATTCCTGCAATGCTTGTTGCTCGTAACGATCCAGGATCTCCTGATCCGTCAGTTCCGCGGTTGTTTCGCCGCTCGCATTCTGGTTTCCGTCTTCCGAAACGGTGGAGTCCACACCATCTGTATGGACATCATCCGCATTGTTCATATGCCCTTCCTCGTCAAACTGACCTTTTCCCTGGGAATTGGCATCCGGATTATAAAAGGTGTCATAATATTGCAGCTGGTTGATACCGGAAGCAACCATTTCTCCGTCACCGATGGACGAAGCACCACCTTGTAATACGCTAAAATGCGATTGCAGTGAGGCAATCACCGCCTGAAATTTTTCTTCACTTACTGTCGACATCGAGAACAGCAACACGAAAAAGCAAAGCAAGAGATTCATCAGATCACTAAAAGTCGCCATCCACGCAGGCGATCCTTTTGGCGGGTCCTCCTGTTTCTGCTTAGCCACTATTCCTCACCTCCGCCGCCGGCGTCTGAGCCAATTCCTCCACGCAGTGAAGGAGCTAAGAACGTCTTCAATTTTTCTTCTATGACATGAGGATTTTCTCCTGCCTGAATGGACAGAAGTCCCTCTACAATTACCTGTTTGATCAACATCTCATTATCATTATTCAGCTTCAATTTGGATGCGGTCGGATTGCAGATCCAGTTTGCGATCAAAGATCCGTACAAAGTCGTCAGCAAAGCAACCGCCATGTTCGGTCCGATCGTCGAAGAATCTGTCAGGTTTTTCAGCATATTTACCAGACCGATCAGTGTTCCGATCATTCCCCATGCAGGACCCAATTCTGCCCATTTCTCCCAGAATCCGATCACCTTTTTATGGCGATCTTCGATACACATCAGATCCGTCTCCATAATTCCACGCACCAAATCAGGCTCCGTTCCGTCGACTACAAGATTAATGCCTTTCTTTAGGAACTCATCCTGAATCTCAGAAGCAGCCTCTTCCAATGCCAAAAGACCCTCTTTACGGGCCACGTTTGCTAAATTTATGATACTTGAAATCATCTCGGCAGGATTGTATCCGGGTTCTTTCATGGACATTGCCATACCCTTAAATCCGGGGCCCAGATCCTTCAGTTTGTTGCAGGCAATTACACCGGCTACCGAACCACCAATGGTAATGATCACCGACGGAACATCAATAAAGTTCGGTAAGAGTGTAAAACCTCCGTCTCCTGTTACAATTCCAAACACGACCATGACAAGACCTAAGATCAGACCGATCAAAGACGCTAAATCCAAAATCCATTCACCTTCTCACTCATAATCTATAGTATAAACATACCTATAATCAGTTTACTAAATTTGACTTTTTTTGTCTACTTTTATTTCTATATTTCACAAAAGGAAATATATGTAAAAAAATCGACAGGGATTTTGTCTGAAAACAGACCTCACCGTGTCGAGTATACTATATCTTGGGGAACAATGGAAGACTGTTCCCCAAAATAATGCATTTTTATGTCATTTTATGTCTATCGTTTCAGATTGGTAAGCTCCTCCAGTAACGTATCCGATACGGTGATCACGCGTGAGTTCGCCTGGAATCCACGCTGGGTCGTGATCATGGATGTAAACTCACTGGAAAGATCCACATTGGACATCTCCAGCTCTCCGGTTGAGATGCTGCTTCCGTCTGCGGAGATCTCTACTCCGATCCCATCAAAGTCACCGGAGTTCAATGTCGTCCGGTAACAGTTATCTCCCGTCGCCTCCAGACCTGCCGCATTGGCAAACTGTGCGACCGCAATCTGTCCGATCAGAACCGTGTTACCGTTGTCATAGGAACCGTAAATCTTTCCGGTTGTGTCAACAGTCAGTCCGGTCAGAGCACCAAGCTTCTTTCCTTTTCCGATGCCGTTTGCGTCTCCACCGTCCATCGCAGCAGTACTGCTGGTCTTGTTGTTGTAATTCAGCAGGGATGAAAAATCAATGGTCACATCTTCAAATCCGTCATATCCGGCAGCGGAAAGCTTGGAAAGATTCAAAGACTGCGACAAGGTATTGGCACTTCCGATATAATCCAATGTTCCGTCTACCGTATTAAACTGAAGGGTAAAACCTTCGTTCTTCGGTGTGATGATCGAATAAGAGCCGGTAAACATATTGTATTTTACGATCGCATCACTCGGAAGCTGCTCAGTAAAGATCGGATCATCGGCTGTCTGAGTCGCAAGATCGGCACCGTTAATAGAGGTGTAGGAATAATCCTGGACCAGTTCTTCGATACCGTATTTATTCACCGGAAGGTCTGCCAGCTTCTTGATCAATTTTGCTGCATCATTGGTATTTGGCGGGCAGAGCACACCTTCAAAGGTATCTCCGTTCGCATTGGTGATTGGATTGGTTCCATCATAATCCGGCCAATAGTACAGCTCATCCACATTGTATTTTTCATTACCGGGGGCCTTCGGATCAATACCAAGCTGTTCTAATAAATCGGCAAGATCCTGATCCGAGAATTTATATCCGGTAATTTCTCCTGACGCATCAGTCACCTCAGTTCCAAGCCCCTGTTTCACCAGCTTGTCGATGGTAATTGTATTATTCAACTGATATGCAGACGGGTTGGTTGTAGCTACCGGCGGGGTCTTCGTCAAGTCATAATCCACAAATTTCCATTCATCATTGGCACTATCGTAAGTACCTTCCGCAACTGTTCGTCCGGATGCATCTTTGATGTATGCCTTCTGTCCCGTTCCTGTGGTCGGAGCCAATTCGCTCTTTACGGAAGAAAGTGTCGTATTTCCAGACTCAAATACAACGGTATATCCTTCCGGCAGTGCACCGTTTCCGTTCAGTTCTAACTGGGCATTGACATCTGCCGCATCCAATGCGTATGTATATTTGACGGTTGCTGTACCACCCTGCGTCGCCGGCGGAGTGGTTGCTTTTGCTTTGATAGCATCCTTGATATCACTCTTGCTCTTGCTCGGATTGAAGCTGTAATTATCGGTGATATTGACACTGCTACCCTGCGTCGAGCTGTTTGCTCCCGGTCCGAACAGATCCTTCAAAGAAACCTTGGAATTCAGGATGGAATTACCCTTGGAATCAATGATATCCGTCAGGTTGACCGCATATTTTCCGGTCTGTGTATCCACCGCCTGAATGGCGAATTTCGCTGTATACTGATAGCCCAGATTATCATAGATGAGCAAGCTCATCGGATATCCGGTTTCCGATGTCATCTGTGTGGAATTGTTGTCTACGACACCGGAACAGCTTGCCTTTGTAGTTGCCTCCGGTGAGGATGTCTGGTTGTCCGCAGACATGATCTTCAACGCAGATACGGTATCCTTTCGGATCGTTCCTGTATTCTGATCCACGCCCCAGCCCTGAACGGTATAGCCGGTGGAACTCATACACAGATTTCCGCTTCCGTCTACATAAAAGGAACCGGCCTTTGTAAAGACGTTCTCCGAACCGTTGTTTACGATAAAAAAGCTGCTGGTGCTCTTATCTGTGATCTTTAAGTCAAACGGATTTCCGGTCGTCTCTGCCGCACCAGCAGAAGTGATGCTGACCGTGGTAGATCCGGTCGTCACACCGAGACCGATCTGTTTTGCATTGACACCACCGGTACCGGTTGTCTCATTTGCTCCGCTTGCACTGGAAATTGTCTGATACATGATTGAACTGAATGTTACACTGGATGATTTGAAGGCAACCGTATTTACGTTTGAAATATTGTTACCGATTACATCCATTTTTGTCTGATGTGTCTTCAGACCTGACACAGCAGAATAAAGTGATCTCATCATAATGAAATGACCTCCCATCTTCTGGCGCTTTTCCTATCTTCTCAGTCGTTCGAAGATCTCCGCTTCCCTAAGGTCCAGCGATCATGCGATTACCGCGCCATCAATATTTGTAAAAATGTGTTCACTTGCGTCTTCCTGATCCATTGCTGTCACAACTGTCTTGTTTGGTACATTGACAATGAATGCCAAAGAATCCACAAGTACAAGTGAATCCCTGATTCCCTTCTCGCCTGCCTGTGATACTCCGTCCTCTAAACGTCCGCGCTGCGCATCTGTCAGAGTAATGCTGCGATCACTCAGACGATTCATCGCGTGTTTTGAAAATTTCAATTCGCTTTGTTTTTCACACTTGCCTCGCAGTATCTCATCAAAAGATATTTCGGATGTTTGTCCGGAATTGTTTATACTTTTTTGAAAATACTGATCCGTCATCTGCTGAATGGAACCAAAATTGTTTGTATGAATACTGTTTATCATCTCCTGACTCCTTTCTCAGAACATCAGACCATGAAAAAAGATGTATCCCTTATGCCTGAGCTGACACATCTGCATTTTCCGCAGCACTTGTCTGTGTCTCGTCGTTTCCTGTTGTCTCTTCAGTTTCGGTGTCTGTACCCGCACCCGGATCCACACCTTCTGTCTTCTCCTCTGACTCCTCTTTCTCTTCGTCGTCGGTCACTGCACCATTGTTGATCGCATCCTGCAAAGCTTTCAGCATGTTCAGCTTTTCTTCTGCCGCAAGTAAGATCTTTAGATCATCTGCATTGATAAAGCCCTTCTGATAATCCGTCATACCGTCATAGACTGCACGAACGGATGTGATCTGTGCCTCGTCACCAAGCGTCACACCGGCTGCCCCCGGCAGTTTATTTACAAGTTCTTTGAATGTATTCGAAAGTGTCACAGCATCCATATACTCGGTGTCAGACACTGTATCCAGATCATCCAGATTATACAGTTTTCCGCCAACCGACAAGTATACGTTACTTCCCTCTCTGGTCACATAATCCACAACGCCTGTGATGTAACTGGTCTCTCCGGTCACGGGATTGGTCGGTTTCATAATGACTGTTTTACCAACCAGATTGTTTGCTTCCATCTGCTCCATGGTTGCCACCATATTTTCAGAAGCCTCAACCTGTGTAAAGGTTGCCAGCTGACTGACATATTCCGTATTGGACTGCGGCTCCAACGGATCCTGATACTGCATCTGTGCTACCATCAATTTCAAGAAATCCTCTTTGCCCAATGCGCCCGGTTCTTTCTCGTTCTTCTTTGAAAGCGAATTTCCGGTTGCTGTGTTATCGACAAGCTGTCCGTTTTTTACTTCCTGAACTAATGCCATATGTCTCTCCTTTCTCCTGTCCTGTCTTCTCTCTTATGCCTTAAAATCTACACTGTTTCCCTGATCTGCCATCATCTGTGCAACCAGACGTTCTTCCTCAGACATCAATCCCGAAAGTCCATCCAGATCGTTCAGATTCAGATTTCGTCTGCCTGATTTTTCCGCCTCAGCCTGTGCCTGTTGTTCCCGCTCAGACTGTGCCTGCCCATTTGCACTCTGATTGCCGTCCAGATTCTGTTCAAACTCATGCGTTGCCACTGTGACTTCCACAGCTTCCACTTTGATCCCCTGCATCTGCAAGGTCTCTCGCAAAGCAGCCATCTGTGTCTGAAGTGCTTCTTTTACCTCCTCATTGGAAGCAGTGATCGTTGCGGATACATTTCCCTCTTTTTCCGATACACTTAAAAACAATCTTCCGAGGTTTGCCGGATTCAACTGCATCTCAATGGTAGTGCCGGAATCTGTTGCAAGCGTTCTCGCCATTCCTTCGAACTGTGCCAGCAACTGTTCTGTGTCCAGATAGCTGTCTGCCGCAGTCACAACCGGCTGCGCATTGACTCCTCGGGTCTGACCTGCATTGGTTACATCCGGCTGATAATTCGCATGCTCATTGATGAGTGATTCTGCTTTCTGTTCTTTTTGTTTGAACAGATCCTTTGAAGGATCCGAAGTCGACTGCTCCATATTCTGTCCCGTCTCGTCGGAATTGTCTTTTGCAGTTTCCCATGCCGGAAGCTCTTCGGTTTCCAATGGCTGCTCATTCGCGCTTTCCTCAGGCACCGGTGTCTGGGGCGCAGTCACTTCTTCTTTTGCCGTCGTCTGTGGTTGTTGTTCTTCTGCCACAGCTTCCGATCCATTCGGCTGTTCCACTGTTTCCTGTCCCTGTGGTACGGTAATTCCGTCAACAGTGTCAACCGTGTCTGACGCTTCCAAAGTTGTCATCGTACCGGCATTCTCCGTCAATGGCGCATCCTCAGGTAATGTCTGCCCCTGTGACTGCAATACCGTCTCCACAACCTGTGCAAATTCCTTTGGCGACAGTTCATTTACCTGTTCAAAATTTCCGATCAGCTCCGTCACATCTGCCATCAGCTGCTGAAAGCTGTCATTGGTCAAAAGCTCCATCGCACTGTCACTTCCGGTCAGTTCCTGAACAAGTGCTACGATATTCTGCGTATCCAAAAGATCCATCGTGGTCAGTCCGAGCAATTCCATCACTTCTGTCACTTCTTCTTCCGTAAGATCCAGACTGTCTTCGATCTGCTCCTTGATCTCTTCGCCAAGCGACTGCAGCTCCTGCTCATTCGAAGCCACATCGGTGACTTTGGTATCTGTCTGAGTCTCCTTGATCGGCCGGTTCTTTCCGGCTCCCATGGCGGCAGTATCACGATCCGAATTTCCGTTTTGCCTGTTTGTCGAAGGTGCTTTGCTTGTCACGGTCGTAGCCTTGCCGGAATCTGCAGACAGATCGGATCTGTTTCCGAACAGATCACCGGCATTCTGATTCATGATACCTACAAACTGCTCTGCCACAGACATGCTTTGTTTGGTTGTCTTTGCACCGGTTCCCTTTGAAGTGGAAAATAAATTAGGTGTTACCCCTGAAATCTGTGTCATTTCCTTCCTCCTTTCTGAGTATTATTCATCAGGATTCATCATTGCTGTGAGTCTTGCCGCATTCTCTGCCTTCATCGCAGCTAAAATATCCGCTCTCGTCTGCGCATCCAATTCTAAGAGGATGTCCGCTACCAGACTGAAATTATCCGTCATCGTATCAAACATCGCAGCCGCCTTTTTCGGTTTCATAGAAGAATATGTCTTGACATAATCCTCCAGCTCGGCAGACTTTTTCTGCTGTTCCAGCACCTGTCTGTAGATGATTTCTGCATTTTGCGGATCAATACTCTCATAATACTCCTGATAATTAGATATATCGGGTGCATTGTCGGAAAAAACAACCTCCCGGTCAAATTTTTGCTTTAACTTTTCGAAGGCGGCCTCGTTTTCCTCGTACACAGACAATTTTTCTACCTGTGACTTTAATTCCTTGATCTTTTCGTCTTTCTTCTCGATCTTTTCTTCTGCCTTCGCCAGCTTTTGCTCCAATTCTTTGACATAATCCGTCGCCTCAGAGAGCGTCGTATACGGATATTCCTGCTGCTCGATCGGCACCTCCACATCCGGCAGGATCTTGTTCAGATACGGTGTATCCTTAAAGATCGGGTAGAGCACCGTCGATCCAAAACCGCCCACATCCCATTTGATGACCAGAACCAATATGCCAAGCCAGATGGCTATGATGATAACGGTTGCCAGAAAAACTGCCACTTTCCCGCCGGCGGAAGTCTCCTCTTCATCATCTTCGATCTCACTTTTCTTGTCCTGTTTTGCTTTTTTCTTTGCCTCTTTGGCTGCCGCTTTTTCTGCTTTTTTATCCCGTTTCTTCTGTTCTTCTTCCTCTGCCATGTATCTTCTCCTCTATTCTGATGTTCTCATTCCAATGCTTTTTCTGATGCTTTTTCTGACGTACTATTTTGCTTCTCTTGTGGCATAGGTGAAGCTGGTCAGCTCATCCACCTCCTGCGCCTCTTTGGCCGCAACCTCCACCTTAAATTCTTCAAATGCTTTTTCCCGGAGTTTCTCTTGCACCTTTCGCTCCACCATCACGTCATTCAATCGTTTTCTGGCAAGCTCCACGTTTTTTTCCGCAATGTGTACCTGCATCATCTGCTCGCGGATCAATGATTTCATCGTATCAATGGCCCGCTTATTCTCCTGAATGCTTTGCACATCAATCGTACCGACTGCCAGTTCCTTTGCCCTTCGCTCATAACCGGCTCTGCGAATCAACAGTGTCTGAAGCTTTTGATTTTCCTCCGCAAGCTTCCCGTTTGCGATACTGTATGCCGTTCGTTCCTGCTCCTCCAGCTTATATTTGATGTCCAAAATGCTTTGCATCCGATATACAAATTTTGCCATATCTCACCCTTACCACTGTTTAGGAAAAAATATTTCTCAAAAGCTCGAGTTCTTCCTCAAAATCGAACTTTTCATCCGTTCTCTGTAATAAAAATTCGTTGACTGCCGCATTTTTTGCGATTGCATAGTCAATCTCTTTATTGGAGCCGCTTTTGTAGGCTCCGATATTGATCAGATCCTCTGCCTGCGCATAAGTCGCCATCACATTTTTTAATTTTCCGGCATCCGCTTTCTGCTCCGGAGACGCAATGGCGCTCATCACTCTGGAAATACTTGCCAGCACATCAATGGCAGGATAATGATTTCTCTGTGCCAACTTTCGATTTAATACGATATGTCCGTCCAGAATACCTCTCGCGGTATCCGTGATCGGCTCATTAAAATCATCTCCATCCACCAATACCGTATACAAGCCTGTGATGGAGCCTTTGTTCGAGGTTCCTGCCCGCTCTAAAAGCTTCGGAAGCTCCGCATACACACTGGGCGGATATCCTCTCGTTACCGGCGGTTCTCCGGTCGCCAGTCCAATCTCCCGCTGCGCCATGGAAAAACGTGTCAGGGAATCCATCATCAGCAGCACATCCCGACCCTGATCCCGGAAATATTCCGCAATCGCAGTGGCCGTCTTTGCCGCCTTGTTTCGGATCAACGCCGGCTTATCGGAGGTCGCAACCACTACCACGGACCTGGCCATACCCTCAGGCCCCAGATCCCGTTCAATAAATTCCCGCACCTCTCTGCCACGCTCTCCGATCAGCGCGATCACATTGATATCTGCCTTGGTATTTCTTGCGAACATACCCATCAATGTACTTGTTCCGACACCGGAACCTGCAAATATTCCGATACGCTGTCCTCTTCCCCCCGTCAGCAGACCGTCCACTGCCTTGACACCAAGCGGGAGTACCTGATCGATGATCTTTCGTTTCATCGGATCAGGCGGAAGACATTCCACCGGGTATTGCACCGGCAGATTCAACTCCCCGTCAAAATCTGTCGGGCGTCCCAGACCATCCAATGTATGACCCAGCAGCTCATCCCCCACCGAAATCCGAAGCGGTTCCCCCGTATTTTCTACGACCGATCCGACCCGGATACCGTCCATATTTTCAAAGGGCATCAGAAGCAGTCTGTTATCGCGGAAACCCACGACCTCCGCATACACATAACTGTCTGTCTGCCGGTCAATAACAATGCGGCAAAGATCGCCCAGTTTTGTCTCCGGTCCAATTGATTCCACCGTCAAACCGACAACCTTTGCCACTTTTCCATAACACTCATAAAAAAAATGATCTAAAACCTGATAGTATTTCTCATACGCCCTATTCAAATGCTCATCCTCGTTTCAAACCTTGCTCTTATGAAAGCACTGCCAGAGACTTCAGGTCTCTGATCAAATGATCCAGTTCCACATCCAGACTGCAATCATAGACACCGGAATCCGCATCGATCATGCATTGATTTTCTCCCAGATCCGGATCCATCACGATCTCAATCGACAGATCTTCCCCGACTTTTTCCTGCAGCATCTGTTTTTGCTCACGAAGAAAACCAACTTGCGCTTCACTGACACGGATCTTATACTGTTTCGTCTCTTTGATCCCACGCATGGCGTTCATCACCAAAGACAACAACAGCTCCCGCTTGTCGGAAAACTGTATCCGAAATACCTGATCAAATATAGAAAGCATGGTATCCAACAGTTCCGGTTCCATGCTCTCTAGGCTCCTGTTATATTCCTGCTGCTGACGTTCTGCTTCCTCCGAGATCCGATCCATCTTTGCCGCAAGCTCCTGCTGTGCCTGATTTTGTCCATCTGCATAACCCTGTTTCTCGCCCTCTTGGCGGGCCTGATCTCTCATAGTTAGGGCTTCCTGTCTGGCGTTGGCAAGGATCGTCTCTGCTTCCTGCTTTGCCTGCGCCAAAATCTGCTGTGCTTCTTCATTGGCCTGTGCGATTATATCCTCCGGTGAAGGCTGCGCTGCTTCCTCCTCCATCAAGATCTGTTCCGCAAAAAGCCCTTCTTTAAAATCCGGCGCATTTTCCCCATCAGAAACCGCACCGCCGTTTTCGCTTTCCAGGCGAAAATTTTCACGCTGTTGTGACACCTGCTGTTCGGCAATCTGTCTCATACGCTCCTGAATCATCTCATTGGTATTGATGACTCGACGCACCTGAGAACCTGCCACAACATATGTATGCTTATAAAAATTAGACAATGATCTCGTCACCTCCGCCTCTAGAGATTACGATCTCAGCATTATCCTCTAACTTACGAATGATCGCAACGATCTTCTGCTGTGCTTCCTCAACATCCTTCATACGTACCGGACCCATGAATTCGATATCTTCCTCGATCATAGAAGCAAGACGTTTGGACAGATTCTTTAACACCACATTCTTAACCTCGTCATTGGATCCCTTCAGGGCGATCTCAAGGTCATTATTATCCACATCACGCAACACACGTTGAATGGCACGGTCGTCCAAAAGAAGAATATCCTCGAACACAAACATCTTCTTGCGGATCTCGTCTGCCAGCTCCGGCTCCTCGATCTCCAAAGACTCCATGATATGTTTCTCTGTTCCACGGTCTACGGTATTTAAGATATTGACGATCGCATCGACACCACCGACGATCGTATAATCCTGATTTGCAAGAGAAGCAAGCTTTCGCTCCAACACACTCTCTACCTCTTTGATGACATCCGGCGAAGTACGATCCATCATTGCGATACGTTTTGCTACATCCGCCTGCTTTTCCGGTGACAGCGCACCCAGAATCATGGATGCCTGCGCAGCCGACAGGTACGATAAGATCATCGCGATCGTCTGCGGATGCTCATCCTGAATGAAGTTCAAGATCTGCGAAGGATCTGTCTTTCGCACAAACTCAAACGGACGAACCTGCAAGGACGCAGTAAGTTTGGAAATAACCTCCTGTGCCTTATCCTCTCCAAGTGCTTTATCCAGCAGCTCTTTCGCATATCCGATACCACCCTCTGCGATATACTGCTGCGCAAGACATACCTGGTAAAACTCTTCTAATACGTCCTCCTTGGTCTGCGGAGACACACTTCTCGTATTGGCGATCTCAAGGGTCAGTTCCTCGATCTCGTCTTCTTTTAAATGTTTGAATATGTTAGCTGATTTTTCAGGTCCTAAAGCGATCAGCAAAATGGCCGCTTTTTGTATGCCTGTATATTCTTCTGATGCCATAAATCAACTGTCTCCTATCCAAGTGAACGGTAACTTTTTTCTAATCCCAATCCTCGTTCAGCCAGTTACGCAAAAGACTTGCGACGGCCTCCGGTTTTTCGTCTACGAATTTTTCGATCAACATTCGGGCCTCAGATTTCTCTTTATATCCGATATCTTCCATATCGCCTTCCGACTCCTTGGTTGAACGAAGCAGTGTCTCCACAGAAAGCTCCGGCTCCAATTCTTCGACCTGTTCCTTTCTCGTGCTGCGAAATACCACGTAACCAAGCAGCGCAAAGATCAATACCGCAAGCAAGATCTGGAAGTAATCCGCCAGTGTTCTTCCGCTTCCGGATGAATAAGTAAAGAACGGCACTTCATATGCGACGATGGATATATTTGCTTCCGGAAATCCGGTGGCTTTTGAAACCATGGTATAAAAATCCGGATCCACTTCTGTCTTAACCCGAGCGGAATTTTGTGACTTAAACTCTTCAAAGGTCATGTCATCCAGCTGCCCGGATTTTTTCAAAACATCCTCATCATACGTGACATAGGTAGTCGCAACCACCGAGATCGATGAGGTATCATAATTGATCGTTCCGGCACTTCCTTTGATCTTGGTCAGACGCTCGTTTGGCAGATAGTCCTTCTGGATGTCTGTCACTGAGCTTTCTGTATAATCTCCATTTTCCAGCATATAGGTCGTATCATTGTTGTTATCTGTTCCCGGAGCTGCCGCCAGACCGCCCACCGCATTGCTCTCATAGCTGGATTCACTGTCCAGATAACCCTGTGTCATACCGTCAGCCACATAAAACTCCCGGTCTACCACATCTTTGGTATCAAAATTCATGTCCAGATTCAGTCCGACTTCCACATTGCTGTATACGTCTGTTCCGATCACGACATCCTTTACTTCCTTCTTGACTGCCTGCTCATATTTCTGTTTCAAGGTCAGCTGGGAGCTGGCAACACCTGTCACCGAGCTCTCATCTCCGCCCGAATACAAGGTATTCGAGTTGGAATCCATGATATAGATATTGTCTGATGTGTCATTTCCAAGCTGTGTTGAGATAAACTTTGCCAGACTAGCCGCCTGCTCCTCATCCATCTCACCATCCAGTTCCAGCATGACATTGGCATACGCATCCAGTTTTTTTGCTGCGAGCGTTCCATCATCCTCCGGAATGTTCAGCTTGACCGTTGCGGATTTTACATTGTTTAGAATCTCAATCGTTCTGGCAAGCTTTTCCTCCAGATAAAGCTGATATTTTTTCTCCTTATCTGCTTCTGTCGTCGTAAAGGTTCCATCCAAAGCATCCGAAATAGAATAGCCATTGGTCGGAATATCATTGGAACCAAGCAGGATCTGCGCAACCGCCTCATCCGCCTGATTGATCGTGAAGGTCAGTCCGTTGTCACTGATCTGATACGTGATGCTGTTGTCATCCAAAAGCTGTTTGACTTCAGCCGATTGTGCCGTATCTTCACAGGTGATCAGCTCCGTGGTCTTGGGTCTTGTCATCACAAATGCCAGAATACCGATTGCCACTACCACGACTGCAACAATACTTACAAGCAGGATCTGTTGTTTTTTATTAAATTTTTTCCACCATTCGACAATTCGGTCGATGATCTGTTGTAACTGCTCCGGCATGAGATCTTACACTCCTTTTTTACATCTGCATATTCATGATCGTGTTATATGCTTCCAATGCTTTGTCTCTTACTGCTACCGTATAAGCCAAAGCGACATTTGCCTTCTGCTGCGCTACCTGAAGGTCATGCGTATTGTCCGCATCCCCCAGCGCAAACTGAATCTCCAGCGACTCTGCCGTATTTTGCAGATTGTTGGTCTCATTTAGCATATTTAATGCACTGTTAAAGATCGTACCAAAGGTCTGATCTCCACTTTTCTTCTGATTGCCGAACACATCATTGATATATTCGGAACGAATACCATCGATTGACTGAATATCCATCTCACAAAAGCCTCCTTACAGCTTTCCAATCATGACTTTCCGATCTGGATGCCTGCCTGGGCGATCGCCTTGCTGGCATCAAATGCTGTCGCATTCGCCTCATAGGCGCGGGAAGCATCGATCAGGTTGGTCATTTCGGTCACGATATTGACATTCGGATAGGATACATATCCATTTTCATCCGCATCCGGATGCGACGGATCATATTCCATGATAAAATCCGAAGTCTCATCCTCTTTCAGGGAATAGACTTTTACGCCCTCCCCTTTATACTTATTTCTGTGACTCTTTAAAATATCACTGAACGGCGTATCTACCTTCTGTGCAAAAGTCACGACCTGTCTGCGGTACGGCGTACCGTCCTCTGTTCTCGTTGTATTTACGTTTGCGATATTTTCCGCAATGATATCTGTCCGGAAACGCTGTGCAGTCATTCCGGACGCGCTGATGTCAAAAGACTGAAATAAAGCCATCTCTTATCCCTCCTGTTTGGACAAATATTATGGACCGATTGCTGTTTTCATTCTCGAAAACTCCTGTGTCACGCTGTCAGCAAGCAACTGGTAGCGAAGCTGTTCGGAAGCCAGTTCTACTTCTTCCGTATCAATATCCACATTGTTGCCATCCAGACGATAATCATAGCCATATGCCGCCCGGTCATAGTGGGCAGTGGCATTCAAACGTGTCAGATTTAACTTGTCAACCTTCTGATCCAGGGATTCCCATTTTGTCTTGTCCAGTTCTTCACGAAGCAGGCTTGCAAAATCCACCTCTCTGCGCTTATAACCAGGAGTATCCACGTTTGCAATATTATTGGTCAGTACGGTTTCCCTCAGATTACTGGCATCCAGTGCTTTGTCCAGCACATTGATGTAATTAAATGCATTACTCTGAATCATGTTTTACTCCTTTCTCTATAGACAAATATCGGCAAAAACACCTTGTTTTTACAGGCAAAATTACAGACTTTTCCCGTTTATATTTTTAAGTATAAGTAATTTCAAAAAAAACACAAGCCTTTTTTCTACTTTTTTCACACGATATTGTGTTGTTTTTCTAAATCAGCTACTAAATATGTCAAAATTCAAACTTTATTGTGAAGTTTCCTATACGACAAAAAAGGATCTATAGTTTCCTATAAATCCTTTTACATCGTTTCTCATTCATCCTATGCAATGGCTAAATATGCTTCTGCTGCGCCTTTAGCTTATTCAATTCATCAAATACGACATCATTTAAGACCTTAATGTATGTCCCCTTCATCCCGGAAGAACGGGATTCAATCACACCTGCGCTCTCAAACTTGCGCAGTGCATTGACGATCACCGATCTCGTAATACCAACCCGGTCTGCAATCTTGCTTGCCACAAGAATGCCCTCCTTACCGTCCAGCTCATCAAAAATATGTATGATGGCTTCCAATTCCGAAAAAGACAGTGTAGAGATCGCTGATTTTACGATCTGGACCTTTCGGTTTTCCTCCGCGCTTTCTTCATTCACGGAACGAAGCATCTCAAGTCCGACCACAGTTGTTCCGTATTCCGTCAGAATAATGTCATCAATATCATACATCCGGTTCATGCGATATACAAACAGGGTGCCAAGCCGCTCCCCCGCAATATCGATCGGTGCGATAATGGCTGAATAATTCTTGGTATCCATCACAAAACCAAGCGTCTCAAGATTGACATTTTCTTTTGTGGACAAGATCCCCAGCAGACGCTCATTCAACATCAGATCGATAAATCCGCCAACCTCGTCAACGATCAGCTCCTTTAACTCTCTGGTGCCCTGCGCCACACTTGCTCCCAGCACCTTTCCTTTTTTGCTGATGACAAGGATATTTGACTCGAGAATATCGGTCAGCACATCACAAATATCGTTAAACACAACCTTTGACGAATTATTATTGTGAAGCAGCTTATTGATTTTTCTTGTTTTGTCCAATAATTGTACGCTCATGTATGCTCTCTTTTCTTTCGGGTAGATAAGGCAACTATACACCTATTTTTCAGAAAATTCAATCAAATTATGCGATTTTATTAAAATTATTACATTTTTATTACGATTCCGTCTTTTGTTTTGACTCTACATAGCCGCACTGATTGTCTGCGCATACAAGTTTGGCACCTTTTTCTACCATATATCCGCCACAGATCGGACATTTCTTTTCTACCGGCTTTGCCCAGGACATAAAATCACAGGTCGGATTATCCTCACAACCGTAATAACGTCTGCCTTTCTTGGTCTTGCGAAGGACGATGTCTTTGCCGCATTTCGGACAGGGCACGCCGATCTTCTCCAGATATGGCTTGGTATTTCTGCATTCCGGGAAGCCCGGGCAGGCAAGGAATTTTCCGTGCGGGCCATATTTGATGACCATATTCCGACCGCACTCCTCGCAGATCACGTCTGTCTCTTCGTCTGCGATCTCAATCTTTTCCAGCTTCTTTTCTGCCTCCGAGACTGCAGTTTCCAGATCCGGGTAGAAGTTGCGGATGATCGTCTTCCACTGTACCGTTCCCTCTTCCACTTTATCAAGCAGCGATTCCATATTTGCAGTGAAGTGCTCGTCTACAATGATCTCAAATGCTTCCATCATGATCGAATTCACCGCATCACCGAGCTCTGTCATATAAAGATTTTTATTTTCCTTCGTGATATAGCGTCTCGCAAGCAGCGTTGTAATCGTCGGCGCATACGTACTTGGTCGTCCGATTCCATGCTCCTCTAAGGTCTTTACAAGGGATGCTTCCGTAAAATGAGGCAGTGGCTGGGTAAAGTGCTGTTTTCCGTCCAATTCCTTCAGCGTCAGCTTTGAGCTTTGATCCAAGGTCGTCAGAAGCACATTGCTGTCTTCTTTTTCTTCATCATCTGCCTGATAAACAGACTGAAATCCTTCAAACACAAGTTTGGAAGCGGATACATGGAACTTATAGTCGCCTGCCTGTATCTTGACCGATACCGTCTCATAGCTGGCAGCCGCCATGCGACTCGCCGTAAAACGATTCCAGATCAACTGATAAAGGCGAAACTGATCTCTCGACAAGGAATCCTTGATTTCTGCCGGTGTCCGCGAAATATCTGTCGGGCGGATCGCTTCGTGCGCATCCTGAATCTTTCCTTTGGATTCCTTCTGCGCAACCTGATCTGCCACATATTTTTCTCCGTATTGCCCGGCAATATAGCTTCTTGCCATTGTCTCTGCCTCATCCGACACACGGGTGGAATCCGTACGAAGATAGGTGATCACACCGACCGTTCCCTGTCCTTTGATATCAATACCCTCGTATAATTGCTGTGCCAGACGCATCGTCTTCTGTGTTGAAAAGTTCAGTCGTTTGGATGCTTCCTGCTGCAGGGTACTCGTTGTAAACGGCAACGGCGCTTTCTTGACACGATTCCCCTTCTTCACTTCACCGACGGTAAACGCCTCGTTTTTCAATTCCGCTTCAATCGCATCCACGTCTGCTTTTTTTTCAAGCTCGATCTTTTCTCCGGATTTGCCGTCAAATTTTGCAATGATCGGCTTCTTTTCTCCGGATACATGTAAGACTGCGTCCAATGTCCAGTATTCCTGCGGAATAAAATTATCAATCTCGGTCTCCCGGTCACTGATCATACGGAGTGCCACAGACTGCACACGTCCTGCACTTAATCCCCGCTTCACTTTGTTCCACAACACCGGGCTGATCCGGTATCCGACCATACGGTCTAACATACGTCTTGCCTGTTGTGCGTTGACCAGATTCATGTCGATCTCTCTGGCATTTTTCAAAGATGCCTTTACCGCGCTCTGCGTGATCTCATTGAAAGTAATACGGAATACTTTTTTGTTTTCCAGCTTCAGCGCATGGTACAGATGCCAGGAAATCGCCTCTCCCTCACGATCCGGGTCAGTTGCGAGATAGATTTTTTCTGCTTTTTTTACTTCCTTTCGCAGGTTCGCAAGGATATCTCCTTTTCCACGGATCGTAATATATTTCGGTTCAAAATCATGCTCTGCGTCAAATCCGAGCTGGCTTTTTGGCAGATCTCTCACATGTCCGTTTGAAGCAGCCACTTCATAATTTTTCCCCAAAAACTTTTTGATGGTTTTTACTTTCGCAGGTGACTCCACGATGACCAAATACTTTGCCATGTATCCTCTTCCTTTCAATTCCGGTAAAAATTAATTTCTGATTCTGTAATAATTCTGATATGCTTCCTCCGCAAAACCCCGTTCTTCCAGGGCAAAAATCACCTCTGTCAGACGGAGCAGATCCATGCCGGTTTTCTGTGCCAGTTCCTCAATGGACTTCGGATGCAAATCAAGGGTACTATACACCAACAATTCTTCTTTTTCAAGTAAAACTTGTTTTTTACTTTCAGAAAGTGACAACTCCTCCAGCAGATCCTGTGGCGAAAGCAGGATTCCCGCGCCCTGTTTGATCAACCGGTTACAGCCCGCACTGAGGCTGTCGTAGATGCTTCCCGGCAGGGCAAATACATCTTTTCCCTGATCCAGCGCATAATCTGCCGTGATCAAAGATCCGCTTTTTTCTTTTGCTTCTATAATAATGACCACATCACTGAGGGCGGAAATGATCCGGTTTCGCATCGGAAAAAATCCGGGCTGCGGTGCCATATCCGGAGGATATTCCGACAGGATTCCTCCATGCTTTGCAATCTGTTCATACAATTCCCAGTTTTCCGGCGGATAGACGATATTGACTCCGCAGCCCAGCACTGCATATGTGCGTCCGCCCGCCAGAAGTGCCCCTCGGTGTCCCATGCTGTCGATTCCTCTTGCCATCCCGCTGATCAGATTTACTCCGGCCTCTGCCAGTTTTTTTCCAAACTCCTGCGCTGCTTTTTTTCCATAAGGAGAACAATTCCTTGCGCCGACGATGGCTGCCGATTTTTCTTTTTCGTCCGGCAATTCACCTATGACATAGATTGCGTAAGGCATGTCATAAATATGTCGCAGTTTTTTGGGATATTTTTGGTTTTCCATCGAATAAAACTGTATTCCTCGCTCTAAGAACTGCTCCCATTGACCGTCAACATCCCAGTTTTTTTTACTTTTTACGATCAGATCGGCAGTTTTTTCCGTCAGGTTATGGATATGGAGCAGTTGTCCGGGCCCCAGCTCATAGATCTCTCTCGCATTGTCACAATATTTATATAATTGATGAATGGTTTTTATACCTACTCCCGAAATATTCGCAAGCCAATACGCATACTTTTGTTCCTCCATACCTACCCCTCCCAATATTTCTTATCCAGACTCCGATAGCTCACCGCTTCAATCAGATGTCTTTTTGTTATCTGTTCTTCTCCATCCAGATCTGCAATGGTTCTTGCAACCCTTAATATCTTATGATAGCTTCGGGCAGACAAGTCCAGTTTTTCAAATATTTTTGCCATAAATTGCTTTTCAGAACTGCCGAGTCCACAGTATTTCTCCATTGCGGACGTAGGGATCTGGCTGTTAAAATACCAGACTTCTCCCGCAAACCGTTCCTTTTGCAGTTCATGTGCCCGAAGCACCCGCTTTCGTATCCTGTCAGATGATTCATTATTCTGCGAACTCACCAAATCATCAAATCCGACCTGTTTTGCTTCTGCGCAAATGTCGATGCGGTCTAACAGTGGCTGGCTGATTCTGGATAAATACTGTCTGATCGCCGTTTTCGAGCAACGGCATCGGTTCATATCCGGAAAAAAACCGCATTTACACGGATTCATCGCGCACACCAGAAGTACCTTTGACGGAAAGCAAACCGATGATGAGACTCTCGAGATCGTGATGATCCCATCTTCTAACGGCTGACGCAACACTTCCAGAGTCGTCTTGTGAAATTCCGGCAATTCATCCAGAAACAGTACCCCACGATGTGCCAGAGAGATCTCACCCGGCTTCGGATACACACCGCCCCCGGCCAGTCCCTGCATACTGATCGTATGATGTGGAGCACGAAACGGACGCTCCTCGATCAAGGTGCCCTTTTTGCGCATCATGCCGCAGGCACTGTATATTTTTGACACCTCCATCTGTTCGTCAAATTCCATCGGTGGCAGAATCCCCGGTATGCGTTTTGCCACCATAGATTTTCCTGCACCGGGCGGTCCGATCATGAGCAGATGATGCATTCCGCTGACACTGATCTCACAGGCACGACGCAGCATCGGCTGCCCATTGACATCTGCAAAATCAGGTATCACACCGTCATGTCCTGCCATATTATTATTTTTGATTTCCGGGGTTGTTGGAATGATATTTCCATGAAAATATTCCAGACAGTTTTTGAGATTTGAGACCGGAATCAGCTCCAGACCCTGTACCAGCATCGCCTCTGAATAATTATCCACAGGGATCATACATCTGTTGAAGCCCTCTTCTTTTGCCTTGCATACGATCGAAAGCATGCCGTCAATCGGTAAAACATCTCCATTCAGGCCCAGTTCGCCAATCACAAGCAGCCGGTCAAGCAACCGATCTTCTACGATACCCAGCGCACCGAGAATCGCAACCGTGATCGGAAGGTCAAAGCCATTTCCCACTTTCCGGACATTTGCCGGTGAAAGATTCACGGTAATCCGTTTTGCAGGCAGATGAAATCCACAGTTTTTCAATGCTGTCCGCACACGCTCCTTGGATTCCCTCACCTCTGCCGCGAGAAATCCCACCATATCAAATACAGGCAGTCCGTCACTGACATCTGCCTCTACCTGCACAAAAAAGCCTTCAATTCCGTTTAAAATCGCAGTCGTAACAATACTATACAAGTATCCTCCTTCCTGCGTGTCAACGTATGGATCATAAAAAAAGATGGGCTCATTTTAACATGATTCCCATCTCATTTCTCGCTTTTTTATACTTTTTTTATAGTTTTTCTTCAAATCCGACCCGCAGCTTTTCCAAAGCACGCTTTTCAAGCCGGCTGACGTAGGATCGCGAGATGCCAAAATTCGCCGCAATCTCTCTCTGCGTCAGAGCTTTCCCACCACCAATTCCGTATCGGTGCATCAAAATTTCCTGTTCTCTGTCATTTAATACCTGCGGCCAGATTTCCTTGAGCTTTTTCAAATTTTGTTTGAGTTCCAGATCTGCGACCACATCAATCTCATCCACCTGAAGCACATCAAAGATTGAGATCGTGTTTCCTTCCTTGTCGGTTCCGACCGGCTCGTAAATGGACACTTCCCTGGCGATCTTCTTTTTATTTCTGAAATACATAAAGAGTTCATTCTCAATGCATCTCGCTGCATACGTAGATAAACGATTTCCCTTATTGGGACAAAATGTATCAACCGCCTTGATCAAACCGATAGTGCCGATTGAGATCAACTCGCTTTGGTCTTCGCCCATACAGGAATGTTTTTTCACAATATGTGCAACCAGACGCATATTATGTTCTACCAGACGCCTCCGATCCTCCAGACTGCCGCTTTTCATTCGTTCCACGCATGCATTTTCTTCCTGAAGGGTAAGTGGTGGCAGAAACGCTTTCACAGGCTAATCTCCAAATTCTACTGCGTTTCTTTTATTGTATGAGAAAAAAACCGCCGCTGTGCCTTTCCAACTCGATTACTTTTTCAAAACAACATGTCTGATATAGGAAAAGGTCTCATCCTCTCCTTTTTCTTTGATCATGACAAGCAATTCTTCCAATAAAGCTCTGGTGTTTGGATGAAGAATATGATGACTCTTCTTTAACTCATAATATTCCAACGGTGAGGCATCGGTGTACTTCTCGCCCTTATAGATCTTGGAGGCTGCCACACGATCCGCAACCATCTCACAGACATATTTTTTCGGCATCTCCATACCTGCAATGTTATGGTCCCCATAAAAGTCATAATCCAGCCAGTACTCCAGATGATGTTTATTTCGCCCTTTATGATGAAGCCATGCAGTCGAATATCCGTACTCTGCACGTTCTCCGTTGTGCGGACTTTGATCTTCCATATAATATTTCGCGCCGATGCGAAACTCCGGCCATGTATATTTTGACAGGTCATGTGTCAATCCCTGCCAGTAGAGACCCATACGAAAACAATTTTTCCGTACCTGTCTGCGATGCTTATTGACCGTTGCTAAGTGTTTCATCGCTTTTTGGAATGACATCTTGTGGCTGCTCCTTTTTCTTTTTGGATTGTTTCTTTGTACAGGCAATCTTGTCTTTTTGGGGAACAACCGTTCCCTGAAGTACGATCACCGACTCTCCATCCACTTCAATCTGACTTCCCTTCAACACCGCTCCCGATGAGATCAACTCCCATTCAATTTGTGTCCCGACAGTAGGCAAAGCGAGCTTCACCGCCCCCGACGAAAAGTTCAGTCCGATATATAAATGTTTTTCCTCTCCGCCGTAAGCTCCGCAATACAGGATACCAACCGCCTGCATGGACGGATAGATCTCACCGGTCCACGCTTTCGCATCATGGTAAGACAGATCCGGCATACCATAGCCCAGATAATCGCTCATCCGAAACGGTTCCTGCTTTGTCAGTACCGGATGTCTCCTTCGAAAAGCGATCATCCGTTTGACTTCTTCAAAATATTTCTTATTCTGATTGAGTGTTTTCCAATTGACCCAGCCAATGCGGTTATCCTGGCAGTAAGCATTGTTATTGCCCTGCTGTGAATTACCGAACTCATCGCCTGCCAGCAAAAGCGGCACACCCTGTGAGATCATAAGAACCGCAATTGCCTCTTTCATGCGCTTGTAGCGCAACTCTAAAATTGCTTTTTTTCTCGTTGCTCCCTCCACGCCACAATTCACACTGAAGTTCCAGTCGTTGCCGTCTGCCCCTTCTTCACCGTTTGCTTCATTGTGCTTCATACTGTATGAGAACAAATCTGCCAGTGTAAATCCATTGTGGTTTGCAAGATAATTGACAAAGCCGATATTGGCATTCTGTTTTTTCATCTGATTCAGCAGATCCATGAGATTGCCGCTCATCTGATTCAGCATTTTTCTGGAAGCATATAAAAACTCATCGTTGTATACGAACAACCGTGAATGTCCCTGTTTCTGATTCCACACATAATCCGGAAATCGATGATAAAAGATCTTTGTTCTGCGCAGATATACATCTGTGATCACACTGTCTATTGCACTCTCCCTACACAAAAGATGAAAGCCGTCAACGTGATAGTTTATCACCCAATGGCGCAAGACATCGACAATAAAGTTCGGATTGACATCATCCGCAAAATGCATCTCCATAACAATTTCAAGATTATTTTCATGAAGCCTTTTGATCAGATCCTTTAATTCTGCGGAAGTCTCTGCCGTCATGGCATAGCTGGCCTTTGGAGCAAAATAATTGCCCTCGCCATAACCCCAGTAATTAATATCCGGTAGCTGGGCTTCTTTTTCTTCACGCTCTTTTTTTCTGAGCAGCTGATAGCCTTCGACTGCCTGAGGCGACCAGCCATCATAATCCATATCTTCTTCCGGAAGTGACTTTGGCTGGATCTCTTCAAACTCATAGATCGGCATCAGTTCCAGTGTTGTCACCCCCAGATCCTTCAGGTACGGAATCTTTTGTTCGATCCCGGCAAATGTCCCCTTCGACCGTCCTTCAGAGCCACCGTCCTTTGTAAATCCGCGTACATGCAGCTTATACATCAGCATTTCATTTGCCGGGATCTCCGGAAAACGGTCGCACTGCCAGTCATATTCGGAAAAATCAAATCCGGACTGCAGCTTATAATCTTTATTTTTTCTGGAAAAATCCGCCCATTTTTCACGTCCTACAATTTTTCTTGCGTAAGGATCCACCAGCTCTTTTCCATCAATGATCAGATTATAATTGTATTTTTTCCAATCGAGTCCCTGTATGCCAATAGAACGGACTGCACCGATACAAGATTCTTCCGGCACAGGAATGTCACGAAACGTTCCGTTTGCTTTCCGTTCATACAAACGAATGGCACACTTCGCTTCCTTTTCTCCCTCAAAGGTAAACACAAGTTCATCATTTATTTTATTGACGCCAAAAGCGTTATAATTTCCATCAACAATACGTTCCGCCATAAAAAATCTCTCTTTTCTGTAAAATATAAAAGTATTTCTATTATATCATTCCCATACTGTTTTGCATACATTTTTTTCATCCTTGACAAGAAGTTATATATTTTTCTATAATCAAGGTAAAAAAACTTTGGGAGGGCATGATTATGAGCGATCAAAACAATTTAACATCGGACGAGCTTCTGGATGATCCGGACGATATCCGTGTAACCTTAGAATTAGACGATGAAGAGCTCGAATGCGCAATACTTACCATTTTTGATGTCGATGACCAGGATTATATCGTTTTGGTCCCGGTAGACGAAAACGACGAGCCCCGGCAGGAGGGCGAGGTATTTATCTACCGCTATTTCGAAGACGAAAACGGCAATCCTGCACTTGACAACATTGCAAGCGATGATGAGATGGAAAAAGTATCCGATCGCTTTGATGAATGGCTGGATGAACAGGAGTTTGAAGAGTTATAAAAAGTGTGCTTTGCACACTTTTTTTGTTTCATAGGAAATTCCGATGGATTTCCTATGAAACAAAAAGGATGCGCACTCGCACGTGTAGAAGATGTTGCGTTGCAACCGTGCTCGGCGCGCAAAGTGTTCAAGCCCCTCATGATTGAGGGGTTGGGGGAGTTGACGTGGGTTTGCCCACTTTGTTCAATGGATATATTTGGAAGAAAAGAATGCACAATTGAAAAAAATGTGATATAATATATGTTGGAATTTTTTTATGATAGTTATGCGATCGAGGATGAGGTGACGAAATGAACGCAAAAGAAAATTTCTGGGAAAAATACGCAAACAGAACTCCGGAATTATTGGATTTAATGTCTACGATGGAACCCAACAGTTATGTAGCAATTACAGATATAGAGACCGGAATCACCTGGTGGTCGAAACAGGCACGCGAATTATTTAACTATGAAGAATGTGTACATTATTCCGCAATGCGTCCGAATTTAAGACTTCATCCGGATGATGCAGCGGATTATCGTCAGAATTGGCAGGACCGTATGGAAGGTAAGCATTTAGGCGAGACATTTGAATATCGTATTCTTTTTAATGATGTATATATGTTGTTTTCGACCCAAAATGATATGTTGACGGATGAAAATGGGAAACCCTTAGCCTTGATTTCCATCATTCATAATCTGGGTGTGCCAAATGATGTCGATATGATTACCGG
>JALEJB010000033.1 GCA_022768825.1 Lachnospiraceae bacterium
AGTAAAACAAATTCATCTTGGTGGGAGTCCAATCTCCTTCCAAGATAAAGCCTCCGGCGGATTGCAGAGGTGCGCAGAAGAAGAATGTCATGCAAAGCATGACGCGCACCTCGCAGCAAGTACGCCAAGGCGTACTTGAATGACCGATTCTACAAAAAAGAGAGTGAATTCTACGGGCAAAGGTTGCATTCTACGGCGATATCGTATACGATTAATATTGTAAACAAGAGGTGCGCACCTCCACGTAGAAGAAAATGAGAATCACGGAATAGAAGTGAGAAACGGAGAATCGTCATGAACCAGGAGAGAACAGGAAACTTTATTGCGGAGATCAGGAAGCAGCAAAATATGACACAGCGGGATCTGGCTGAAAAGGTCGGAGTCAGCGATAAGACCATCTCCAAATGGGAGACCGGAAAAAGTATGCCGGATATGTCTTATCTGAGCGAATTATGTGCTGCTTTACAGATCAATGTAAACGAGCTTCTGGCAGGGGAACGGATCTCGGTAGCTGACTATTCCGTCAAAGCGGAGGAGACGATTATGGCACTGATGGAAGAAACACAAAAAACAAAAAAAGCAAACTGGATACAGGCGATCATCGGTCTGGTACTGGTTGTGTTGGCATTTTTACTGATGATGGGTATCACGGAAAGAGGCGCAAAGGGTATTTTTCAGTATCCGATGTATATGATCGATCTGCCAAGTATGATTTTGGATCTGTTATTTGCCGTGGGTGTACTTTTACTGTCGGGAGCAAAGGATAAGGTTGCCAGACTAAGCGTATTAAATCGGACCCTGATTCCGATCGGTGTGAGTATCACCTTGGTCACTGCGATCATTATTCTGGCAACACTGGATGATATTGCCTATCTGGGACCGAATCTGGCGGTAGCGATTCTGAGCCTGTTGTACGTAGTCATAGCAAAGATCGTTGTTGTGATCCTGTTGGAAAGAAGCAAAACAGGAGATGTTGCGAAAAAGTAGATTTTTTGAGCGAATAAAACCGTTGCGAAAGGCAGCGGTTTTATTTTTTCAAATATGAACGCTTGAAATATATTTTCTGTGTCGGGAGCAATCATTACGGAAGGTTCGGGGTGGCTGTGATTGACAATCTTCTCTGATTTTGTTAAAGTTTAAATGTCAACTGAGAATATAAAATAGATAACAATTTCTGCCGGATTGTAACAGACCACCGGCAGCTGTTGGTGAATGGAAGGATCGAGAGAAGAAAATGTTAAAACTAGCACAGGAAATTATCAATGGAAGAAGAATCAAAAGAGGAGATGATCTGAACATCTTTTTGACGTGTGATCTGGGGGAATTATGCGAAGGAGCAGACCGGATCCGGGAGTATTTTATCGGAGATCATGTGGATCTGTGCTCCATCATCAACGGACGCAGCGGAAGATGTCCGGAGGATTGCAAATATTGCGCGCAATCTGCGCATCATCATACTGATTGTGAAGTGTATGATTTTCTTCCGGAAGAACAGATATTGGAATTATGTAAACTGAATGCGAAAGAGGGTGTGCATCGTTTTTCCATTGTGACATCGGGAAAAGCATTGACAGGAGAGGAATTTGAACAGGCGTGCCATGCGTATGAGACGATGAGACGGGAGTGCGACATTGATCTGTGTGCGTCCATGGGATTTCTGTCCGCAGAGCAGCTTCATCGTCTGCATGAGTTGGGAGTGACCAGTTATCACCACAATATTGAGACATCCAGACGCAATTTCCCGAATATCTGCAGTACACATACCTATGACCAGAAAATTGAGACGTTAAAGCTGGTCAAAGCGGAAGGAATGTGCGCATGCTCCGGTGGAATCATCGGAATGGGAGAGACGTGGGAGGACAGGCTTGACATGGCGATCTCTCTCTCGGAGCTGGGAATTGACTCGATTCCGCTCAATGCGCTGATGCCGATCAAGGGAACACCGTTAGAAAATCTGGAGCGCATTTCCCAGGACGATATTTTGCGCACGGTAGCCTTTTTCCGGTATATCAATCCGGAGGCAAACATCCGTCTGGGAGCGGGGCGCGCACTGCTGGAAAATGACGGTGAGATCGCATTTCGTGCGGGAGCTTCGGCAACTATTACCGGCAATATGTTGACGACTGCGGCATGTGCCACCATCCGCAGTGACATAGAAATGCTGCACTCCATGGGAAGGAAAGTATAAAGGGGAGACAGATTTTGTTATAACAATCATAGCATCTAAGCCATTGGTTTAGGTGCTAATTTTTTTTCGTTAGTCACACAGTCTCTGCCTCGTCAAACATATGTCTTGTATTTATCAACAAAATTCCTACCGAAAAATTGCACAAAACATTCCTGATCGTTGTCGGGTAAGTTGCAAAAAGGATATTATTTATTATCCGATTTACTGGAAGAGCACCTTCTCTTTTTATGATTTCAAAATTTTCTTTGGTAAATTTGCCGAAAGTCCAAAAATAAATTCGTGATTGTGTCGTATTGCAAGGAGTTATTTTTGGTGATACGATTTGAAAAACAAACGAACCGGTTCATTTGATGTCCATAAGAACAAAATGATTGATGCATAAAACATGGAGGTTAAATGAGAATACATACGCACCTTGGAAAATCGATTGACTGCATAGAACCGAACAAAGCAAAGTATGATAAAAACATAAAGGAGCTATTGGCAGATGTGCAGATTCTTTCGCGAATTATCAAATATACAGTTGCAGAGACAGCGCACATGACACTTGACGAGATCATAAACTGTATTGAACAAAATAGTATTCAAATTGGCAATATTCCGATAGAGCCGGGACTTACCAATACGGAACGTGTGACAACACTGCAGACAGAAGATGCAACTGCCGGTGAGAGTTATATTACATTTGATCTGCGCTTTTCGTTGACATTGCCACGCAAATCAGTCAAAATAATAATAAATTTGGAAGCGCAGAAGACGACAGATTTAAAAAAATTAGGATATCATTTGGAAAATCGCATTACATATTATATGGCAAGGTTGATATCTTCGCAAAAACAAACAGAGTTTTTTCACAGTGAGTATGATAACATCAAAAAAATATACAGTATCTGGCTTTGTCTGGAATGTGCTACTGATGCCATCGATGAGGTTCGTCTGACACCGAAGAATATATACGGAATTGTTGAAGATCCGATGAAATTTGATAAAATGAGTGCTGTGATTGTCCGGCTTAGAAATCAGAAAAGCAGGAATGAATCAAAAAACCAACTGATCGCGATGCTGGAAGATCTTTTGCAGGATGAGGACAGTACGATCAAAAAACAAAAGCTTCAAGATAAATATGATATGAAGATGACTGTTGAGTTGGAGAGGAGACTGAACAATATGTGCAATTTAAGCGATTTGATCGAAGAACGAGGCATACGATTAGGTGAAGAACGAGGCATACGATTAGGCGAAGAGCGAGGAATACGACTAGGTGAAGAGCGTGGGATAAAAATAGGCGAACAAAACGGTATACAGAAAAAACTCCACGAACAAATCAGAAAGAAACTGATACGGAAAAAGACTTTGCGCCAGATTGCAGATGAGTTAGAGGAAAACGAAGAAGATATTTTACCGTTATATGAGCAGGTGAAACAAGAATTGGAAAGCGAATCAGCCATGCGCGGATAAATGCATGAATAACAGAATCTAATATATGGATGAAACAAAAAAGCTGGTGGGTGTATAACACTGGCTTTTCTTTATAGAAAATAGACACAAAGAAGGTACGACTATGACTACAGAAAAGAAACAAGGAATATTTTTTATCATATCAGCTGGCTTTTTCTTTGCCCTGATGACACTGTTCATCCGTATTTCCGGTGATCTTCCGACGATGCAGAAGACCTTTTTCCGCAATGCGGTAGCCGCGATCGTAGCGGTAGCGATGCTTGCAAAAAGTAAAGAAGGTTTTCGAATCAAAAAAAGCAGCTACGGTGATCTGTTCTGTCGCAGCATCTGCGGAACACTGGGAATGGTCTGCAATTTTTATGCGGTCGATCATATGGGACTGGCAGATGCCAACATCTTAAATAAGCTGTCGCCGTTCTTTGCGATCCTGATGTCAATCATGATACTCAAAGAGCATGCGAATATCGTCGAGTGGATCAGTGTCGCAGTCGCTTTTATCGGGGCGGTATTTGTTGTAAAACCGGCGATGAATATGCAGTTTGTTGTGGCGATGATCGGCGTGTTGGGCGGTTTGGGAGCCGGTATGGCATACACCTTTGTCCGAAAGCTCGGCAAAAAAGGAGAACGGGGACCGGTGATCGTGATGTTCTTTTCTCTGTTTTCCTGTGCGTTTACACTGCCGTTTTTTCTTGTGCAGTATCAGCCGATGACAGGAAGACAGTGGTTGTATCTGATTTTGGCAGGGGGCTGCGCTGCGGGCGGACAGTTGTCCATCACAAAAGCATATACCAAGGCTCCGGCAAAGGAGATATCGGTCTTCGACTACACACAGGTATTGTTTGCTGCACTGCTGGGATTTTTCTTCCTGGGTCAGATTCCGGATATACTGAGTGTGATCGGATACGTCATCATTATCGGAAGTGCGATATTCAAGTGGAACTATTTGCAAAAACAACCCTGACTTAAACGTTATATTGGTACAAGTGCACAAAAAGAAACTTCCAAATATGTACAAAAAAACATATTGCGGAAACGTTTCCAAAGTGCTATTATCTATTTATCGGAACCGATACCGACACCGATACCGATATCGGTTCCAGACAACAAAATATTTTATATTATGGAGGAAAAATATGAAGAAGAAAATTGTTTGCGCAATGATGTGTGTAGCAATGGTTGCTACCTCACTGGTTGGATGTGGATCAAAAGCTGATGACACAGCAACAGACAACGCAGGAACAGAGACAACAGACGATGCAGCTGGCGATGATGCTGCAGCTGCAGATGACGCAGCAGCAAATGCAGGAAGCGGAAAAGTTTACTACTTAAACTTCAAACCGGAGCAGGCCGAGGCTTGGCAGGATTTAGCAGCAAGCTACACAGATCAGACCGGTGTAGAGGTTGTTGTTGAGACAGCAGCATCAGGAACTTATGAGGATACCTTGAAGTCAGAGATGGCGAAATCAGAGGCTCCTACATTATTCCAGGTAAACGGTCCTGTTGGATTAGCTAACTGGAAAGATTACTGCTACGATTTATCTGGTACAGCATTATATGATCAGGTTAAGAGCGATGACTTCGTATTAAAAGATGGTGATGCAGTACAGGGTATCGCATACGTTATCGAGACTTACGGTATCATCTACAATGTAAAATTAATGCAGGAGTACTGCGCAATGGACGGAGCAGTTGTAGCTTCCGCTGATGAGATCAACAGCTTCGATACATTGAAAGCAGTTGCAGATGACATTCAGGCTAAGAAAGATGAGTTAGGAGTACTTGGAGCCTTCGCTTCAGCTGGTATGGATTCATCTTCTGACTGGAGATTTAAGACTCACTTAGCAAACCTTCCAATCTACTATGAGTACAAAGATAAAGGAATCGGATCTACCGATGCTATCGAGGGAACATACTTAGACAACTACAAACAGATCTGGGATCTCTACATCACAGATTCTACTTGTGATAAAGCGCTCCTTTCTTCTAAGACAGGTGAGGATGCAGCAGCAGAGTTCGCTTGCGGTGATGCAGTATTCTATCAGAACGGAACATGGGCATACGGCGATATCACAGCTGACGGTTTAACAGATGATGATCTTGGAATGCTTCCAATTTACATCGGAGCTCCTGGCGAAGAGAATCAGGGTCTTTGCACAGGTTCAGAGAACTACTGGTGTGTAAATAAGAACGCTTCTGAGGAAGATATCCAGTCTACACTGGCATTCCTTGAGTGGGTTGTTACTTCAGACGAAGGACGCGACTGCTTAGCAAACACGATGGGATTCACTACTCCTTTCAAAGCTTTTGATGAGGATGTAAAATACAAAGCACAGAATCCATTGATCTCAGCAGCAGACGGATATGTAGCAGCTGGTAAGACTTCTGTAGCATGGTGCTTCACCTCTATGCCTTCAGAGACATGGAAGAACGGTGTAGGTGCTGCTTTAACAGAGTATGCACAGGGAACCGGCGACTGGGATGCTGTTAAGACCGCATTTGTAGACGGATGGGCAACTGAGTACGCAGCAGCAAACGGACAGTAATTATTGTTGCAAATTTCAAACGTAACAGCTATAATTAAGAGAAGAAAAATAAAATAAGAGCAATAAGGTGGGCGTACCTGAATTCGTGGGACCATCCAACAAGTTTCCATGAAAGAGGATACGCCCATTTTATCTCTTGTTTTCAGTAACCAGTCAACCAATTAACAAAAAGCAAAACATAAGGGAGTGAACAAATTATGAAGTCTTTAAAGAAATACTCACCGGTATTCGTACTTCCAACCTTTGCAGCTTTCATGATCGGATTTATTCTTCCGTTTATTGCCGGAATCTATTTATCCTTCTGTAAGTTTACGACTGTACAGGATGCAAAGTTCGTTGGATTCAGTAACTACACCAAAATTTTTCAGGATGATACCTTTGTGCATGCGCTTTGGTACACCATTTTGTTTACGATTGTATCAGTAATTACAATCAACTTATTTGCGTTTATTATCGCATCATTTTTGACGAAGGCAATGAAGGGTACGAACCTCTTTAGAACCGTATTTTTTATGCCAAACCTGATCGGTGGAATTATTTTAGGTTGGATTTGGCAGTTGATCATCAACGGTGTTCTTTTGTATTTCAATCGTACCATTACATATAGTGAAGTTTATGGTTTCTGGGGCTTGATCGTTCTGATGAACTGGCAGCAGATCGGATATATGATGATCATCTATATTGCCGGCATTCAGAATATCCCGGGAGATTTGATTGAGGCAGCACAGATCGATGGCGCTTCTAAGTGGCAGACACTGATCAAAGTGAAGATTCCGATGCTGATGCCATCAATCACCATTTGTACGTTCCTTACCATGACCAATGGATTCAAGCTGTTCGATCAGAACTTGGCTTTGACCGGTGGTGCACCGTCAGAGAAATCCCAGTTACTGGCGTTAAACATTTTTGAGACATTCTATGGTAGAAATGGATGGGAAGGCGTAGGACAGGCAAAAGCAGTCGTATTCTGTATTCTTGTAATTGCAATTGCCATGGTTCAGCTGAAAGCAACAAGAAGTAAGGAGGTACAGCAGTAATGAATAACAAGAAAAATAAATTTACAGTTGGTACTGTCGTATTTTCGCTTATGAGTATTGTGTGGATCATGCCGATCCTGATGGTACTTATCAACTCATTCAAGAAAAAAACGTATATTAGTAAAGAGCCATTCTCATTACCGAGTGGCAGAGGGTTTGTAGGACTTGACAACTATATCAGCGGTATGGAGAAGATTGACTTCTTCAAGTCATTTGGATATTCATTATGGATTACGGTTGCATCAGTGGCAGTGATCATCTTATGTACATCCATGTGCGCATGGTATATTACCAGAAGAGATACACTGGCATGCAAGATTGTATATCTGTTATGTATCTTCTCAATGGTAGTACCGTTCCAGATGGTGATGTTTACACTGTCAAAATTAGCAGATATGCTTCACTTAGGAAATCCGCTTGGTATCGTCATCGTATATCTGGGATTTGGAGCAGGTCTGGCCGTGTTCATGTTCTGTGGATTCGTTCGAAGTATTCCGCTTGAGATCGAGGAAGCAGCTATGATCGACGGATGTAATCCTTTAGAGATCTTCTTCCAGGTTGTATTGCCGGTATTGAAACCAACCTGTATTTCAACTGCAATTCTTGAGACAATGTGGATCTGGAATGACTACTTATTGCCATACCTGGTACTTGACCTGAGAAAATACAAGACCATTCCTATTTCTATCCAGTATCTGAAAGGTGGATACGGTTCCGTAGATATGGGAGCTATGATGGCGATGTTAGTTTTAGCAATTGTTCCAATTATCATCTTTTATTTATTCTGTCAACGGTATATAATAGAAGGTGTTGTAGCAGGAGCCGTAAAAGGCTAAAACTATCATTAGGAGGAACTAGTTCTATGAGGAGCAGCGGAATTTTGCTTCCGATCAGCAGCTTGCCGAGTAATTACGGTATCGGTTGCTTTTCAAAAGAAGCATATGATTTTGTGGATTTTTTAGCAGAGGCAGGTCAGAGTTTATGGCAGATTTTGCCACTTGGACAGACCAGTTATGGTGATTCGCCGTATCAGTCGTTTTCGACGTTCGCAGGAAATCCCTATTTTATCAGTTTAGAGGATCTGATCGAAGAGGGAGTATTGACAAAAGAAGAATGCGATGCTTGTGATTTTGGAAAAAATAAAAATTATATTGATTATGGCAAGATGTATGAGGCGAGATATCCTTTGTTACATAAAGCGTTTGAACGTTCAAATGTGGCAGGAGATAAAGCTTACGCGAAATTTTGCAAGGAAAACAAATCGTGGCTTGAGGATTACGCGTTATACATGGCGATCAAAGCGGATCATGATGCAGCCAGCTGGAGCGAATGGGAGGATGATATCCGGCTTCGGAAACCGGCGGCGATGAAGGCATATAAACAGAAACTGGCAACAGAGATTGAGTTCAATAAATATATGCAGTTTAAGTTCTGCGAACAGTGGACGAAATTGAAAGCATATGCGAACTCAAAGGGAGTATCGATCATTGGTGATATTCCAATTTACGTATCCTTCGACAGCTCTGATGCATGGGCGAATCCGAAGCTGTTCCAGTTTGACGACAACTGTCAGCCAATTGCAGTTGCAGGATGTCCGCCCGATGGTTTTTCACCAACCGGACAGTTGTGGGGAAATCCATTGTATGACTGGGAGTATCACAAACAGACCGGTTATGAGTGGTGGATTGAGAGAATGAAGGCATGCTATAAGATGTATGATATCATTCGCATTGATCATTTCCGCGGATTCGATGAGTACTATTCAATTCCGGCCTACGAGGAGACTGCCAAATTTGGTGAGTGGATGCCGGGACCGGGATATGAACTCTTTGAAGCAATTGAAAAGAAACTCGGAAAATTAAATATTATTGTAGAAGATCTTGGATTTATCACGGATTCTGTACGTGCATTGGTGAAAAAGACCGGTTGGCCGAATATGAAGGTTCTTGAGTTCGCTTTTGATTCGAGAGATGATGCCGGTCCAAGTGAATACATTCCGTATGTATATGAGAAGAACAGTATTGTATATACCGGAACTCATGACAACGAAACCTTGTATGGTTGGATGGATAAAATCGGCAAGGATGACCGCAAGATGATTGAGACGTATCTGGATGTCAAGGATGCTGACAACAAGCGACTGGTTCACTCCCTGATTGCGTTGGCACTTTCATCTGTAGCCGATCGTTGTGTCATTCCGATGCAGGATTATCTATGCCTGGGAAATGAGGCTCGTATGAATGAGCCTTCTACCCTGGGCAATAACTGGAAGTGGCGTGTGTCTGCGAATAAGCTTACCAAAAAGCTTGCAAAAGAGATCAGGACAATGAGTGTTGTATACGGCCGTACACCGAAAACCAGTAAAACCAGTACAAAGAGTACCAAGGCTGCTGACAAAGTGAAAGAAACAGCGAAAGGCTCTAAAAAAACAAAGAAAAATTAATTTTGTTAAGAAAAGGGCAACGAGTGTTGCCCTTTTTTTAAAATTGTGGTATCTATTTTCAACAGAGAGATATAGATATCAAATATAATTGGAGTAGTAAAAATGGCGGACCTGACAATTAAGGACGTGGCGCGCATCTGTGGAGTAGGTGTGAGTACCGTGTCCCGTGCAATTAATAATCATCCGGATATCAATCCGGCTACAAAACAGAAAATCTTACAGGTGATTGAGGAGAATAACTATATTCCGAATAATAGTGCAAGAAATTTAAAGCGTACGGATTCCAATACGATCGCAATCTTGATCAAGGGAATTGCAAACCCGTTTTTTCTTGCTATGTTTAATATATTTGAGCAGGAACTTGCAACTCAGGACTATTCCTTTATCTTGCAGAGAGTGCAGCAGGATGAGGATGAGCTGCAGGTAGCACTTGCAATCGAAAAAGAAAAACGTCTGAAAGGGATCATTTTTCTCGGTGGACGTGTAGATCGAAAAGGAGAGGAATGGAAAGCCTTGTCTTCTCCCTATGTATTGTGTACGACTGCCCCGGAGAAGGAGATGCTCACTCCGGAGGTCAATTATATTTCCATTGATGATGAGGCAGAAAGTTTTCGTCTGGTTGATTACTTATGTAAGCTGGGGCACAAAAGAATCGCGATCATTCGTCCTTCCTATACGGATCGGGGCATTGGTCGTACCCGTTACAATGGTTATGTGAAGGCACTTCGGCAAAATGGAGTGGAACTGGATCAGTCATTAGTTGTATATATGAAGGATGACATCGAGGCATTTACTCCGGCAAACGGATATGCTGTCACACGTGAGCTGCTGGAATCCGGCGCTGAGTTTGATGCGCTGTTTGCCATGTCGGATACGATGGCAATCGGGGCTTGCAAGGCATTGTTGGAAGCCGGAAAGAAAATTCCGGAGGATGTTGCCGTAGCAGGCTTTGATGGAATTGATATGGCTAGCTTCTATCATCCGAGCATCACGACTGTGTGTCAGCCGAAAGAGGAGATGGCACGAGCGTCCATACAGATGCTTTTCGACATGATCAAAGGCAAAAAACCGGAGAAAAATCAATTGATTTTTAAGGCTGTCTTACAGTATGGTGAGTCGACCGGAAAATAAAAATGGGGCATGTCCCCATTTTTTTGATGCCTTTTTTCGGATAGAATAATGTAAGGAAAATGCAGTCCGGATAGAATAAGAGGTGGTGATCGGGCTGCGAAAACAGGCAATGAAATCTGGAAGAAGGAGGTCGTTCACATGGAATTAAGACACAGATACAGCCAGTTATTGATCCGACAGGTGACACAGCTCAAACAAAATGGGTACAGTATGAATCAGATTGCGGATGACATTCTGATTCCGGTGTCTGAGGTAGAGGAAATTTTAGAAGAAAAATAATAGGCAGTGCATGAAGAAACCGGTTCGAGTTGATCGAATCGGTTTTTACATGGATCTCCAAAGTTTAGTAGGGTTTCCCAAAGTTTTGTAGGGTCTGTCAGTAGGGGCTGAGCTTAAAAATCGCCCAGTTTAGTAGGGGCAGTTAGTAGGGTCTCGGTATTAATGTATTATAATTACAGGCAAGTCGTATTTCGACTTGCCTGCTGTGTTTTGCAATGAAATATTTAATCTTCCATGTTGAAGTATGTAACTGGATTGTAATCAGTGACACCATTGATTACTGGATTATCACGTGTCGCAAAAAGAAAACGAGTTCGGAAATGCTCAAAATTCCGATATCCACGACCAAGTCTTTTTAAGTCTTTTACTTTACGGTTTAATGATTCAATGGGACCGTTTGAAAGACGACTGCTGTAGATCTTTCCTGGACCATGTTTTTCAACCATCACAAAAGAGTTGATAATGTAATCATGATTTCGAATTAGCAGATTCGCAAAATCAATAAATATGGCATTGCCACATCGAAGATACTTGCCGATTAAATCATCTAATTTGATTCGAGCGTCCATTGGTTTTCCGGCATTTCGTGTATTGAATTGAATGTAAAGCTCTTTTAAATCACGAAGTTCGCGGAGCGTTGGATCAATCATAAAAAGAGAGTCTTCATAATCATAGGTGTTCATCATACAGTGCAAATGTGAGTCCATTCTTAAATCTGTGTGGTAGGTTATGGAGGATTGATTTGCAAGGATAAGCCATCGATATTTTTGCAAAAGGTAGACTTCTCGTGATGGAGGAACGTGAGTATGTTCGTCGATAATGCCACCACTTGCAAGGTAAGCTTCTTTGTCGCGAAGTTTAAATTTCTTGATCAAATCTCTGATATACATGTCGATCTTATGAATGATCCATTGGATTACATGAAATGAATCCACTACAGAAACAGCATTTGGGAAGTATCGATTTACCCAGTTGATGTAGGGATTATACATATCAGAAATAAGGTATTTTACAGAAGCCCGTTCAGCCAGCGGAATAGACATAAAATAAGGCTCCGTATCATTTGTTCTTCGGCTACTTAGCAGATCTATTGGATTTCCGGTAAAGAAATCCTGAATCACAAGAGCATATCTGCAATTAGGATCCAGATCGAGGCAAACCTCGTCGACAGAAATAATGTCAGTGAGTGGAAGCCGATCCAGTTTTACATATCTGTCAAAAGTATCTAGAACATATGAGTCAGAAACATGAAATTTGGCAGCAACACTAGAAGCAGAAACAGAGAGTTCACGAAAAGAATTGATAATCAGCAAATCTGTGGCATTCGTATTTCTTTTTCTTTTGTTAACAAAGTTGAAGGTTTCATTTGTAGTATAAGAGCATAGTCTGTTTGTGCAGCGCCAACGTCGCTGTTTAAGTTTCAGGATCAGTTCATAATTATCCTGAAGAATAGGATGATTGATCGTTCTTGTTTTAATACCCCGAGAGTGCATTTTGAAACCGCATAATGGGCAGAAATGTGTTTCGGGTCGTGTCTCGAGGGTTAGAATTTTTTTGTGATCATCAATAGTGATGTCAGAAATGAAGATGTCGGCATCTTCCAAGTTTAATAATTCTGTGATACTATTCATATGTCTCCTTTCATAAGAATTTCATTGCAGAATTATCATAAGAGAGAAGACAATAAAGGGCAAGGAATCAGTTGATTTCTTGCCCGATTTTACATTAAATAGCCCCTAATCACTGCCCCTACGGACAGACCCCACTAAAAGACCCTACTAAAGGGAGACCCCACTAAACTTTGAATATCCATAAAAATGGTGAGTATCTCACTATTTTTTATGTCCGATGGTTAGAGAAAACTAACATTGGTAAATTGAAACTAAAATATATCAAAGGAGGATTCATCATGAGAATCGCATTAGCGGGTAATCCTAATAGCGGAAAGACTACGATGTATAATGCCCTGACCGGAAGAAATGAAAAGGTCGGAAACTGGGCCGGTGTTACCGTAGAGAAGAAGGAAAGCCCAATCAAAAGATCTTATTATGACGGAAAGGAAGAACTTATTGCTGTAGACTTACCGGGAGCTTATTCCATGTCTCCATTTACATCGGAGGAAAGTATTACCAGTGCCTATGTAAAGAATGAGAATCCTGATGCAATTATTAACATTGTAGATGCTACGAATTTAAGTCGAAGTCTTTTCTTTACCACACAGCTTCTGGAACTAGGCATTCCTGTGGTGGTTGCACTGAACAAGAGTGATATGAATGAAAAGAAGGACACCCAGATTGATGAGAAGGCTTTATCGGATCAGCTTGGCTGTCCTGTGATCAAGACGGTTTCCACGTCTTCCGGTCATACCGGGTTAAAAGAGGTAGTGACAAAAGCAGCTTCTCTAAAGGGGTGTGAGCAAAAGGCTCCTTATGTGCAGGATCATATTGACCT
>JALEJB010000069.1 GCA_022768825.1 Lachnospiraceae bacterium
CTTTATATTCGCGAATAACACCCAATCAAGAAAGAAGCAATCATACCAGTCTACCAGAAACCAGATCCCATAGCTTGCAAGAAACGCAGTCCGAAAATCATCTGCTCCCGCCAACAAAACCAAGCCAACAAAGACTGCCAATGCCAGGATCAAGGCAGCCCCTTTTTTCAACAACACCGGAAAACTCAAAGGCTGTGTCGGGATACGCTCATGCGTTTCAAAATATTTCTCCTGTATATCCTCCGGATAATCATGAATCCACCAGACCGGATTCCGGCACAGCGGAATCATGATCACGCAGGTAAACAAAATCAATATCACAATACATTCTATTCCATAAATCATCCAATTCATTGTTTGTCCTCTTACTATATGTATTCCGTGAAATATTTCTTCCTAAAATTTAGTCATAATGCCCTTTCACCGGTTTATCCTTCTTACCAAGTTTTCGACTCGGATCATATTTTTGGTAATACACTGCTTTCTCCCGATATCTGCATCTGCCTTCCTCTACCTGAACGGGGTGCCCTAGGTAGACCATTCCTAACGGATTTACATGAGATGGAATATCCAAAATCTTTCTCATGGTTTCCATCCTCTGTTCAATTGGAAAGATCCCCACCCATAAACTGCCAAGACCTAAATCTGTAGCAGCAAGAAGCATATTTTCAATCGCAGCACTACAATCACAAATCCACAAATCCTTGTCCTGTCCCTTAAGTGCCAGCTTCATATTCCCACATACAACAATTGCTGTGTGGGCATTATACTTCGCAAAATACATTTTTTCTTTTACTTTATCAAGAACCGATTCGTCATTGATCACAATATATTCCCACGGTTGTGTATTCACAGCTGTAGGTGCCGAAAATGCTGCTTTAAGAATCGTATCAATCTGTTCGACGGTTACAGGTTCATCTGTAAAATTCCTGCAACTTCTCCTATTATAAATTGCCTCTAATGTATTCATTTATTTTTCCTTTTTTCTGTCTTTTTTCTGCTTTTTTCCGCTCTTGTTTCTTTTATTTTTTCTTTCACTTTGTAAAATATCTCAAATGCCATCTGATTCGCTATCTGTCCCATAATTTGCGCACCTTCTATCTGTGAATATACATTCTGGTCATTTCCGGTTCATCATCTCCCTGAACCATACACAAAAACTCCCAACCATATCGCTCATAAAATGATGTATGATCTGTGATCAGATAAACCGGCGATATTCCTTTCGATCTGCAATCCTCTACCACATAGTTTAAGAGTTTGCCAGCAATTCCCTGACAACGATATTCTTTCTCTGTATAAACCGCACACACATTTGGTGTCAGATCCTTTCGGTCATGAAAATCATTTTCAATGACTCCCAGTCCAGCAATGATCTTCTCACCTGCAAGGCATAAATACCAGCCATACTCTGTTTTATGATTCAGATAATCTTCCATACAGGCAAGATATGCCTCCTTTGGCACTCCCCACTTACTATGAAACCATTCAGCTGCGGTTTCCTTAAGTTCTGCTTTTTCTCGTAATGTTATGATTCTATATTCATTCATTTCCTTCATCTCCTACTTTTACAAAGATAATTTATTTAGACAAAATATTCTCGTATATGCTATAATCAATATCAGGTTTTAACAATATGACGATGAATGAGAGGGCGCACCTGCAATGGATATCAAACAAAATCTGCTGTTGGCAAAAAAATATATGGTAGAAAGTGTTTTCCGTGCTGCAAATGTGGAGGGGATCGGTGTCACCTTTCCGGAAATCCAGGCAATTTGCGACGGAATGAGCGTCGGTGGGCATAAGATCGAGGAGATTGAAGCTGTGGTCGATCTCAAACATGCCTGGCAGTGGTGTTTTGACAATACACAGGCACAGATTGGTTTGAATACGCTGCAGATGATCAATCAAATTGCAGGAAAAATGACAGTGATCAATGCCGGCAGTCTGCGTGACCAATATGATACACCAATCTACGTGACACTGCGCTACGGTGAACGGTATACTCCACCATTACCACAGGCAGATTTGATTTCAAGAGATCTCGTCCGCATTCTGACCTCTGAGGATACATTGGATAACGCACTCGAACTCTTCTGTTATGTCGCCAAAGGTCAATTTTTTAATGACGGTAATAAGCGTACTGCAACGATTGTGACAAACTTATACATGATTCAGAACGGTCTTGGCATTTTCTCCATTCCACCCGAAAAAAAGCTGGATTTTTATAACTATCTGACAGACTTTTATGGCGACGATACCTGCAAGGATGCGCTGAAAAAATTCCTTAACCGATATTGCCTCACTTTTTCGGAAAACTGAGTTACCCTCTTAGTCAAGCCACTGAATAAACGCCGTTTTATCTGTACTGTTATATCCTGCAGCCTCATAAAACTTTAAGGTCGACTCTTTTTTCGAACCTGTCAGCAGCATCATTTTATAGCAGTTTTCTTTTTCGGCTATTTGCTTTGCAAAAGCCAGACATTCTGATGCATATCCCCTGCCTCTGTAATCCTTATGCGTAACCACATTTTCCACAAATGCATACGGTCTGACACCACGTGTCAGATTCGGAATAATCACACATACACAGGATGACAGAATCTTTCCGTCAACTTCTTTTATGATAATATGATGATTGACATCATTTTGAATGGCATCCCAGGTACTCTTTAAACCGTCTGACATTTCCGGTATTGATTCCTCGTGAAGATGCAGATACAACTCCAACAGATCATCTAATTCTGTATCTTTTATTTCTCTGACCATGCTTATTTCCCCTTTGCTCTCAGCATTTTTTTCATAGTTTTTCGGAATCAGTACACATCTTTTTCCAAATCGTCCACGCCAGCACCACAAAGCAGGCTGCCATCAACCAGATCAGGCCTTCCACGCCGATGATTGGCATGCCAAGTCTGGACGCAAGGACGGAAACTGCGTCCAGTATTGCGTGAAATGCAATTGCCAGAAGAAACAGCGATACACGACATTTTTTTCCTGACGCCGCAAACCATACGATCACGGACAATGCGATCTGAGCAGCAATCGCTGCGATCCTTTCCATCGGGCTCATCACAAACTGCCATGAAGGGGTAGAGATCAGCGTATCAAAAGCGGTCTGCAAAGTTGCCTTCGTCGCTTCGTCCAGCGGAGCAAGCAACACCTGTGTCTGCCCTGTATTGATCATCACTGAATAGATCAGATTATTGAGCATACCAAGGGTCAGGATCATCATTGCTTCAAAGCCACCGTGACCTGCCCCATACATCAGCGCATTATGTGCATCTGAATGCTCGTTTTTCAACACCAGACGCATCGCCAGAAATCTTCCGGTTTCCTCAAACAATCCAGCCATCAATCCACCATACAAAGCATACAGCCAGATATTGTTTGTGATCGTTGTTCCGATGCCCGATCCAAGCACCAATGCATGTACGATCTGTTCCAGCACCAATGCAAACAGAAACATCACACCACAGCCAACAAAAAAGCTTTGTAAGGATGCATGATATTTCTTTCGAAAAAAGATGCATAATCCGACCGGGATCGCAATTCCCAATAACAGATTAATAATAATAAAAATAACAGATAAAGCTGGTACCATTTATAATTCCTCCCATTCATTTAAGAACACCCCGTGTTCTGACTAGTCATAATTCTTCCACGGCACGCGACCGTCCAGCCAGCCGTTCTCCTGCCAGTAACGTGTCTCTGCCGGCAAATCTCCCACCTGATTTTTTCTTGACAATACCATCATCCGGAACATCATGCGGATATAAGGTGATGGCTTTCTACAGGATGCCCGCCTGATCTTGCCGGCCAATTTGACCATATCCCTTTTGATTTTCTCCTTTTTGCCCGCTTTCACTTCTGCCCAGCAGGATGCCTGTACAGCCACTCCATACGTTTTTATGTAGGGGACACCCCAATAGGCAAGCGTTCTTTTTACCGTTTTGATTGCATGCCCTGCTCCTGCTCCCGCTGTCGTTGAGATAACGACTGCCTTTTTGGAAAACATGCATTTCCTCGGTCTGTGTGGAATCCAGTACTGATAAAACAGGTCAATAAATGCTTTCAATGGAGCAGACGGTGCCATACAATAATTTGGCGTCGTAAATATGAGCAGATCCGCCGTCTCCATCGCATCGGCAATGCGCTTTTTTTCCTCATGAAACGGACATTTTCCTTCATCCTCAATACAGGTATAGCAGCCCAGACAAAAATGATTCAGATCTCTTGGCAAAAAGAACTCCGTGATATTTTCTTCCTGCTCCAATAACTCTGCCAGGATTCTTCCTATGTGATAGGTGGACCCCTTATGATTTTGTCCGTGTATGATCGTAATCTTCATCTCTTTTCTCACTCCTCTGTCATCCTTCCATCCTCTGCAATTGTCAGGTACATCTTTTCTTTTCCTATATCAAAGGCAAACTCCCCATAAGCAACAACCGCACCGTCTGCTGCTTTTACAGTGATTGAACGAAGACTGCACTGAACCGAAAACCTACATACAGCTTGCCATCCTGCTCCTTCGCATAATAACCACAGCACCCTTCCGGAAATGACCCCGGATAGAAGCCTGTGATATGTACCGCCTTTTCGCTGACCTCAACAGAGGATATTCCTGCATCGTGACATGCACCAAACCCGCGGATTTTCCAGCCATACCGTCCCAGCAGAAAAATAAGAAGCAAAGCTGCCACGAGACTTATAATAATCTTTGCTGCTTTTTTCATCCGATCATTCCTTCCTGACTATCTCACCTTCACATATTTGACACCATCAGTTCCCATACCAACCAAGACCTGCTCCTTCCCCTTGAGATATTTATCAAAAAAGGTATAGTGACAATAGGACAGGTTATTGTACATCTTATCCGGCTCCATTTTTCCGACCATGGATTTGATCGGAATATAAAACTTGGCATCGGTAAATCCGATGTGTTTCATGTTGTCAAAGATCACATGGTAAGTCGGTGCATTGGTATGTAACAGTGGTCTTGTTTCCACGTTGATATTCTCTCTGCAGCTGATCTGGCAAAACGGCTTTTCCATCACGGTATCCGGGTAATCGCCAAACAATCCGCCATCAATATTGATTCCGCAACTAAATTCTTCAAAACAGCGACAAAGATAATAGGCCACACATCCGCCCAGCGAATGTCCGCTCACACCGATTCCTTTTTCCGTATCGATCCGATCACCAAAACGTTGTTTGATCTCTGACAGTCCATAGCACATATCTTTTGCCCATTCGATCACGCGATCCTTGATGTAAGGCGTGTACTTGTTCTGAAAGAGCTCAAATTGATCTAATGCGTCCTCGGCCGACATCTGCTTTTTCAAAAGCTTGTTTTGTGCCAGCATTGCACCGATCATACTTGTATACATCATTTTATTGATCTTCTTATCATACAGGTCAAAGCTTCCATCGTCATAATCATTTTCTACCGCTTCAAAAGCGTGCCCGATGGAAGCGATGATATACCCATGACTTGCCAGATCGCAGCACAGAAATGTATTGGCTTCCACATACGAATTGTATCCGTGGCTGAACAAAATCAGCGGAAATCTTTCCTTGTCAGGCATCGGCACATCTTCATAATACTCTGCGGCATTCATAGCCGCATCGACGGTTTTGATATGAAACGCTTTCCGAACTGCTTTTTCCTTGTTAGCAGAAAAGATGCATGCCTTTTCTCTTCCTCTGACACTGTCTTTTTCCACCGGATAATACATCCGAATAGCGATTTTCCGATTGCCATCTGCGTCTCCCAGCACTTCTTTTCTTCCTTCATCCACGACCGAAAAACAGGTCGTTCCTACTGCATATGTTCCTGTTATGTACTGACTTGGTTGAAATCCCATCACACGTTCCTCCTCTTAATTCGTTTCCTTTCCACCGGATGTTCCGGTATCCCATGCCTTCACGATCCTTAAGTATTTGCCAAGATTGATCACTGCTCTGACCGCTTCGTCAATGAGAACTGCCAGAAATACTCCAACGATTCCCAGCTTGCACACATATACCAAAAAGGCTGCGACGCAGACAATGCTGATCGTCCCAAATATCTGTGTATAGAGCATCCACTTTGTATCTCCGTTTCCACGGATTCCATTTCCGATGATGATGTTGGCGGACTTTGAAATGATATTGATACCGCTGATCAACAGATAGACACTGCAGCTTTTGATCGTGTCTGTATCATTGGTAAACAACGACATGAGCTGCTCCGGAATCGTCACATCCAAAATGATCAGGACGACCGCAACAGCCAGACACAAGCTGTAGGCACAGATGCAGACTCCCTTATACTGCGACAGATCCTTCTTTCCGGTGGCCTCGGAAGTCAGCGTCATGGTACTGCTTCCAATGGCACCGACGATCACTACCGCAAGCACTTCCACACTAAAGATCATCGAATAAATACCCGCTGCCATCTCGTTGATCGTATTTAAAATTCGAATCAGGCATAGGTTTCCGAGATTCCACGCAAAATCTTCGAGAGCTGTATTGACCCCCAATTTGGCAGAGATGAGATAGGTCTTCAATTTTCCCTTTTTTATCCCCTGTACCGAAGGCCGGGTGTACAGTCTTTTGCTTGTAAAAATAATGTAAAAAATAAAAATACCGCCGACATATTCTGCAATCACCGTTCCAATGGCGGCTCCTTTGATTCCCAATTCCGGAAATCCCCATTTTCCGTAGATCAAAACATAGTCCAAAACCACATTCAATCCCGCACGGAGTACCCCATAGACGACCATCGGTTTTGTATAATTGGACGTCTGCAGTATGACACTCAGCGAGCTTGCCAATCCGGTCAGAAGAAAAACCGGTGCGTAAAATCTGGAATAACTGAGACACATCGGCATCAGACTATCCGATACCCCCATAAAACGAAACACCGGCTCGGATAAAAACAGCCAAAAGAAAAACAAAAGCACCGGTATGATGTTATTGTATTTGATCAGTGCGCCCGCATATTCTTCGATATTTTCTCTGTCATTGGCACCCACACTCTGACTGATCAGAATGGAAGCGCCGGCAGCCAGAGAAAAACAGAAGGACATGGTCGTCCACACGGGACTCGTCACATTGGACAAGGCACTCATATACAGATCATTCGCATGTCCGAGAAAAATCCTGTCGATCAGCATCTGCAGCTGACCGATAATATTGCTCAACATGATCGGCACAGCGATCACAAGTAATCTCTTTAAGTATTCTTTGTTGTTCCCTTTCATAATAATCCCCTTTCTTTGGGAGGTGTCAGACACCTCTTATTCCACCAATTTCTGAAAAACAGCATCCCGGTCAAATTTATTTTCTGCAAATCCCGGAATCTCCTTGATCGCCATACAAATGCTGACACTGAAGCCGGTCAGAATCTGTCCCATCTCCTGTTCGGAATATGGACAATCACCAGTTACAATCAGCGTTGCCAGACTATGCACCACGAGCCACATGTCCCGAAAATAGCGGTCCGCATTCAGCGCGTCAATATGGTACGTTTGCTGCAAAGACTCTCTGACCAGATCCTGCGCATGATGTAACGCATCCATGACGCTATTTTGTCCCTCGTCATTTGTCGTCAGAAACAACAACCGATACAACTGAGGTTCCTCCTGTGCAAAACGAATATATTGCATCCCGATGCCATAAAACGGAATTGGCATCTGAAGCCCGACTGTGACATAGTGTTCATGTACTTTCTCCGCGGCAATTCGAACCTCACGCTTTGCTTCGTCAATCGTATGAAAACAGGTAAATACCGGCTGTGTCGAAACCCCCAGTTCACTTGCCAATGCCTTTGCCGTCAATGCATCAATCCCTTTTTCGCGGACAACACGCATTGCCGCCGCAACCATTTCCTCTCGCGTATATTTGATTTTCGGAGCCATTTTATTCCATCCTTTCCGGTAATGATAATTCAAATGATTATTTTGTTTTAAAGGAAATTGGGAGGAATTTCCCTTAAAACAAAATATCTTATAATATATATCGTGCGATATATATTATAAGATATTATATAAAACCTGTCTTTCACTGTCAATCCATTTTATCATTTTATGATGCATGGTTCAAAAGGTATTTTGCCCCCGGTATCATTGTATTCGGTTACAAAGTTCCTCATAGATTGCCTTGGTCGCTTCCTCATCCTTTGCACTGATCACAATCGTCTCTTCGCCCACCTTCAGGCACACGCCCTGAGAGGTACGATTGTATGCATACAACGTATAATCGCCAAACTCATCGCTGTGGAAATATCCCATTCCAAGCTTCGCCGATCCAAATCCCATTTCTCTCGAGCCCTTCTGATATTGCTCCAGATATGTGATCTCTTTCACATCTTCATAGCGGATAGTCAAATCATTCCAGTAAGTAGCATTGATCTCAAAATCCGATTCATTGTATTGCATACGGATCGATCCGCTTGATAAAAGTACAGCGACAAAAACCAGAATTACAATCACAAAGATGCTCACATATTTTCCCCATGACCGAAAAGCGATCTCCGTATCCTCTGTATAGGTACCTGCTTCCTTCTGCTTTCTGTAATACAGATAAGAATAGATCATCGGTGCAAAAATGACCACAAGCATCACTGGGAAAAATGGCAGGATGAGATTGGTTTTCGGAAGTAACGCCAGGAGAAACAATACCAGACCGCCGATGACCCACACCCGTCCTCCAAAGCGGTGTGTGGCATTCCAGTTTTCATCATTGTACAATGTCCATTTTACCTTGATTCCAAGCGTAGAATTGCGTCTGCACTTCGGCAAATAATTTCCGACTATGATCAGCAGTGCGCTTAAAAAAACCAATGTCAAAAAAGTCAGATCAAATGGCAGATGCAACAGTGCCTTCATGCTGATTCCTGCCGGAAACCAGGCAATGATCGGCACGATCCAAAACGTCATCCCCAAAGCTTTTTCACTCTGGTTCTGATTTCCGCAATCTTTCATCGTAAAATAAAGACATACAAAATGCAGGATCCAAAGCACCACTGTCTGTATAATGCCCATCACAAGAATTGTATTTTTTGTAAGTCCCCCTGCATAAACAACTTGCTCCGAGAAAATCTCCAGCAGTATCCATTCTGCCACCACCGGTAATAAAATAAATAGTGAAGAAACAATCGATTTCCATTTTGATATTTTCATAGTCATTCTCCTTTCTGTTGAACATCGGTCCATTCAAAAATTTGCCTTCGACAAATGGACCGACGCTACATATCAGGTTTTCATAGAAAACTTGACACAATCTCAGCTGCTCAACTTCACAGTTTTTGCATCATTATCATCTGCTACTTTTCTTTCAAATCTGTGATCCAGACCAGCACTTCCTCTAGTACAGAGGTGTTCAATTCATAATAAATAAATTTTCCTTCCCTTGTGTCCCGTACCAGATCCGCGTCTTTTAGAACTGATAAGTGTCTGGAGATCGCTGCGCCGGTGATATCAAATCGATCCGCAATTTCTCCGGCTGACAGACGTCCCTTTTTCAGCATTCCTAAAATCTCGCGTCTGATCGGATCGTCCAACGCCTTTAATGTTTCATGTACTGCCATCTATGCTCCTTTCATTTAACATTTAACTTAATTGTTAAATATAGTATAGAAAAGAAAGCTCCCGTTGTCAAGAGCGTTCTGATTTTTTTCATCGTCTTTTGCAAACATTAGCATGAGACACTTGATTTACGCATTCTTCTGTTTTCGCATCATGAGCAGGTATGTTACGATCGAACCGATCGAGTTTCCTAATATAATCAGTAAAAACTTGATACTATTCTCGATTGAAATATTCAATAAGAAAAACGGAAAATCTGCCACACAATGCTCATATCCGGATAAAATGAAGATCATAATACAGAAGACAACGATGATCGAGTCCTTTGTATGCACTGCGATCAGCATTAACGCACCGCAGAGTATGCCGCATATCAACAATTCAATATAGGAACGGGCAAATTTCTGACTGGAAATCTCCATCATTTTGGAAAAACCTGCTTCGTTTTTCGTTATGACACCTAAAAATGCAGCCATTGCCACGCCTATAAAATTAAAAAGAAGCATGATGATATACTCTTTGATATCAAATCTCTTCTCTGTAAAATATCCGATCTGACCGGTGAATAACTGCAATTGTAATTTTATGATCGTAAGCAGCGCAAAGCTGAATAGCATGGCTCCAACATATTTGTTTTCAGAAAAAGTATTTATGACAACACCGATTCCAATGAGCATTCCCGCTAATATTGATGTTCTGTTTATTTTTCCCATGGTATCACAGTTCCTTTCAAAATCCAGACGTCAGCCCTGGCGCTATCAGATCTGAAAAGTAATCATAATTTTACCCTGCGTCACATTATAACCGATTACTCTTGATTTGACAACAAGCAACTGCATCCAAAACAACTTTCCAATTCTAAATATCTTTTTTCAAAGCAAGCTCTTCCAGCAATTTTATGGCTTCATAGATCATTCCGTCACAATGTGCTTTCTTTTGTCCGCCCGCCTGGGCATTTGCCCTCAGCAAATCCACACAATTGATCATACCATTGTGATTTTCCTTTATTCTTCGTTGAAACTCATTGACGATTCCCGGATCAGAGATCCCAAGTAATCCCAGAATCATCAACGAACTCGTTACGACACCACAGGTAGCTCCTGATTTCATACCGCCGCCAAAATTGCTGCCTAACATCGCCATTTGTTCTTCCGATATGCCGACTTTATCTGCAAATGACATCATGATTGTCTCTGCGCAATTGGGGCACATTGGATTACTACGTAATTTTTTTGCTTTTTCAATATAATTTGTATGTTCCATCTTTTGTTGCTCCTTCTTTTCAATCCTTCCTTTTTTAACTCCAACTCTGTAACATTTCATATTTAACACACAAATTATACCACACACAACAATAATGGCAATATGGCACTCTTTTTGAATAAAATGATATCATGTCATTTTTTGTCAATTGTAATAGTCCCCATTCAAGTCATTCACATATGTACATCACTTTTCCCCATATCATTTATTTCATCTTTTCAATCATCTTTTGAACAAGAATGTTCACATTATAAATATTCAGAGGGTTAGTCATCGTCTCATAAGTTACTACAACATCTTCTCCTTGAAACAATTGATTCTCCATATACAAATTCATCTTCTGAACAAAATCATTGCTATACCTTGGATCATCCATACGACCGGCATGCTCCCAGTAGAACATTTTTCCTGTTC
>JALEJB010000073.1 GCA_022768825.1 Lachnospiraceae bacterium
GAGTAAAGCAAATTCGTCTTGGTGGGAGTCCAATCTCCTTCCAAGATAAAGCCTCCGGCGGATTGCAGAGGTGCGCAGAAGAAGAATGTCATGCAAAGCATGACGCGCACCTCGCAGCAAGTACGCCAAGGCGTACTTGAACCGTTCTCGATCATATGAAAGCCTGGGGCGATGAGAATTTGCCCACAATAGTATATGTGCATAAAAAATCATGATAAATATGCAGATTTTGCTTGAAAATCTGCATATTTTTTTATAATATATATGCAAATACTGGAGGTGTATGATGCATATTTTTGATTATTCTTTTTTAGACGAGGGCTTATTACCGGCAGAAATAGTAAATTTAACAGCTTCTATTGCTGCATTTAATGCGATTTCCGGAAATCGAAAAGTTACGAATAGAAATATATATACTGAGTTAGAAAAAATAGCCAGAGTGCAATCGGTAAAAGGATCAAATGCAATTGAAGGTATTGTGACTACAGATGCTCGAATCAAGGAGATTGTAGATGGAAATAGCGCTCCGTTGAATCATAGTGAACGGGAGATTGCCGGGTATAGAGATGCCTTAGATGAAATTCATTCTTCTCATGAAAATATGTCGCTTTCAAAAAATATGATACTCCACATTCATGAAGTAATGACGGGTATTGCAGGATATCAATTATCAGGACAATTTAAAACGGAAGACAATTTGATTATGGAAATAGATGAAAATGGACGTCGTAAAGTGAGATTTACACCGGTTCCGGCTGGTGAAACGGATGAAGCCATTGATCAATTGATATATGCGTATATGGAAGCAAGAGATAATCCCAGAGTAAATAAGTTGCTATTGATTCCGTGTGTCATTTTAGATTTCTTATGCATTCATCCTTTTGCTGATGGAAATGGACGAGTATCCAGGCTCCTTTCGTTGTTTTTATTGTACAAGAGTGGATATGATGTTGGAAAATATGTTTCGTTTGAAGAAAAGATTAACGAATCAAAAGAATATTATTATTCTGCGCTCCATGATTCATTTGTAGGATGGCACACAAATGAAAACACATATTTTGAGTTTATGAAGAACTTTCTCTCAACATTATATCGATGTTATAAAGAACTTGATAAAAGATTTTCAACCGTAAATGGTAAACGATTAAGTAAAACAGAAAGAATAGAACAGACGGTGTTGAATAGTGTGTTGCCAATTTCGAAGTCTGAGATATGTGAAATTTTACAAGATGTAAGTCCTACTACAGTTGAATCTGTATTAGGTAAAATGGTAAAGACAGGGTCTGTTATGAAATTAGGACAAGCTCGTGCTACAAAGTATGTGAATGCTAAATATATTAAAAAGAATTCCTAAATCAAAGCCTGACACACGAAAGGGGAAATTTTTCCGAACCAATCCATAACTTGTTACAATAGAATGGTGAAGGGCAAAAATCCTTTCAACAGATCAGACGTCTGAATTTATGAAAGCAGAATATCGCCGCATGAAAAGGCGGCGGTAATGGTATGACATATGACAGTTTTTGAACTGGAGCAGATCATCGCGCAGTATGGAACGACAATCTATTCCTTCTGCCTGCATCTGACCGGAGTGCGTGAGTGGGCGGACGAACTTTATCAGGACACGTTTCTCATGGCAATGGAACATATTGAACAATTGCATAATGATGAAGCTGCCAACCCGAAAAGTTATCTCCTGTCTGTGGCGGTCCGACTGTGGAAAAACAAGCGTCGCAAGGTAGCGTGGCGAAAGAGGATTGCTCCGGAGCAGTCGATGGATGCACCGGGCAGTGAGGCAATCACAGGGGAAGCTTACGTGACAGACTCCATTGAGACAGAAGTGCTTCGCACTGAGGAACGGCAATATGTGCGGCGCGCAGTGGATGCCCTGCCGGAAAAATATCGGATAGTGGTATTACTCTATTATATGGAAGAACTTTCGGTGGCACAGATCGCGTCCCTGCTTCGTGTTCCGGTCGGAACCGTAAAGAGCAGATTGCATCAGGCGAGAAAACTGTTACGACAACAACTGACGGAGGTGTGGTTGGATGATAATTAGTCAGAACAGATCAAAACAAAATTGCAAAGATCATGAGAACATGATTTGTGAGAACAAAAATTTAGACAGATTACTGACCACTGCCCTTACTCCGGACGTTTGGCCGGACAACGCGCTGAACGAACAGATCTTGCGCAGAGCGAAGGAGGAAGTGCAGATGAAGGAAGAGATGAAAGACCATTTGAGGAAAAGGAGTACATGGAGTGTAAAAAGAACTGCGGCAACGGCTGCAATTGTAGCGGCAGTGCTTCTGATCGGCGGGGGAACGACCTACGCCGCATGGCGGTATCTGACCCCACAGGAGGCGGCTGTAGAGCTGAAGGATCAAAAGCTGGCAGAGGCTTTTTCCGGGGAAGGTGCGGTGCTCGTGAATGAGACACAGTCGTATGGCAGTTATCGAATCACGCTGATCGGAATTGTCTCCGGCGAGGAGCTGACCGATTATGCCAGAATGGCATCGGATGGTGAGATTCGAAGTGACCGCAGTTACTGGCTGCTGGCGATCGAGCATGCCGACGGAACACCGATGCCGGAGAGCAGTTCGCCGGAATATGACAAGGAGCGTTTCTTGAGCAGCCCGTTTATTCAGGGCGTGCAGCCATGGAACTATAATATTTTTGTCGCCGGCGGCGGTTATTCGGAATTTGTTCGGGATGGTGTACTGTATCGTATGGCAGAATGTGATAATCTGGAACTGTTTGCAGATCGGAATGTGTATCTGTGTCTGGCAGATGATGACAGCGCACGCATATTCACAGAAGCTTATGATTATGATGCCGTAAGCGGTGAGATTACAAGAAAGGAAGACTATGAGGGATGCAACGCATTGTTTACGTTGCCTCTGGATGCCAAAAAGGCAGATCCCAAGAAAGCCGAAGAATATCTGAAGTCCTTGGATCAGACGGATATTCCATCTGAAGTGCCTGCCGGAAACTCACAGGAAGAACAGACGGATGAAGCACTGGAAAATCTGCCTGCGTCT
>JALEJB010000088.1 GCA_022768825.1 Lachnospiraceae bacterium
TACACATAAGCATTATCATTCGCAGGAAGAAAAGAAAAAACAGATCAACCGCATCTCGAAAGCGATCGGACACTTGCAGCACGTCAAGACGATGATCGAAAATGATGAGGATTGCGCGGATGTGCTGATGCAGCTTTCCGCTGTAACCTCCGCCCTCAGAAATCTTGGAAAAGAGATCATCAATGAGCACATGACGCACTGCATTGCGCATGCCCTGGAGGATGGAGATACCACTGCGGTGGAAGAATTTAAAAAGGCTGTAAAAAAATTTATTTAAAAAAGGAAAATGATGAGATAGGGAAAAGGGGATAAGGTGCAGGTAGTATTTGAACAGGTTGCGTCAAAAGAATCAGAGTGCGCGCTGATCCGTGCAACAGAAAAAACAGAAACCATCAGCAATGCCATCGACTTGCTGGAAGGTGTGGGAGGAAGTATCGCTGTCACACTGGATGGGAAAACGTATTTTTGCAAGATGAGCGAAATTTATTATATCGAGTCCATCGATAAAAAGACGTTTATCTATACAAAGGATCACTGCTATGAGACAAAGTATCGTCTGTACGAGCTGGAACATATGCTCGGACCATATTTTATGCGTTCCGCAAAGGCGATGATCATTCATCTGAAAAAAGTGAAAAGCGTGAAATCGGAACTGGGAGGAAAGCTGAATGCAACTTTTTTAAACGGGGAGCAGGTGGTCATTTCACGAAGCTATGTCAAGGAAGTAAAAAGGAGGCTCGGAATCTGATATGAAGAAATTGAAGATACTGTTTCAACAGGCGATGACAATATCAACAGGCATCCTGCTTGGCATTGGTCTGGAAGGTTTTTTTGCAGAACGGCAGGGATATGAGTTTGTTTTGGGATGGGAAGATCTCCTCATGATTGTCGTGACGGGACTGATCTGTGCGATTCCAAGCCTGATCTGGCTGAACGAAGAAGAGATGACGAGAGGGCAGTTTATCATCCGGCTGATCGGACACTGTCTGCTCTTGTATGGCATTGTAGCGGGAATCGGATATGTGGCGCACTGGTATAGTGAGCCAAAGGAATTCGCTTTTGTCTCTGCGATCTATTTTCTGGTGTATCTATTTGTGTGGCTGGTTTCCTATTGGAACGGCTGGCGCAATCAGGAACGGATCAATCAGGCACTAAAGGATATTCAGGATCAGGAATAGATCATGCCAATAAAAAGTGCATTTCATACCACAGTTTTTGCAACTTGGTAGAGATGCGCTTTTTTTCTGCCCGGATTCGTAGTATGGTGACAGCAGATGAAATTTGAAGGGAGAAAAAAGAGATGGAAGTCATACAAGTAAGCCACCTGACAAAAAAATATAAAGAGCATCTGGCAGTAAGCGATATCTCGTTTTCTGTAGAAGAAGGAGAACTGTTTGCTTTTCTCGGAGAAAACGGAGCGGGAAAATCCACGACGATCAATATTTTGTGTACGATTTTGGAAAAGACGTCCGGTGAGGTGCGCATCTGTGGGCACACCCTGGGAAAAGATGACGATTTTATTCGAAGCCGGATCGGAATCGTATTCCAGAATTCGGTGCTGGATAATAAATTGACGGTCAAGGAAAATCTGTATACGAGAGGTTCCTATTACGGACTTTCCAAAGCGCAGATCAAGGAGCGGCTGGATGCGGTATCAGAGAAGCTGCAGATGCAGGAGATCTGGAACCGCAGGTACGAGAAATTGTCCGGTGGACAGAGGCGTCGCGTGGATATCATGCGGGCATTGATCCATGAACCGAAGATCTTATTTCTGGATGAGCCTACAACCGGACTGGACCCCAAATCCAGAAAGCTGGTGTGGGAGTACATCAATTATCTGAGAAGGGAAAAGGGGATGACGATCTTTTTGACAACCCATTACATGGAAGAGACAAGAGATGCCGACCATGTCGTCATTCTGGACAAAGGACAGATCCGGTGTCAGGGAACGCCTGCTTTTTTGAAAACAAACTATACCTCATCCAAGCTGGTCTGGTATGCGCAAAAATCCGGGGATAACGAGAATTTTATCCGAAAGTTGTCGGAAAAATTCAGCTATGATGTGGATCATTATAATGTGAGCTTTGATGGCAATATTACGGAATTTCTTTATGAGCACAGGGATCGGATCACGGATTATGAGATCATCAAGGGAAGTATGGATGATGTATTTTTGAATCTGACCGGAAAGGAGTTATGATCATGCGGGGATTTATCGGATTTACAAAAAGAAATTTATCGATTTATTTTAAAGACAGGCAATCGGTTATCTTTTCACTGTTGACGTCCATCATTGTCTTTGTGCTGTATCTCCTGTTTTTAAAAAGCACCTTTGTAGACGCAATTGAGGGGGCGATGCAGGGATTGGAGGAAATCGTACATGCGACGGATATCGAGATGTTTGCCAATGGCTTGCTGTTGACCGGAATTCTCGGATCAGCGATGATCACGGTGCCGTTTAACTGCTTATCGACAATTGTCAAAGACCGGGAAAACAAGATCGACTATGATATCTCGGCGACACCGTTAAAGCGTTGGCAGATCATATTGTCTTATTTTCTGGCATCCACGATTTCCGCCATCGTGATGACAGGGATCATACTGACGGTAGGACTGGTCGTTTTATCGAATATGGGTGATCTGTATATGGATGCCATAGACATTCTGGCAGCTTACGGCGTGATCCTTCTTGGTTCGGTCAGTGCCACTGCATTTTTCATGATCCTCATGTTGTTTTTTAAATCCTCAGAAGCATCCGGCGCTTTTTTCGGAATGCTGTCTGCGGCAGCGGGATTTGTGATCGGCGCTTATATCCCGATCTCGCAGTTTTCGGATGGTGTCCAGACTGCCTGCAATCTTTTTCCGGCAAGCCACGTGACCGCACTGTTTCGTCAGGTGCTTTTGACTGGTGTGCTGGGAGAGATTGATGCGACGATTGGCGGATTGGACAACGGAATTTTTGTAGAAGAGTTAAAACATACATTTACCTTTCAGGCGAAGCTTTTTGGCGAGTCGTTTCACGGGGACTGGTCCGCCTGGTACATTGCCGGTGCCACCATTGTATGCCTCATTGTGATGATCGTGTTATACGCGCGCACCTATAAGAGAAAATAGAGTGGCACTTTGCGCAAAATTGAGCTATACTTCTTGTATGCGTTTCACGCGGTTCAAGTACGCTTTGGCATACTTGCTGCGAGGATTGTCATGCTTTGCATGACGAAGCATGTGCCAAAAAGGCATAAAAAGGGCAACAGGAGGTTTCAATGAGCGCAATCGTGACGTTGAAAAAAGGAGAAGGCCGCACCATCAAAGCAGGTGGGATGTGGGTCTTCGACAATGAAATAGATACCATTGCAGGGAGCTTTACAAACGGGGATGTCGTCATCGTACATGATTTTGACGGTTACCCGATGGGAAAAGGAGTCATCAATCAGAACTCCAAGATCCGGGTCCGCATGCTGACGAGGCATGTGGAGCAGGAGATCGATGAAGCGTTTTTACGTATGCGGGTAAAAAATGCCTACGAATACAGAAAGGACGTCCTGCGCAAATCGGAGCATGCGTCCGGGCAGGCGCTGCCGGAGCGAACCGTGGAAGTGATCCGGCGGGGGCTGGGGAATCTGGACCTGTCCTATCGGGATCTGAGTTCGTGTCGTCTGATTTTTGGCGATGCGGACTTTTTTCCGGGTTTTGTCGTAGATAAATATGCGGATGTACTGGTGGTGCAGTGTCTCTCTCTTGGCATGGAGCAGTTTAAGCTTACGATCGTGAAACTGTTAAAGGAACTGCTTGCTGAGGATGGCATACAGATTCGCGGTGTGTACGAGAGAAGCGATGCCAATGAGCGAAAAAAAGAAGGACTGCCGAAGGTGAAGGATTTTATCGGTGAACCCTTTGATACGGATGTGGAGATCGTTGAGAATGGTGTCCACTATATGGTGGATGTGGTCAATGGACAAAAGACCGGGTTTTTTCTGGATCAGAAATACAATCGTCTGGCGATGCAGAGCATCTGCAAGGGGATGCGGGTTCTGGACTGCTTTACCCATATGGGAACCTTTGCCCTCAATGCCGGGATCGCCGGTGCCGCAGAAGTGACCGGACTCGACATCTCAGAGTATGCCATTGAACAGGCGACGAATAATGCCATCCGAAACGGATTGGATGCGACGGTCAGCTTTCGCTGCGCGAATGTATTGGATGAGCTGCCGAAGCTGGCAGAGGCGGGGGAGACCTATGACGTGGTCATCCTCGATCCGCCGGCATTTACGAAGTCACGAGAAGCAACAAAAAACGCCATCAAGGGTTATCGTGAGATTAATATGAAAGGCTTAAAGCTGGTACGGGACGGCGGGTATCTGGCCACTTGCTCCTGCTCGCATTTTATGACACAGGAGCTGTTTGTCAAAACGATCCGTGAGGCGGCGAGGTCCACCCATAAGCGTCTGCGCCAGATCGAGTTTCGCACCCAGGCAAAGGATCATCCGATCCTGTGGGCAGCGGATGAAAGCTACTATCTGAAGTTTTTGATTTTTCAGGTGGTGGAGGAGAAATAAGGTATTAAGACAGCGTATAGATGTAAAATTCTGATTTCTGTTTAACGGAGTAAAGAGTGATGCCATCGTGATTTTTTTAAACAAGCCTGTAAAAGATGTATCTGAGATTTCGGTTGGTAGAAATTCATTTATTGGAGAGAATTTCATTCGAGTAGAGAATTGCGATGATAATCAAATGTTAGGTGTGTTGTGGTAGTATCAGTGTGAAATTGTGGTAAAATATACTTATAAATATGGCTTGAAATCATAAAACATTGAAGAAAGGTGTGAGGCAAAAATGGAGAAATTTATTTCAAAGGAAATACTGGATGAGTTATCATATGAATCCACATTGGGACAAAGTTTAAAACAAATTTCATTAAGCCAGACACCTTTGGAAAAAATAATACAAGATATTGGAAAATACAGAGCAAGTTATGTGGATATTCTGATTCAGGAAAATTTGATAGGGTCTAGATTTAAGAGTGATGATTCAATTTATAGGAAGTACGAAAAAACCATAAGGAATCATGGTGGGTTTAAGCAATGTTTTAATGACGTATTGGGATTTCGATTGCATTTAGATGAGTACCCGTCAGAGTTTCCAGAATATTTCAGAGTAGTTGACTTAAGAAATGGAAAGAAAGTAGACGATGGCTATCGTGCAATACATTTATATTATCAAAGAGACAATTTGGCGTATCCAATAGAAATACAACTATGGTGTGGAAAAGATTTTCAGTACAATGTATGGAGTCATCGTCATATTTACAAGTATGATACGGCTGAAATTGGTAAGGCAATGTATGAGTTGTATTTAGAAGGTGCGATTCAGAACGAACAGGAGTTTTTGGAACAGTTAAATCATCTACGAGGTGAGAAAAATGGGAGATAAAAAAATATATGTAATTGCAAAAATATTTGACCAGCAAGGTTGTTTGGCATATAGTTGTAAGACTCCAAATGAGGCAAGATGTTTACCGGGGACACTGGAGGCAATTCGTGCAGATGGAGTTCAGATTGTAGTGTTGGATACTCCAGATCTTTACCCGGAGTATGCTCCATATAAGTATATAGACGATATGAAAGAATATATTGATTTAGTTTCAAAATTAAATACTGTAGCGTAAAACATGGTGTAAAAATTTCTACATCATTAAAAAAACATGAAATCGAAGATGAATTTGGTAAGACAATCACATTGATTCAGTTACTTGGCTTGGACTTGGTTGTAGAGAACAGGGGAAATAGGACCTGTTATTGATAGGATTCCCGATATTCTCTGGGAGATTGCCCAATATGTTTATGAAACAATCTGCTGAAGTACAAAGCATTTTCGTATCCAACGATTCTTGCAATTTCGTTTATGGAGTAGTCTGTTGTTGTCAGTAATCTCTGCGCATTGGCAAGGCGTATTTCAAGAATATATTGCAAGGGAGACAAACCTGTTTGTGCTTTAAATTTTCGGAAGAAAAAGCTGAGACTCATCCCATTATTCCGGGCATATTCCTCCACATTGATGTTCTCCTGATAGTGTTTATGAAAATATGCCTGGGAAAGATCAATCTCAGTTACGTGTGCATTCTCGAAATGTTGCCCTCGGTCGATTTTGTGGCGACCGATCATTAAGATCAGCTGCATGAACAAAAAAGCTGCACGATCTTCAGAAAAAGGTCTCTGTAATTGCAGTTCTAAAATAATTTCCAAAAACGTTTCTTCAAAATGAGGATGTACTCCGGTTGAAATCATATTTTCTACAGGACTGATTCCGTATGTGTTGAAGAGATGATCAATATCTGCTCCGGTGAAGTGGATCCAATAGATGCTTGGGTGGTCTTCACCGTAATAAATGTAGTTTTGATATGTATATGGACGGTAGAGGATAAAGTGACCGGCTTCCAATACGGTTGGCGTATTGGGGTCAAAATAGAAATATCCTTTGCCGGAGGCAATATAGATGATCTGATAATCACATCTCCCCTCAGGTCGGCAGGTTTGAAGCATTGGTTTGGAGATCAGCCTATAGGTTCCACAGCTATTTACAAGAACAGATTTACTTTTGTTCATATTCCCTTTCGGATGATTTTCAATAGAATCCCCATAATCAATGTACATATCTACCCTCCTATTTGACAAGAATGTGCATATATTATACAACTTTCTTCATAGAATTTACAGATTTCCTCTGATAAAATATGAAAATATTGGAGGGAAAAATGATGATGAGAAAAACATGTGAGAAATTAATTGCATTTTGTGTATGCGCGAGTTTAGGGGTTGGTCTGTTGACCGGCTGTGGAAACAGTGCTGCAAAAGAACCGGATTTTAGTGTAACTCTGCCTACCGGACCGGAGGATTCGGATGTATATGTGGAAGCCGTTCCAAATATATCGGATGAATTTATCAAAGGAATGGATGCATCATCCGTATTGGTTGAAGAAAAAAGCGGAGTAAAATACTACAATTTTGATGGCGAGGAGCAGGATGTTTTCCAAACATTTGCAGAAGCAGGAGTAAACTATATTCGCATTCGTGTATGGAATGATCCGTACGACAAAGATGGAAATGGATATGGCGGTGGAAATAATGATTTGGAAACTGCCAAAGAGCTTGGCAAGCGGGCAACGAAGTATGGAATGAAAGTGTGCATCGATTTTCATTATTCAGATTTTTGGGCTGATCCAAAGAGACAGCATGTGCCTAAAGCATGGGAAAATATGAACTTAGAAGAAAAATCAGATGCTTTATATGAATATACAAAGGACAGTCTGAACGAGTTGTTGGATGCGGGTGTAGATGTTGGAATGGTTCAGATTGGAAATGAAATAAACTATGGAATGGCGGGTGAAACGATCACCAGGAATGTGATTACTTTGTTGAAGTCAGGAAGCAGTGCTGTACGTGAGATTTCAAAGAGTTATGATAAGGACTTACAGGTAGTCATTCATTATACAAGAATAACAGAACCGGCAAAGCTTTACGGATTGGTACAAAAGCTGGATACAAACGAGCTTGATTATGATGTGATCGGTCTCTCTTATTACCCGTTTTGGGATGGAGATTTTGACAACATGAAGACGGTCGTATCCAAAATCAAAGAGGATTATGGTAAAGATGTGTTAATTGCCGAGACTTCATATTGCTACACATCAGAAGATGGCGATGGCTATGGAAACAGTCTGGTAGGTGTAGCTGATCTGGTGGATGGATATCCGGCGACAGTTCAAGGACAGGCAAACATGATCCGTGACGTGGTTGCCAACGCCAATGAAGCCGGAGCATCCGGAGTATTTTACTGGGAGGGCGCATGGATCCCTGTTGGGGATGCAGATGCAGATAATTCCGCTATCTGGGAAAAGTATGGAAGCGGTTGGGCCAGCAGCTATGCTTCTGATTATGATCCGGAGGATGCGGGATTGTATTATGGCGGATGCTCGTGGGACAATCAGGCATTTTTTGATTTCGATGGTCATCCACTGGCATCTATCAATGTATGGAAATATTTGAAATATGGCTCAACACCTGAAAAATAGGTGTGCGTATCAAAACAAATTCACAGATAACAGATATATGATATGCCCCACTGTCGATCAGACAGGGGCATATCGTTTTTTTTCGGAGGGCGTTTCTGCGGTGACGCAAAAATTATCCCTTCACGGTTGGAAGCGACGAGAGATTATTGCTTTCCGATTCGTCCGGCAGCGATTTTAAATAAACGGTGTCTTTGTTGTGGGCGATGCCGACACCACGGATCTGGCCGTCTTTTGCGAGGGCGACACCTTCCTCGCGGCTGACAATACGGTCGTCGGATAACTGATAGCCGGTAATACGGCCGCTTTTTTTTACCAAACCGGTGATCGTTACGGCATCCTCTTTCGGAGTCGGAATTTCATCCATTGCGGCAAGAGGAAGCTCGGAAGTTGCATTTTTGATCATATGATTGTCTCCTGTATACTTTTTTTTAAAGTATGTGCAGGGGACATTTTTTTATACGGATATCTTTCGTAACATCGTTACAATTTGGTTGGCTATTATGATTTGTAATCCGGAGTGTTTTTTCGGGGGAATCATGGTAAAATAAGTCATACAAGAAAATTCGGATGAGACATTCAACGAAAAAAGAAAGAAGAGGCAGCTATGATTCGAGCAGTTATTTTTGATATGGACGGAACCTTGATCGACACGGAAAAATATTATCGCATCTCCTGGCCCAAGGCACTCGCGCATTTCGGCTATGAGATGAGTGACGAGCAGGCACTTTCGATGCGCTCGCTGGGCAGACCTTACGCACCGGAGCATCTGAAACAGATGTTTGATGATCCAAATCTGGATTATGCGGCTATTCGTGCCTATCGTACAAAGCTCATAGGAGAGTGTCTGGAAAAAGACGGCATACAGGTCAAACCGGGCGCAAGGCAGATTTTGGATTACTTAAAAGAAAAACAGATTTTGCGGGCGGTGGCGACGGCAACCGATTTGGAGCGCACAAAAAAATATTTATCGCAGGTGGGACTTGCAGGCAGCTTTGACGAGCTGATCTGTGCCACTATGGTGGAGCACGGAAAACCATCGCCGGAGATCTACCAATATGCCTGCGAAAAGTTAGGTTTGCAGCCCCGGGAATGTTTGGCGGTGGAGGATTCGCCAAACGGAGTAAAGAGTGCGCATGGGGCAGGTTGTCCGGTGATATTTGTACCGGATCAGACACCGGCAGAAGATTGGATGACACCGATTTTGTATGGGTGCGCCCAAACGCTTGCGGATATCATAAAATTTCTGTAGATTTACCCAAAAGTTACAGCTAAGTCGGTAGACTTTTTGTGTAATATTGTGATATGATAATCATAGGGTCAAACGGTCATACGTGCATGAAAAATATGATTTTTGATTCCGGTATCATGATATGCAGGCATAGGGGGAATACTTATGACATACGAAGAATTAGTAACTACGATCAAAGAAGCTGCGGCAAAGGCGGATGCAAGCAAGATTCAGGATCACATTGCATTCCAGTTCAATGTAGAAGGTGAGGCATCAGGTGCTTTTTATCTGGAGATCACCGGGGGTGAGATCAAGGTGGAACCATACGAATATTATGACAGAGATGTTTTGGTGACTGCCTCTGCGGATAACATCATCAAGATCATGAACGGAAAGCTGGATCCGGTGCTGGCCTTTACCTTACACAAGATCCGGGTGGAAGGAGATCTTGGAAAAGCACTGGTTTTAAAACAGATCATTCAGTAAAGCAGAGGTACCATGAGATACATAACCTTGGACAAGGCAAAGCCGGGCGATATTCTGATGTCGGATGTGTTTGACACCTCCGGACATGTCATGATCGTCGCGGGGACGGAACTTACAGAAAAATATATAGAGCGGCTGATCAGCATGGAATTCGGCGGAATCTATATTCAGGATCCCATATCGGAGGACGTCGTATTAGAGCCGGCGATCTCGCCGGAGCTGCGAAAGATTGCCATGGAGTGCGTGAAATCCATGAGTGTCAAGGACAGTGTTCCGGTTTCACATTCCATCATTGAGGAGATCCTGCAAAAGCAGATCGTCTCTTTGGATATGTTTAATTTGCATGCCGTGGACGACTATACCTATGCGCATTCGGTGAATGTGGCAGTGTTGAGCTGTGTGCTGGGAACCGGTATGAAATTGTCGGATCAGGAGCTGGCAGATTTGGTAAATGCCGCAATCCTTCACGATTTTGGAAAAATGAAGATTCCGATGGAGATTCTGAATAAAAAAGAGCGTCTCACCGGAGAAGAGTATGATATCATGCGTTCTCATGTGAAGCTTTCTTATGAGATGATCAAGGATAAAACGATCATCACGCCGTCGGTGAAGCAGGCGGTGTTGTTTCACCATGAGAATGAGGACGGAAGCGGATATCCGAATGGTATTTACGGCACAGAACTTCCGTTGATCGCAAAAATCTTACATGTGGCAGATGTATATGATGCACTTGTATCTGATCGGCCTTTTAAGAAGGGATATACGCACTGGGAGGCAGCAGAATATCTCATGGGTGGCTGCGGTATCAGTTTCGACAAGGAAGTGGTAGATTGCTTTATCAAGCTGATACCATTGTATCCGAAGGGCTCAGAGATCCGCCTGTCCAACGGAAATGTCTGCTTGGTGTTAGACAATACCGGGGTACATAACCTGCGACCGGTGGTCAGACGTATCGCAGACGGACAGACCATTGATCTGTCTGAAAGGGAGAACTTAAGTCTTACGATCCATTCCACAGACGATGGTTATCTGGCGAAAAACGAGGCATCCAGACAGGAAATGCTGACGGCTGCTGTACGAAAAAAGATCATGGTTGTAGATGATATGAAATCCAATCTGCGAACGATCCGTGATATCCTGGAACAGGAGTATAAGCTTGTTTTGTTGAAATCCGGTCAGCAGGCATTGACCTATCTGTCCAAAAGCAAGGCTCCGGATCTGATCATCATGGATATCGATATGCCGGAGATGAAAGGAACCGAGGTGGCAAAGCTGATCAATGAAAAATACGATTATCAGATTCCAATCCTGTTTGTATCGGCATTGTCGGATGTGGAGACAGTGCTGACGTGCAGACAGCTAAAGGCAGCAGGATATATCGTGAGACCGTATCAGCCGTTCTATGTATTATCGGAAGTGCGACGGATCCTTGAGGGGCAGGAGGCATATTAGGTATGGTCATATTTCTTTTGGGGTGTCTGGTGATCACACTGGCATCTTTGGAAATCCTCATCCTGAGCAGATTTCATTCCTACAGCCACAGATTGCTGCCATTGATCCTGGGATTGATCGGCTGCTATAATTTTTATCTGATCATTGAATACATGACGGGGGCAACAGAAGTATTTAAGGTATTGAAGGATCTGTTGTTGATACAGTTTCTGACCCTGATCCTGTATTATGTGCTGGATTCCATGAACGCCGGGTTGCGGCTGTGGCAGAATATAGTCATCTTCACAGCGCTGCTTGCCATGGATGTACTGGTCTGTACCCAGCTTTGGCGCGGCAATTTTTACCGCCCCTATTATCTGACATATGTGGTCATATTTTTCGGTGTCATCATCGGTGTTGCGGTGGCGACGATCTCGCAGCAGAAATATTCGGAACAGATGCAGAAAAATCTGATGCTTTCACTTTCCGCATTGTGTATTCCCGCTGTAGCGATCTTTCCTTGTATGATGAAGGTGCTGCCGGAAAATATAGTGATGCCGATCGCACTGGCGATCACCTGTCTGATCTGGGATGGCATGTTTTTGACAGACAGGCTTCGTGATGTCAACAGCTTCCTGAAAGAAGAATTGTTTCAGATTCTGGATGTACCGAGCTTTTTGTTCGATGCGGACTTCTTTTATCTGGATGCAAGCAGACAGGCAAAGGAATTGTTTCCGTTTTTCGTTCAGCAGATGGCAATGAAACCGGAAGATATTCCGTATCGCAAATATATCGATGCGATCATTGAGGCAGGCGGATCCAGGGAATATAAGATTGAGGACCGATATTACAGCTGCAGTCTGCACAAAGCAAATTACAAAAATAAGATCAAAGGCTATATCCTGATCTGTACCGATGTATCAGAGCTCAAGAAGGAGACGGTTCAGGCAATTGAGGTGTCAAGGCAAAAGAGTCAGTTTCTTGCCAATATGAGTCACGATCTCAGAAGCCCGCTGCATGCGATCATCGGTGGAAGTGAGATCGTGCTGAGTCAGCAGAATATCTCCGAGAAAAACCGCATGATGATCAATCATGTGCACGATGCCGGAGAAAATCTGCTGGATATCGTCAATTCAATCCTGGATTTTTCCAAGCTTGAGGATGGCAGCTTTGATCTGCATCCGAAGGTGTATCATTTCAAACAGCTTTTGGAAGAACAGGCACACATTGCCTTTATGAATCTGAAAAATAAACCGGTGGAGTTTCGGATGATCGTGGAGGATCCGTTTCCGGAATATCTGTATGGGGATGGGATGCGTGTGCGGCAGATCATTCAGAACCTGATCTCCAATGCGATCAAATTTACCGATAACGGCTCGGTCACCTGTCGTTTTGAGGTGGCGATCATCCCGCCGAAAAAGGTAAAGATCACCTATTACGTCGAAGATACCGGAGTGGGTATGTCCAGAGAACAGATCCGAAATGCGTTTGGTTCCTATATCTCTTATTCGAGCCTGTTGGAAAAAGAAGGCACGGGCCTCGGACTTTCCATTGTCCGTCAGCTGGCAGAGGTGATGAATGGTTATGCCATTGCAGACAGCGACGGCAGCAGCGGGACGACGATGCGTGTACAATTTTGCCAGGAACTGCCGGATGAGGAAGCTCCGGGAGTGACCAAGGATATGCTTCAGGTGCATGAGCCGGTCGTTGTGTCAGATTATGCGCAGGACGATCAGGAAAACTTCTGGAACAACAATGCCATGCCGACATATGTCTATCCAAAGGCAAAGGTACTTGTGGCAGATGATATGGCGGTCAATCTGGATATTTTTCGAAATATCAGCAGCCCGTGGCAGATACAGATTGACACGGCAATAGACGGTGCACTTGCGGTGGAAGCCACAAAAGAAAAAGGCTACGACCTGATCTTCTTAGATCAGATGATGCCGAATATGACAGGAATCGAGGCAGGGGATGCGATCAGCAGATATTCGCTGGCACCAAAGATTCTTCTGACAGCCAATATTGCAGATGAGATGCAAAAGGAGTGCAAAGAGCACGGATTTGACGCATTTATGCATAAACCGATCGATGTCATGCAGTTAAAGGAGATTTTGGAGAAATATCTGCCCGAGCGTCTGCGTGAAAAGCCGGATTCCGATTTGAATAAGTCGACAGCCAGACAACAGCAGAACGGTTACTATATGGCACTGAAGACCTATGTGTCAGAGATGAAGAAGCTGGCAGGGGTCATCCGGGAATATGCACAGACCGATCGGGACTTATTCCGAAATAAGATTCACGGAATCAAAGGGGCAAGCAAGCAGCTGAATATTCCGCGGCTTGCATTTTCGGCAGAGATTCTTGAGATGGCAGCGATCACCGGAAATGTGAACTTTATCCGTGAACATTTTGATGAGTTTTACAGTGATCTGGAGTACACGATCCAGGGCTGTGAACAGGAACTGGAAAAAATGAGACGTGAGCATCCGCAGGAAGAAGTAGAGAAAAACGAAGTGGATGATGAGACGCTGGAAAAAACTGTGCAGCGTTTGGCTGAGGCATTGGATAGTTATGAGCTTTCTGATATTGAAGAGACGCTGGATGAACTTGATCATATGCAGTTATCCGATGAGCAGTCGGCGTGTCTGGAACGCATCAAAGAATACTATGATGATGTCGAGTATGAGCTTGCCGCAGAGGAAACAAAAAAATTACTTGAATAGAATTTACATCGGAAAAATGGGGGAATCATATGTCAGTAGAAAGTTATGAATCAGTAAAGGAAACGATTGATCTGTTGAATCCTTGCATGGATGATTATCTTTATGTGTACGATCTGAAAGAGGATCGCTACAAGATTTCAGAGCATGCCATGGAACGCTTCAATCTGCCATGCTCAGAGTTTCAGAAGGTACTTGAAACCCATAAAAAATTTGTCTTTGAAGCGGATTATCAGCTTTTGGTGGATGATCTGGAGGGCTGTATCAATGGAACGGTCGATTTTCATAATTTAAAATACCGCTGGCTGAATCGTGCCCTGCAGCCGGTCTGGATCAATTGCCGTGGTCGTGTGATCCGTGATGAAAAAGGCAGTCCTCTTTATCTGATAGGCTGTATCAATGAGATCGGAAAGAAACCGCAGGCAGACAATGAAAGTGGTCTGATGGGGGAAGGCGGCTTGTGGAATGAATTGCAAAAAGTGTCATTTGAAGGGCGAAAGGGCTTTTTGCTGCGGATCGGAATTGACAATTTTAAAGATGTCAATGAGAGTCGTGGCATGCAATATGGCAACATGATCCTGCGCAGGACAGCGGAGTGCATCAGCGACGTGATGCGCCCGCAGCAGATGCTGTTTCGTTTTGAAGCGGATGAGTATGTCGTATTGGACTTGAACGGCGGAACGATACAGGATGCAGACTTTTTGTATCAGAAGATCAGTTGGACGGTGAATTCGTTTATTGAAGAAAATGGATATGAAGTCTTTTACACATTATCTGCGGGTATATTGGATATCGCAGAAGCAGAGGACAATAATTATGAGACATTTGCCAGACTTTCAGAATTTGCGCTGAGACAGGCGAAACTCAGTGGACGAAATAAATCATACGTGTTCAACATGGATGAATATAATCAGTTTGTGCGAAGGAGAGAACTGCTTCGTATGATGCGCCGCTCGATCCGCAATCGTTTTGAAGGATTTGAAGCGTATTTCCAGCCGATCTATGATCTGCAGAGAAAAGAGATCATCTGCGCGGAAACCCTTCTCCGTTTCCGGACACCGCTGGGAGAGATGATCTCACCGGTTGAATTTATACCGATGCTGGAGGAAAGCGGACTGATGATCCCAGTCGGAAAATGGGTACTGCAGCGTGCCATGGAAGCCTGCTATGAATTGCAGCAGAAGAAAAAAGACTTCCGTGTTACCGTGAACCTGTCGTACGTCCAGGTTTTGAAGAGTAATGTGTTGACGGAGATTCTTCGCGGTGTGGAAGAACACAGACTTCGTCCGGGAAGCCTGATCATGGAACTGACCGAGAGCGGATTTATTGAATCCAACGAGAATTTTATCAATTTCTGTCAGGGGTTGAAGGAAAACGGTGTGGCATTAGCCTTAGATGATTTTGGAACGGGATATTCCAACTTCCATTATATCAACGAGATCAGCCCGAACATCATCAAGATTGATCGGGGATTTACATTGAAGGCTTTAAAGGATGGATATGATCGCAACCTCTTAAGGCATATGATTGATATGATTCATGACGTCAACCTTCAGATCTGTATTGAAGGTGTAGAGACGCAAGAGGATCTGGACAGTATGTGTGAACTGGGACCGGACTATATCCAGGGATACTTCTTTGGAAAACCGGGACCGATTGAAAATCTGCTGGATCTGCTGTGAGACGTGAAACAGTGTTGTCAGATGCTGGAAAGATAAAATCCGCTGGTATATTATTACGACTTTTGTGCGCCCCGCATTGGCGGGCTTGAGCACAATCGGAGTAATGATATATCAGCGGATTATTTGATTTTCACAGCTTCTGACAGCTTGTGCAATGATTTTTTAACGCCGCAAAGCTCTCCTTGCTGATCACGTGCTCAATCTTGCAGGCATCCTCTACCGCGATCTCTTGCGGTACGCCAAGCCGGATCAGATAATCACTCAGAAATTCATGACGTTCATAGATCATCTCTGCAATTTCCTTGCCGGAATC
>JALEJB010000089.1 GCA_022768825.1 Lachnospiraceae bacterium
GCTCTGCATGACATTCTTCTTCTGCGCACCTCTGCAATCCGCCGGAGGCTTTATCTTGGAAGGAGATTGGACTCCCACCAAGACGAATTTGCTTTACTCGCCACCTATAGAGGTGGGAGTCTTATCTACTTTCAAGATAAATATAGTTCCGGTACATTGGTGATCAGGTCTGTCATCCGATACATACTGTATTTCGGCATATTTTTCTCTTTCAGTAAGCGTCCGTCCTTGTAAAAAGGTTCCTCTGCGTTCCACACCCGGACCGGCTTTGTTTTGAAATCCTCCGGCAGTTTGGTATCAAATCCACCGTTGTAGGGATGCAGCGCATCTGCGCCGGTTTCCCTCGCCATCCGGATACAGTCGGACAGACGTCCTGCCAGCATACCGGTCCGGTTTTGCCCATCCAGTTCCTTCATTCGTTTCACCGAGTCCGGCAGAAAAGATGAGTAAACCACATGATTTTCCAAACCGTATTTTTTCACCAGCTCATAGGTCTTTTCTTCGATTCCTTCATAGCGGATGATGCTTGTTTTCAGCTCAATGTTGAGCAGCAGTCCATGCTCCTTGCAATACGGTTCCAAAAGCTGCAAGGTCTCTTCCAGCGTAGGGATCTGCGATTCCTTTTCATCTCCTTTGGCAATGCGAAATCTTTTCAATTCTTCCAGCGTGTAATCGCATAGTCTTGCATCCACTCCGATGAGACGCTTGAGATTCTCATCATGGAAAATAACGACCTCGCCGTCCTTGGTCAGCTGCACATCGGTCTCGATTCCGGTAATTCCGCGAAGCTTTGCTGCTGCCTCAAAGGCTTCCAGCGTATTTTCCGGATACGCATATGAGCATCCTCTGTGTGCCCATATATCCGGTTTTGCTGTCGCTATACGCGCTCTCGCTGCGTCGCGGCAGGTCTGTTCTTTCTGCAAAAATCTGCCCATGATCTCTGCAATGGCGACAGACTCTTCCTCTGTCACGCCGACCGTTGGCATCGCGCCTGTCTCGATCGCCTGTACAAATGCTTCGTATTCGTATTTTAAACCGCTGCCCTCGTAGGGATAGGTGTAAATGTCCCGTTTATTTGGATCTTCGTATCGAACTTCAAAATGTTTCGTCAACCACCAGGGTGCCGGCGCGTAGATATATCCCTTGGTTCCTGAAATGATCAGTTCTCCTTCGGATTTGACGCCAAGTCCCATCTTGGCCAATCCCGTACCGTCTCCGTATTCCAGCATGATCTTTGTGAAACCGTCCACTCCGTTTTCTGCGCGTACACCGGAAAAATGAAGACCGCTATAGTGACTGCCGAATAATTTGATGATCGGCAGCAGGCAATAGGTGCCAAGCTCTGTCACACTTCCGCCCAGGTCCAGGTTGGTAAACTCCCGGAGATTGGTCGGTGTCAATTTGCAAAAGCAGGCTTCCACATCCTTGATCTCTCCGATCACGCCTGTTTTTACCAATTCCAACAATGCGACAAATCCCGGACAGTAGGCAGTCTTCACCGCCTCCAGTAAAATACAGTCGTTTTCTTTTGCCAGCGTATATAAGCTTCTTGCCTCATCGCCGGAAAAAGCCATTGGTTTTTCACACAATACATGCTTTTTCTCCTGTAATAACCGGGTGGCATAGCGTACATGCTGCTCGTGCGGTGCTGCGATATATGCCGCATCAATCTGCGCTGCAAATTCGTCCCACCGATCGGTTGCCAGATCAATGTGGTATTCCTGCGCAAACTTTTTGGCACTCTCGATTCTCGGATTGTATACTGCTGCTATGACTGTGTCCGTTCCCTGCCAGGCATCGCTCGCAAAGCGACCTGCAATTCGTCCACATCCTATGATTCCTAATTTGATACCCATGCTTCGTTCCTTTTTACAGAAAATTTCTATTTACCCTCACAGGAAGATTACATTATACCTCCCTTGACGTAGGATTCAACACAAACTGCTTTTCCTGATTTAACAATGCTGCCAAATAACAAAAAGCACTATTCGACATAATCATTGCCTTGCAGTTACTCATCAGCTGCAGATCCAGATAATTTTTCCCGTTCGTATTTCCTTCCACATAAATGATCTTCTCAAATTGCCTGAATCCGAGTTCCGACTCATGGGCTTTACACCACTCGATATCATCTGAAAATACAAACAATTGCCAGTCTCCCGTCACATCTTTGCGAAAAATCTCAGTCATTTTCTTATATTGTTCCGTTTCGACTGCCCAACCCAAAGTGACATAATCTCCACGTCTGATATGAATGGATAGCGAACGGTTCTGCTTGATTGCATCCAAATACTGCTTTGCATTCGCATCTTCTATTTCAGGAAAAGTAAATTCCCGTAGAAAAATATCCTGATATTCAGCAAACCACTTCTTATTGATCCAATATCCATGATAATAGATATCGCCCTGATATTCTAAAATCTCCGGCACATATTCATTGCATGGTGCCCGAAATACCTCACCCTGGAACGGATTGAATGTCTCATATCCATCCACTTCCGAAATCATATACATCGTAATGCCATTATCACAAAGAATCTGTGGTACACTCTTTCCCTTTCGACGTTCATCCAAAATATAACTCCATACATCTTCCTCAAAACATTCGCTCAACATATGCGGTCGGATGCCAAATACCTTCTCAAGCTCATATCCATTATGTACTGTATTGAGCGCAAAATAGGAGTCATCCATATACATCGCTTCTCCCGGATGGGATAACTCGTAATATCTGGCAAAAATATATTGGAAGGCCTGATTGGCAAGTCCGCCATTTAGAAATTGTATTTTCATAGCTTGTACCTCATTCTATACGCAAAATTTTTCTTATCTGAACTATATCACCATGAGCAAAACCGGCTACAACTGATCATTCCACTGCATGATCCCGATATCCTGTGGCGCAATCTTTGCCTGCACATACAGATTGTCATAACCACCTGTGACTGTCCGCATACGGATCCCTCTCAGTTCCCGCAGCTGATCTAAGATTTCTTCCTCACAGTATGTTCCCTGCGCTGCCAGCAGATTGTTGATGCCATAGGAATACAGCTGCAGAATCGCATACTCCACCGCTTCCCGCAGGCTCTCATAGCCTTCAAAGACGTGCATCGTGTCATAGACCGCCTGCATGGCCTGCGTCACGTTTTTGTGATATCTCATCGGATCATGCTCCTTGGACGAGGATGCCCCTGTATCACGATAAATGTAAAAGATTTCCTTGACGGTTCCGATTGTTTTTGCATGACACATATAATGCATCACGTATTCCATATCTTCCAAAATCACGTTTTCCCGAAAACAGAGTGGATTTTTCTCCAGCAATTCACGTTTAAAGATCTTGCTTACAATATATCCACCGGAGACCAGATTGATACATCGTTTTTCATCGTTTTGTTCTTCGGCTGCCTCATCCGCTGTATGCAGGATTGCCAGATCTTTTTCCTGAATATAGATGCCGCTGTCCACGATGTCATAATCGCCGGACTTCGCTTTCTCATAAAGCTTTTCATACATCTGGGGCTGGATCGCATCGTCACTGTCCACAAAGCCGATATATTCGCCCTGTGCCTGTGCGAGTGCCAGATTTCTTGCTCCGCCGGCTCCTGCATTCCGCTCTGTCTGCATAATCCGGATGCTGTCACAGCGTTTTGCATAGTCCTGCAAGATCTCCATGCTGCGATCTGTGGAACAGTCATCCACTGCCAGAATCTCCATCTCGGATACTGGCATGGTCTGCCCGATCACACTGTTTAAGCATTCTTCCAAATATTGTTCCGCGTTGTATACGGGAATGATGACTGATAGTTTTTTCACGTTTCTGTTACTGCCTCTTATTTACTTTGATCTTGTCAAAGGTTCCGTAATAATAGATACCGCCTACCTTTTTATAGCCTCTGACTTTATAGTAATACGTCTGATTGGATCTGAGTTTTCGATTGACTGCTGACGTCTTGGTACTGTATCCGATTTTTTTGAATCCGGTTTTTGCATTGGTGGAACGGTAAACCTCATAGCCGGATACTCCCGCCAGCTTTTTCCATCGAAGTGTGATCTGATCCTTCCCCGTCCATCTTCCCGATGTCAGGGTAAGCTTTCTTGGCTTGATCCGAAAAGATGTTGTCAATGTTCCCGTATATTTTCCGATGCCCTTGACGGTCACTTTTGCTTTTCCCACTGAAGTATTGCTGCTGTATGATAAGGTATAATCAATATTTTTTGCCAGCTTGTTTCCCGCAGCATAGACTTCTACTTTTGGTCGAATCTCTGACCCGGTATACACCTGCGGTTTGATATAGCTGATCCCGGCGCATACACCGATATCCTGCCGTCCATCCACGATCCGAAAAGAAACGGTTTTGTTTCCAATACACTTACCTTTTCCCATGACTGTAATTGTGTACGTACCGATTGTAATTGCATTCATCGGATATACGATCGTATAGTCCTGATTTAACACCAATGTCCTGCCATTATAAGAAACAGTGATACCCGGCCGGATCACACTTCCCGTATAAATCTGATCCGGTATCGGTGTGATCTGACTGTCCGCCAGATTGACATTACCAATGGTAAAATTGATCGTTTTGGAACCGCTGAAGTTGCCTTTTCCGTTTATGATGATGCTGGCTGTTCCTACTGTGATATTGTTGACATAAATCAGCGTGTAGTCGCGGTCTGACACGAGATTTTGTCCGGCATAGGTGAGTACTACCGACGGCATCACTGCATTTCCTGTATAGGGCTGCGTCGGGATACTGCTGACATTGGCATTGTAAATACTGATACCCGAAATCGTAAAAGAAACCGTCTTGCTGCCTTTATAATTCCCGCGGCCGATGATCGTCACACTGGCGGTTCCTGCCGATACGTTGTTGCTGTATGTCAATACATAATCAATGCCGTTTCGAAGAATGGTTCCCTGATAGGAAACCGTCGGATTTGGCGTACAGTAGCTGCCGGTATAGGTATAGTTTCCGATGGCACTCACTGTTGCCCTGGACAGATCCTTATCATCCAATGCAATGGAAAACGTGACATTTTTTGTTGCACCGGCAAACATCCCGATTCCGTTTACTGTGATCGTCGCTGTCCCTATATTGATATTGTTACTGTAACTGAGTGTATAATCTTTGCCTTCCGTGAGCAGTACCTGATTGATCGTCTCCGTCAATGTGACAGACGGTTTCTTCGCTGTTCCATCATAGTTTTGCCCCGGCACTGCCGACGCACTTACCAGATCAAAGCTACAGCTGTCCGCCTTTTCCAGCCGCATGCAATAGCTGTCTTTTGTCTCATTTGGATTTTTGGAAGAGACCGCAATATAGTAGGTATGTCCCTGAAAAAACGGCACTGGTTGGGACTGGTCAAATTCCTTGATCAACGTCTGATCCCTATACACGCGAAGCATCAATGTCCCTGAAGTATCTGCATTTAACGTGCGAAAGCTCACCGGTACGGATGTGGTCGGTGTGTATTTATAATAATCGACATCCCCAACTGTCAGAGAGGCCTGATAACTGGTATCCAGTCCGATTTCCATCGCCTGACTCATCGTATCATTTGGTTCCATGTCATCCGCAAGGGATACTGCAGTCACCCTTGCGCATACCTCAACCGAAGCAGTTCCTGCTGCCAGCTCCCAATAATAATCCGTTGCCGCATTGACATCTCTCACATTGTTTTCACACACTCCATATTGCGGAAAAAGCTCATATTGACCGGTGGTATTTTTATAATATAAATTTCCCACTGTCACAGAGCCTCCCGTAGTCACCGTCTGCATCATAATACGGCACGGAGCATTTGGCACGGTAAAATGTATCTGCTCTTTGCCCTCTGCGGATATATTTGTCTCATATTCTTTTAGGATGGTCGGGACTGTCTCTGCCTTGACCGGTATACTGTTTTGAAACAGCAGAACCGCCATAACAAAGACGAGTCCCATCCACTTGATCCATCTGTTATTTTGCAAGCTTTGTTCCTGCATAACTATATCACCTTTTGATTTCTTATAATCTCTCCAACAAAGACGTTCCGATACAGCCCTGTGGCATCGCCACTCCAAAGTTGTCTGCGATCGTCGCTCCGATCACCGCAAAGGTATCTGTCTGCGGCAATTCGCCGCCCTGCTTCATGCCCGGAGAATAGGCGAGCAGCGGTACATACTCTCTTGTGTGATCACTTCCCGTGTAGGTCGGATCGTTGCCGTGATCGGCTGTCAAAAGAAGCAGATCATCGTCCCGCAGCTGCGCTAACAGCATACCAAGCTTTTCGTCAAAGTGCTCAATTTCCTGTCCGTATCCGATGGGATTTCTCCGATGTCCCCACAGTGCGTCGAAATCCACCAGATTCGTAAAGATCAGTCCTGTCAGATCCCGATTCATAAGTTCGATCGTCTGCTCCATCCCGTGTACCGAGGAATCCGAGTGAAGTGCCTCGGTAATTCCCTCTCCGACAAAGATGTCATTGATCTTGCCAACGGATATCACATCATACCCTGCGTCCTTCAGCGCATTCAATACCGTGCGTCCAAAGGGTTTCAAAGCGTAATCATGTCGATTGCTGGTACGCCGGAATTCGCCTTTTTTCTTGCCAACATAGGGGCGTGCGATGACGCGTCCCACCTTCCACTCATCCTTCATCGTGAGCTCTCTTGCGATCTCACAACAACGATACAGGTTTTGCAGGTCAAAGGTCTCCTCGTTTCCGCAGATCTGCAATACCGAATCCGCGGAAGTATAGACGATCATCGCTCCTGTTGCGATCTCTTCTTCTGCCAGTTCCTCTAATATTTCCGTTCCGCTGGCCGCTTTATTTCCGATCACCCGCTTTCCGCAGCGTTTTTCCAATTCTTCGATCAGATCCGGCGGAAAGCCATGTTCCGTAAAGGTCTGAAAGGGCTTTGTCACATGAAGTCCCATCATCTCCCAGTGTCCGGTCATCGTATCTTTCCCGTTGCTTGCCTCTGCCATACGCATATATTTTGCAAGGGGCGCATCTACCGGCGGTACCTGCCTGAGTGCTTTCAAATTTGCCAGTCCCAGTTTTTGCAGATTCGGAATCACAAAATCATCCATTTTCTCTGAGATATGACCCAGTGTATCAACGCCCTGATCGCCAAATTTGTCAGCATCCGGCATGGCTCCGATTCCCATGGAATCCAATACAATTGTAATGATACGTCTATACTTCATGTTGTCGTCCTTTCCGATCTCAAACTGCTGCTATTTTACGATCTCTAATGTGGCACTCGTGCCCAGACGGTTTGCGCCCGCTTTCACCATCTTTTCCGCAGTTGCTTTATCACGGATCCCGCCGCTTGCCTTGACACCAACCTTCTCACCGACTGTGCCTCGCATCAGGGCGACATCTTCGGGTGTTGCTCCGCCGATAGAAAATCCGGTGGAAGTCTTCACAAAATCCGCGCCGGCTTTGACTGCCAATTCACAAGCCTTCTTTTTCTCCTCATCGGTCAAAAGACAGGTCTCTATGATGACCTTTAACAGTGCTCCCTGACAGCTGGCTTTGACTGCTGCGATATCTGACTCTACCGTCTCGTAATCCTGATCTTTCAGAGCCCCGACATTGATGACCATATCGATTTCTTCAGCTCCGTCTTCCACAGCGATCAGGGTCTCTGCCGCCTTCGCCACCGTGCTCATCTGTCCCAACGGGAACCCGATCACGGTACAGGTCTTCACTCCTGTTCCTTTCAACTCCTTCGCCACCAACTTCGTGTAATAAGAATTGACACATACTGACGCAAACCGGTTCGCCTTTGCCTCCTCGACGATTTTTAGTACCTGCGCTTTTGTTGCATCCGCCTTCAAAATGGTATGATCAAATAATTTATGGTCTAACATAGTCACTCTCCTTCTAAATTTCCTGCCCCAAACCCATGCGGCAGGAGCTGTTCTAATGTAAAGATCTGATATTCTCTCGCTGATCTTGCCAGAATGATCTGAAAATTCTGTGGGTTGACAAACTCCATTATGACCTGCCTGCACACACCGCAGGGTGCGCAATATTCCAACGTGACCGCGTCCTTTTTCCCGCCTGCGATGGCAATCGCCTGAAATTCTCTCTGCCCCTCGCTGACCGCCTTGAAAAAAGCAGTTCGCTCTGCGCAATTGGTCGGTGTGAAGGCGGCATTTTCAATATTGCATCCACTGTAGATCCTTCCATCTGCTCCCAGCAATGCCGCACCTACATGAAAATTCGAATACGGCGCATAGGATCGCTGCCTCATGGCAAGTGCGGTTTCGATTAAAGTCTGTATTGTTTTTTCATCCATAAGCTGCCCTTTTCTATTTGTTTTTATCCTGACGGATCAGTTCCCGCACAGCCTCCACCGCAGTGCGGATCGCGCCGTCCGTGTCATGCACCTGATCATTGCTCAGTCCCTGTCTTGCCCGTTCCTGATTGGCTACCACAAGAAGCACGCTTCCAACCCGGACTCTCAGACAGCTTCCTACAATAAACATGGCAGCGGACTCCATCTCCGAAGCCAGTGCGCCACAGCGGATCCACGCCTCCCATTTATTCAGCAGCTCGTAGCTGACCGGTTTTACCTCAGGCTCATGCTGTCCGTAAAAGGCATCCTTGCACTGTACCACGCCGGTATGACTGCGAAAGCCCAGCTTCCCTGCCGATGCCCGCAGCGCATTGACGATGTCGATATCCGCCACTGCCGGGTATTCGATGGGCGCATATTCCTTACTGGTCCCTTCCATGCGGATCGCTCCGGTTGCAATAATGAGATCTCCGCCCAATATTTCTGTCTGCATGCCTCCGCAGGTACCGATCCTCACAAACGTGTCTGCACCGCATCGCCACAATTCTTCCATCGCAATGGATGCGGACGGTCCGCCGATTCCGGTTGACGTCACAGATACTTTTTCCCCATCCAGATACCCGGTATAGGTCACAAATTCGCGGCTGTCTGCCACCTGCTTTGCATCCTCCAGATACGCTGCGATCTTTTCACAACGCTTTGGATCCCCCGGAAGAAGCACATATCTGCCCACATCTCCCGGTCCACACTGAATATGATATTGTTTTCCTGAACCTTCTGTATAATCTACCATCGTATTCCTCCGCCTTGTCTGTCATCATACACATGTCCACATCCGGCATTCCGATTGTGAGCCGGGTTCCCGCCGTTTCAAGTACGCCTTGGCGTACTTGCTGCGAGGATTGTCATGCTTTGCATGACATTCTTCTTCTGCATCATAGTGTATGATATATTTCACAACCAACCTCCCAAAAACGCAGACAAAATGTACATATTTACTATATCATGAAACCGCTTTTTCGGCAATCATTATACCAAAAGTGTTTATGGCAGCTGCTTCTTGTATTTGTAAAAAAATTGTAGTATACTTTTGTCATTCTTTCAGTTGTCTTAACAACAAACGACGATGGAATTTCCAAAAAATACAAATGATGATAAGAAAGGATACACCTATGCAGGTTCAAACCCCGTTATTTAAAGGAATCGACCAATCCGAGCTCTCTTCGCTTCTGATGGCACTTCGGGCAAGAGTCGTGTCTGTCCCCAAAGATCATATGATCTATCAGGAGGGGCAATTTGTCCACGAGCTTGGCATTCTCATAAAAGGTAGTATTGTCACTACACGGACCGATTATTCCGGACATAAAAATATCCTTGGCAATCTATGCCAAGGACAAATCTTTGCAGCTACCTACGCATTGCTCCACGCCCATGTGATGGTGAACCTGATCGCAAACGAGGATTGTGAAATTGTTTTTTTGAATTTAAATACGCTTGCAGACATCGAAAACCAAAGCGCAAGCTGGTATCCAAAGCTGATCACAAATCTGATGCGGATTCTGGGGCAGGAGAATCTGGAATTGTCCAAGCAAGGTTACCATACCATTTCCAAGCATATCCGCGGCCGCGTATGGTCTTATCTGACCACCGAAGCCCGCGAATACGCTTCCAATGAGTTTGACATTCCGTTTAACCGTCAGCAGATGGCTGATTATCTGAATCTGGATCGCAGCGCACTGTCCAATGAGCTTGGAAAAATGCGGGATGAACATCTCATAGAATTTCGAAAAAATCATTTTAAAATTCTCGACGGACCGATCACCCCTGACTAACATCCATATAGTTGGTTATGGATTTGATCCACTGCCCGCTCAACCAGTCCGTCCATTGTGCCGTTGGTCTGCACACAAACAGTCGCCAGTTGGCTTCCATCTTCTGTTCCATAAACCGCGCGAAGCTGATACACATCCCCTTCCATGGTTGCATAAGCTCCGATGGGCATATGGCAATCTCCGCCGATTGCCTTTAAAAAACCCCGTTCCAGCTTCGTCGCGCATTCTGTGGCTTCATCTGCCAAGGCGTTTAGTTTTTCCAACAGTTCCCTGTGATCCGCCCGAAGCTCCAGCGCAAGTGTTCCCTGTGATGGTGCCGGAATCATCTCATCAACAGTCAGATACTGACTGATCTCAGACTCCCTTCCCAGACGCTTCAAACCTGCCGCAGCCAGAACGATGCCGTCGATCATACGACCATCCGGCATCGGCTCATTGAGTTTTCGGATTCTCGTATCCACATTTCCACGAATCGGCACGATCTCTAGATCCGGCCGCAATCGCTTTAACTGATACGCGCGTCGTTTGCTTCCCGTTCCAATAATCGCGCCCTGCTTTAATTTCTCCAGATGCCCTGCTTTTCTTAAAATCAGAACATCCCGCGGATCCTCACGTTTCCATGCCCGTGAAAAAACCAATCCAGACTGCGGCATGTCCGGCATATCCTTCATCGAATGAACTGCCAACTGGATACGACCCTCAAGCAGGGCCTTTTCAATTGCATCAACAAAAACACCTTTTGTCCCGATGGCATCCAATGCGCTTGTCTGATTTTGATCGCCGGATGTCACAATTGTTTCAATCTCAAATGTATCATCCGGATAAGCCGCCTTTAATTTCTCGATCACCTGCGTGGTCTGCTGCACTGCAAGCTTCGATCCTCTTGTACCTACTTTGTAATGCATGCTTTTTCCTATCGCTATTTGACGGTCACAGAAGTGATGTGCGGATTGACACCTTCATACCAGTACAAAAATCCTTCCATATCAACTGTGTCGCCAACCTGCAAAGACTGTACCGTTTTGTATACATCTGTCGTATTATCACACAGATAAGACTCAACAGTAAATGTATAGGTCTCACCGTCAAGCGAAACATTAAAGTACAGATCGTCACCATCCTGTCCGGATCCATCCCATGAGTACAGGAACGGTACTTCATTGCCATCTGCATCTGCAGATGCTTCAACCGTCATACCTTTGAACGATACGAACTCGTTCTGGTGGTTGATCAGTTCATCTGTTCCAAGAAGAGCTGTGATATCTTCTGCCGGAGCAATATAGCTTCCTTCCTCGATCTCAAAGGTGGCATCTGTGATCTCGACTTCTCCTGACCACTCAGATTTGTAGCCTGTGACCTTGATCTTGGTTCCCGGCGTCAGTTTCTCATAATCCTCCTCAGAACAAGCCATGTTATACAGGAAATAAGCACCGTCTTTGTCCTGTGTATAAACGGTTGCCTGATTGTCCCACCAGGACTGCTTTGCCTGCACATAAGTCTCGATGACAACTTCCGAATCAAGGTCTGCTGCCACATATTCCGCATAGGTCATGACACCCTCAGATTTTACATCTGCAGTATCTTTTGTTCCTGTACCTCCGCATCCGACAAGGGAAACTGCAAGTACGGTTGTTAATAGTAATGCTGTGATCTTTTTCATTTTTCTCTCCATCTTTCTTTGTTTTTGTTTCCTAACATCGAATTCATTATACTCGAAATCCGAAGGAAATCAATAGTGCGCCCGGGAATTGTGCTTCTTCTTCGCCCATTTGATACCTGCATACCCCAAAATCAGAATCCACACGGTAACCAGTCCTGTCAAAAGAAGAACTGCCGTTTTCGGCAATTTTCCAAGTTCCATGCGTTCGGCCGAGATGCCCTTTGCATTGCCGATCTGATCCAGGTGGTACAAAGCAGTCATATCGCTGTACAGCTTTTCGATATACGCATCGTCCACTTCCTGCTTCCTTCGGACAGCTTTCACCGTATTTTCCACAAGCTGCCCAGCCGCGTCGCGAAGCGATGTGGAGCCGTTGAATACCGGCGTGACGAATGTATTGTCGGTATTTGATAACAGAAGCTTTGTGGCCTGAAGCTTGACATCATAATAGGTGGTATTGTCTTCCCCGCTTCTGGACAGATAATCCTGATACGATTCCGACTCCTGTGCCTTTGCGGTAACCGGCACATATCCTTCGGTCTGTGCATAGGCGATCTGCACCTCATTCGTCAGCAGGTACTGGGCAAAGAGCCAGGACGCCAGCACCTCCTGTGGGTCTGATCGATTGAACAGACAGACGGACGGCCCCTGCGAGATCATTTTCGGGTGCGTGGGATCAAACTGCGGAATCGGCATGACCACTGTCTCAAAATCCACGATCTTGTCCTCACTGATATCCGACAGCGGTGCGTTTGTGCCCATCCAGGTGGCACCGGCAGTGGAATCAATGGCAAAAATACATTGTCCTGCATTTAAGAAATTGGCAGGATAGCCGGAGATCTTGAACGTAGAAAATGCACCGCTTTTTCCATGCTCTGCAATGGTCTTTAACAATTCTTTTGTCGTATCGTGAAAGAGCCCGATGTCGCCCTCTTCCGTAGAATACGCTGCATTCCGCTGCTTTAGCATCTCGATCATCAGATTGTCCGTTGATTTATCAATAAACGGGATCAGCACCTTCTGGCCGTTGACTTTAAAATTTCCCTCTGCGTCTTTTGCCATTGCTGCCTCCGACACCTCCCAGATAAAATCCCATGTCAGTACCTCCGGCAGTGTGTAGCCCAATGCTTCCACATAGGTCTGATTGATATAGCAGGCTTCTGTGGAGCGCATAAACGGAATTGCATAGGTATGCCCGCCAAATTCACATTCCGCCAGAAACTGTGGGATCATCTCGTCTACCGTCGGAGAGTCAAACCGGACTTCACTTCCACCGAGACCGTATGCCTCGTCTGTGAAAAGTGTCTCCAACGGAACCACCAGGTTGGTCCCCGTCAGATACGTCGCAATATGATCCGGATAAGTGATGCAGACATTTGGTGTCGTGCGCGTCGCAATATTGGTGATCACATCATTGTATATTTTCCCATAATCCGTATACAGGCGCAGATTCACGGTGATATTCGGATAGATCTCCTCAAAATCCCTGATTGCCTGCTCGTAAATGGCTGTCTGCGTCTTATTGGTATCATTTTTGGCCCAGAAAGTGATCTCATATGCTCTGGAAGTATCAAATTGCTCCGGAATCTCAAAGGCTTTCAGCCCTTTTGAGCCGTGACACCCGGTCAGGCTCACTGTGCCTGCGGCGATCAAAACGAACAGGAGAAAAACAGATACTGCCTTTTTCATGTTTCTCATCATCCCTTTGTTCCCCCTCTCGATACACCTTCCATGACTTTTTTGCGAAAGAGCAGAAACAGAACGATCAGTGGAAGGGAGACGACCACGACCGCCGCCATCATGGCAGGGATATTTTCCCGACCGAATCCGTTTTCCCGAATCTCCTGAATTCCGTTTGACACCAGAAAATAATTCTCATCATCCGTGATCAGTCGCGGCCACACATAAGAATTCCAGCACTCGATCACCTTCAATATCGTAATCGTGATCAGCGTCGGCTTGGAGATCGGGATCAGAACCTTCAAGAGGTATTTGAAATCGCTCGTTCCGTCGACCTTTGCCGCGTAATACAATGTGTCCCCTACCTGCTCAAAATTTTCTTTTAACAGATAAATGTAAAATACCGATGTCACCGAAGGCAGGATCAGTCCCGGAAACGAATTGCGCAGATTCAGATTCGTGATCGTCACAAAGTTTGTGATGATCACCAGCTCGTTTGGAATCATCATCAGGGAAAGAAAAATGACAAACGCCACGTTTTTTCCCCGAAAATCCAGTCGGGCAAAAGCGAATGCCGCAAGTATGATCACCACCAGCATCAAGGCGGTTGTCACAACCGTAAACAGCACCGTATTCAAAAAATATCTTCCCAACGGAACCGCCGTAAACGCATCCACATAATTCTGCAAAGTCGGCGACAGGGTAAAAAACTTCGGAATGTATTCCGAATTGTATGCGCTGTAGCTTTTGAAAGAGGTCAGAACCATCCAGTAAAACGGAAACAGTACCACAAGTGCCCATAGGATCAGCAGTGTATAGGTGATTGTTTTTGTAACGATTGTTTTCTTATCCATTGTTTTTTTCATCGCATGGGACCTCTCAATAATGCACATTCTTTTTGCTGACCAGCAGGTTGATACATGTGATCGTAAGCACGATGACAAACAGCAGGATTGCCGCCGCCGATGCGTAAGACGGATATCCACCGCTGTCTCCGTAGAGCATATCATATACATATCCGACGATCGTATTCATCCCCGCCGCATTCAGATTGGTACCAAACAAAGCGACCGCATCGCTGTACGCCTTGAAAGCACCGATAAAGCCTGTGATGATCAGATAAAAAAGCATGGGTGAGATCATTGGCAGTGTGATGCGCCAAAACGTCCGAAGCTTTGATGTGCCATCCACCTTCGCCGCATTGTAATAATCCTGATTGACTGAGGCAAGCGCACTGGTCAGTATCAGAATCTTAAAAGGCATGACTACCCAGATCGTATAAAAACAAAGCACAAACATTTTTGCCCAGTACGGTCCGTCAATGAAATCCACCGATGCCCCGCCAAACCGGTTGATCAACAGATTGATCAGACCATCCGAGTAGGGTGTCTTTTTAAACAGGATCATAAATACCAGACCGACAGCCAGCGTATTTGTCACATACGGCAGAAAATAAATCGTCTGCAGCCAGCTTCGAAATCGCGTGATGGAATTTAATCCTACCGAGATCAGCAGCGCGATTCCCGTGGACAGCGGGACGGTAATGATGACCAGCAGAAACGTATTTTTTACAGCCTGCAAAAAATACGGATCATGCAGCACATAAGAATAGTTATATGGCCCGGTTCCAAAATAAGTCTGGGACGCAAAGTTGTACCCTTCCTCGAAGGAATATACAAACACGTCGATCAGCGGATAGATCATAAAAAGTCCCAGAAAAAGAATCGCGGGCAAGAGATACAACCAGCCCTTCATACCATTGTCACACCATTTCTTTTTCATCCTGCAATTCTCCTATCTCAAAATAAATCCGCTCCTCTGTCTCTTTATCAAACAGAAACACTTTCTTTAGCCGCAGATCAAATCGGACAGTTGCGCTGCCAGTATCTACCTTATTTTCGGAGCTGATGATAGATCGGATCGTGGAATTTAACGATGCCTCGTTGGTGGATACCACGCTGATATCGCGTCCCATGACCTCGATCCCCTTCCGTTTGCAGACAAATGCTCCGTCCTCTTTTAACAAAAATCCCTCCGGCCGGATGCCCACAAAAACGTCCCGATCGGCAACACCTTTGACCTCCAGAACACAGTCTTTACCGATATACAGTTTCTGTGCTCTGACCTGCCCATCAAACACATTGATCGGGGGTGTTCCAAGAAACTTTGCCACAAACAGATTGTCCGGGCTGTCATAGACATCCTGGGGCTTGCCGATCTGCTGCACCCTGCCCTGCTTCATCACAACAATGATGTCGGAGATACTCATCGCCTCGTCCTGATCATGGGTGACAAAGATCGTGGTGATCCCGGTTTCCTTCTGAATGCGGCTGATCTCTTCTCTTGTCTGGAGCCTTAATCGGGCATCCAGATTCGACAGCGGTTCGTCAAGCAGGAGCACCTTCGGCATCTTTACAAGGGCCCGGGCAATTGCCACCCGCTGTTGTTGCCCGCCGGACAATTCGTTTGGTTTTCGCTCCAGCAGATCATCAATCTGAACAAGCTTTGCCGCCTCCAATACTTTTTGCCGCATCTCCTCCTTGGACAGCTTGTCCTTTCCCTTGAGATTCTGCAGCGGAAACAGGATGTTCTGTCTGACCGTCAGATGCGGATAAAGTGCATAGTTCTGAAATACCAGACCGATCCCGCGTTTTTCCGGCGGAAGCTGTGTGACATCCTCATCGCCAAAAAAGATCCGGCCTTCGGTTGGCTTTAGCAAACCACTGATCAGATTCAGAGTAGTGGTTTTTCCACAGCCGGAGGGTCCTAAAAGACCGATCAGCCTGCCGTCCTCAATCTCAATATTTAAATCACTGACCGCAATCACGTCATCGGATTTCTTTCTGTCCCGATTCGGAAATTTTTTGGTCAGGTGCTGCAATATCACTTCCATAAATGCCCTCCTTGTGGGAAACTTCACACATGATCATTTTTTCTATTATATCCCTGTTGCATCAAAAAAAGAAGCCACTTCCTATTAGAAATTTAGAAATGACTCCTGCTTTCATCTTTAACGATTCATTTGTCTATTTGTGCCAATCACTGCGTCAACGCTGAAACAGCATCCCCGAATATGGCTCAAGGTCACAGATCAACTCCCCGGATTCCAAAGAAAAGTTCTCCTCCTGCTCCCTGCAGGTGCCACCATAACAGGTCCAGCCGGTATGCAAAAGAAGCTCTATTTTTTCGACGTCCGGAACAGAAAGTACATAGTGTTGCTGTTGATCGCTGAAGTTGAAAACAGCGATCAGCTGTTCCGATCCACTGTTTCTTTGGATCGCATAGATGCAGCGGTCTTCCTGCCCGCAGTCCAGCCACAGAAAGCCCTCATCCTCATAATCCTTCTCATAGAGTGCCGAATGCTCCAAATACAGGTGGTTCAATCGCTTGATATATCTGAAAAATGCATCATGTAACGGGTAAGACAAAAGCTCCCAGTCCTGCTGCCTTTTTTCATCCCACTCCCGGAAATGTCCGATCTCGTTCCCCATAAAATTCAGCTTTTTCCCCGGATGCACCAGCATATACAGATACATGGCTCTTGCCTGCGGAAACTTATCATCATAATCTCCACTCATCTTCTGCAAAATCGTCGCCTTGCCATGTACGACCTCATCATGAGAAAACGGCAGAAGATACTTTTCATTCCGAAAATACATCATGGAAAAAGTCAGCTTGTGATACTTTTGCGTGCGCTCCCCCGCCGGTGACTGAAAATATTCCAGCGTATCATGCATCCAGCCAAGATCCCATTTATAGTCAAATCCAAGTCCTCCCGCATCAACAGGCTCCGTCACCTTCGGATAATTTGTGGAATCCTCTGCAATTAACATGATTCCTTTATTGCGTTCCCGAAGCCCCTGATTCATTCCTTTCAGAAAAGCGATCGTGTTGCCGTTTTCGCCGCGGCTTTCATCCCCCTGCCAGTAGATCAGCCGGCTCACCGCATCCAAGCGGATTCCGTCAAAATGATATTCCTGCAGCCAGTAATTAACGGAAGACTGTAAAAAGCTTTTCACCTCTCCCCTGGAATGCATGAAATTACAGCTTCCCCACTCGCTGACGCCCACATCACTGTGGGGATATTCATAGAGCGCATCGCCATCATAATTCGACAGACCATAGTCATCCAGCGCAAAATGTACCGGAACTACATCCAGGATCGCACCGATTCCGTTCTGATGCAGGCGGTCAATCAGTTCCATGAGCTGTTCTGCTGTGCCATAGCGACTGGTGGGCGCAAAAAAACCGGTATTTTGATACCCCCAGCTTTCATCACAGGGGTGTTCACTCAGCGGAAGCATCTCCACATGCGTATAGCCGCACTCTTTCAGATAGGGAATCAGATGATCCGCAAGTTCATCATACCGAAACCAGTCGGCTCCGTTTTTTTGCCATGATCCCAGATGCATCTCGTAGATGTTCAAAGGCCGGTCCATGCAGTTTGTCCGCCGTTTCATCCACGCACTGTCCTGAAACTGATAAGCTTTCAGATCACGCACGATCGATCTGTGATTTGGTCTTAGCTCCATGCCAAAGCCATAGGGATCGCAGTGGTCGGTAAAACGATTGTGATGATAAATTCGATATTCATAGCACATCCCGACCGTCGCTTCCGGAACGGTCAGTTCATAAAACTGTCCATTGAGTGTCTTGTTCATCGGCAGCTCTCTGTCAAGAATCAACAAGCTCACTCCATCCGCGTTGGGCGCAAAGGTGCGAAAGGTCACACCTGTTTCCCCGATATGCGCTCCCATCCATTGATAAGCGTCAAACATAGCTCCGGTATAAAATCCGTACAGATCCATTGTATTTTCTCCTTGTAATTGACTCTGGTCTAATAATATTCTACAATCTATTCATAGCTATAAAACCCATCAAAGTCTATATGCGATTTTTGATTACCATACAATAATAGACGTTTTCGTCAAAATGATCAGGAGAATTACAATGGATTTACGAGAAATAAAAACACAAAGAAGCATCCGAAATGCTTTTTTACAGCTTCGCTCAGAAAAGCCGCTGGAGCGCATCCGGGTGAAAGAACTTGCAGAGCTGGCGGAGATCAGTAAAGGAACTTTTTATCTTCATTATCATGATGTATATGATCTGTCGGAGCAGCTTCAGAATGAAGTGATTGAGAATGTTATGAACAGCATTGATCATCCGGATGCCGTTTTGAACAACCAGCCGCAGTTCACCAATGAATTATTTCAGGCATTCCTTTCCCACCAAAACCTGATTGATATCCTGTTTTCCGACTCGCAGGAATCGGTTCTGCCAAGCCGGATCGAACAGGAGCTTCGGAAACTGTTATTGCAAAAGAAACCGGATGCCTTTCAGGATCCTTATATCAGTGTATCACTGACGTACCATGTCTATGGCGGCTATTTCGCGTTTCAGGAGCATCGCAAAAAACTTGGCTGCAATGCTGCGATACAGTTTATCTGTGAGATCAGTGGACGGCTGTCATTCCAATTATAATTGTGTCTTCCAACCAATCCGTACTTTGACTGCTTAGTATACTTTTGTTTACCTTGAATAAACGGATCCGATATATCATCACATTCATATACCTGTTTGGCAATCTTCACAGAAGCTCTTACTCTTCTTTTCATCAATAGGTACGTTATGACCGCATAGAAAAGCATACATGTTATGCCTATCAACCAGACAATTCCACCAATATACAACCAGACCTGCAACGGATTGACACTTGCGATTGGATTGGGCGTAAGGTTTTTCTGAATGACAGGATTTACAATCCCATCAATACTACTGATCCCGGAATTGATCTGTGGATTTTTTTCCAATGCAATATTGAATGGAATCGGTTCACCTGAGGGAATCAAGCTTAATATACTTTTCATTTGTACAGGAACAACCAGCTTTACCGCAACAATGATCCATAACAAACAATGAATCCATTTCGGCATCTTTTTTCCTAACGCTCGAACTACTATAACGGCAATAATAAGAACACTTACGGTAATTGCGTTGTTTAATATGTGTAAAAATAATTGTTCCATGCTACCCCTCCCTGATTTCATCGATCATCTTTTGAATCTCTTCGACATCCTTTTCGGAAAGCTTTTTGCGTGAAGCAAACGCGGCTATAAACGCAGGCAATGAGCCCTCAAATGTATCTTCTATGATTCTTTCACTTTGCGCTGCACCGAATTCCTCTTTTGTTAAAATAGAGGACACAACGCCATTTTCATTTTTGAATATTCCTCGCTCACACAGACGTTTTAGCATGGTATAGGTAGTGGATTTTTTCCATTCCAATTTTTGATTGCATAGCTTCACTAATTCCCCGGAAGGAATCGGTTCATTGTTCCATATAATATCTGCAAATTTACTTTCTACCGCCCCTAATCTTAATTCTTCCATATATACCTCCTTCGTTGGTCTACTATTTGTAAACCTTTATCATTAGTCTACTACTCTTAGACCGGAATGTCAAATGAATTTTGACATTACATTTCTGCACGCAAAAAGGCTCCCAAGGAAAACCTTGGAAGCCATAAATTTACTGTAATTCTATTAATTACTCAATGATAGTAGCAACACTACTGTTAATATCACGAATTGTATTATTCTGAATGTTTTTGGTGATATTTGATTTTGTATAATGGTACATTTTGTGATTATTATATCTATTTCAAAAGTTTTTCAAGTCCAAAATAAGCCCATGAGCTTTTTACCTCCAATTCAAATGAAAGGACTGATAACAATGAAATTGATACACGCTGAATATAACCCGATGCATAACAGCATCGACATTAACCATTATAACAGCTACATCCTCCGGATTGATTGCAATCAAGCAGAATCCGGGATAAGGACTACTCCTAATTCACAGCGGTGCTTAAATGCTCTGGCGATTGATAATCCGCTGGAATATGCAATACTTGCGCTGGATGGCGAGATGCAGGCATGGGTGGATGCGGAGGATAGTTTGGAAGTGTTTTAATTTCTTATGCCCTCATATAGTTGTAAACGGATGGCTCTCATGAGTCATCCGCTTCTATCTATCTGCCACTTCTTCTAACGCTTTAAAATCGCAACAGAACATAACTACCTTTCCGGTTGCCATCTGTTTATCGTACAACTTGTTGGCTTTTCCAATAACTTCATCAATTACCTTCAAACAAAAGGAATATTCCTTATTTAGCAAGTCCTTATATTTTTTAACATCATCGGTATCTACGTCCTCAGGATTAATATTTACTCTGCTGTAAACACCATCCACAATCGGAATCATTTTCTTAATATCCATAACAGAAAGAATATGCTTTACATCATCATCTTCTGCTGCCACCCAAATATCTCCTTGTCCCATACTGGACTTCTTCGCCATCTCATAAACTAAGTAACATTCCTTATCGACATTTTTCCATGTCTTATGCTTTTCCTTGGCTGAAGATAATGGAATTACATATTTTCTGTCATTTTTATTTATCAGAATTCCTATGTATGGCTTATTCTCATATCCGCTTGGCTTATAATATACCTCTGAGCATGCATCATGCAGCTTTTTGAGGTAGCTCTGGTCAATGTTAATAAAAGTTAACTTTCCCTCTAATGTAAACATAATACTGCTCCTTTGTATTTGAGATTAAAAAATGTGGGAAGACTAAGCTTCCCACTCGTTAATGCTCATCTCTTTACGGATTGATTACCGAAGGTTAATGGAGACCTTCTTTAATGTTCATCTCTTCTATGATTCAAAGACCATAAGGTTAATGGAGACCTTTCTATAATTATAATATGTCAATAAACAGACTATGTCAACTGTAATATTATATATTATATTTTGCTATCTTAACAGCGCAGCGTAGCGAAAACGAGAGTCCGTGTGCACCACGACCGGTCGGAGCTTACGGCCCGAACTCAAAAAAGCCACCCAGGCATAACACCCGGTGTGGCTTTAAATCATGTATTATGAAATTATGTGAATCACCTAACGTGAATCAACACTGCTATATTGCAGAACAAATCTACTCGCAAAGCTTAGAAAACTCATCCGCAACAAACTGAACCTTGGTTCCAATAATGATCTGAACAGAATTCTTGCCAGGCTTCATAACTCCTGCAACACCTGCAGATTTAATCTTCTTGTCATCAACCTGAGTGATATCCTTAACCTCAAGTCTGAGTCTTGTGATGCAGTTGTCAATGCTTGCAATATTG
>JALEJB010000125.1 GCA_022768825.1 Lachnospiraceae bacterium
ATACTCTTTTGCCTGTTCCCCTTCGATGTTTTCTTTGCCAAGCAGATCCACATAATTGATGATCGAAGTCAGCGGTGTCTTGATATCGTGCGACACGTTTGTAATGAGCTCCGTCTTCATGCGCTCACTCTTCATGCGCTCAGCCACGGCATGCTCCATGCCATCCCCGATGGCATTCAGATTCTCTCCGTGTCTGCGAAGCGGTGCGAGCATATCCCGTGTTTGCAGGTGCTGTTCAAAAGAACCACCCGCCAGCTTCTCACCGGCATCTTTGATAAGCTGCACCTGCTTTGTCACCTTGTATGCCACAACAATCAGTGCAACGAGCTGCAGGAGCCACAAAAAGATCGCCAAGCCACCTGCACCGCAGGCACACAGGATCAGTACAAACTCTACTGCCCCCAAAGCTGCGATGACAAACAGGGAATACTGATAAACACTCAGATTTCCAAAGAAATCCCGAAGTGCGCTCCAGATACCGCCAAGCCACTTCCATATTTTTTTCAAGATCCGCATGCACCATGCAAAAAGCTGATAACAGATCGTATGTCTCCACACCTGATGTGCTTTCACATGATAGGCAAAGGACATGAGCCACAGCTGCGTAACAATCACACACAGGCTTCCACCGATCAAGACCATGAGCCACGGCAGCACACGTCGATAGTCAATAAACGGATTGTTGACCATCTCAGTCAGCACAAAGACGACACCAACCAGGATCAGACCATCCATAGCAGCGCTAAATGCCAGTGACAGATCCAACGGAATGCGATACCAGAAATTGGAAACCAGTTCGTCTTTGCCGCTTTTTCTTCCGGCACCTGCCAGCAAAAAAGCCATACAAAGGATTCCAACCAGAAGCGACAGTACAAAATGAACGGCAACGACATAGCGGTTTTCATACAGGAAGGAATTCAAATACTTCGCCTGCGCAAACAAGTCACAATCCTCCAGTGTGCTTCCTACTGCCAGAGGTTCTGCCACATAAGAGATCACGTAATAATCATCCGTACCGCCGGAAGCCGTCTCTTCTTCAAGCACCAGAAATCCACCTGCGGCGATCTCCGGATTCCCCTCACGGATCGTTCCCTTTTTACTAAGCTGCACTGTGTCCAGTATCTCCACATCCGACAGCTTCAGTTGATAAGAAAAATCAATCAACTGGAGCAGGCTCTTTGGATTCAGTGTCCACACGTAGGTATCTCCTGACACACCATAGGCTGCTCCCAGATTTTCCGCTACACCGTAAAAAACCGTTTCTTCCTCCGCTTCTTCTGTCATGCCATCCAAATCACTGTGGTCTGCCGGCACATTGATCTGAATCGCCCCGTAATAGGGATAGAGATTTTCACCGTCTGATACATACATCCGTTCCGTCTGCCAGTCATAGTAGACGCCCTGGATCGGCTGGAACTTCGTCGCATAGGCCGATTCATTATAGATGCCGGCGTACCCAAACAATGACGGATTGTAAGAAAAACAGGTATTGTCATTAAAGGTACACGAATAAATATGCAGATCGTCCTTTGACATCTCATCAAATGTCTGATCAAAGCATTCAAAGTCATAATTGCTGCGGTCTTTGATATCGACTTTTTCAAAATCATCGGTTCGGATAACTCCATACCGGAAGTTCGTCTTCTTCAGCTCTTCATACCGATACTCATGCTCCCGATCGGTCACAGCACCAATGGAATATTTTGACAGAATATCCGAATATTGCTGCTTCAATGCCTCATCCTGTCCGGTCGTATACACACCCTTTACTTCGCAGATCGCAATCCCTGCGGTACTCACTACAAACCAGAACGCACTGAGAATCAGCAAAAGCATAGCGATCACCTTTGCCGGAATGCATCCGCAAATCTTATATTTCTTTTCCATACATCTTCCTTCTTTCCTCTATGACAAGTGTCCGAAAAACCTGTCAAACTTATTTTCGGAGAATATATCCCTGACCCCAGATGACCTGCAAGTACCGTGGCTCTGCCGGGTTGTACTCGATCTTTTCCCGCAGATGTCTGATATGTACCGCCACCGTATTCTCGTTTCCGTCAAAGGACTCCTTCCATACAAGACGATACAGTTCCTTTGGCGAAAAGACCTTACCCGGATGCTCCATCAGGACCTCCAGTATGCCATACTCAATCGGAGTCAGAGATATTTTTTCTCCGTCCAAAAATACTTCCTTCGCTTCGAGATCAAGTTCGATTCCTCCGATGCACAGCTTCTTTTGCCTGTCTACATTGGCGCCAAGCAACAGGTATCTGCGCAGGGAAGATTTTACACGCGCCAAAAGCTCCACCGGATTAAATGGCTTTGTCACATAATCATCCGCGCCCAAGTTTAATCCCAGCACCTTGTCGGTATCCTCGCTTTTGGCTGTCAGAAGGATCACAGGGACATTGGACCTCTCCCGGATTTTTACCAAGGTCTCTACGCCATCCATCACTGGCATCATCACGTCCAAAAGCACCAGAGAGATGTCCTCGCTCTCCAAGACCTCCAGTGCCTCTTTTCCGTTTTCCGCTTCCAGAACCTCGTAGCCCTCGCTCTCCAGATAAATGCGCAGTGCGGATACAATGTCCTTTTCATCGTCACATACCAAGATCTTTGACATACGTGTAACTCCTTTGTCTCATTTACATATACATTTTCATAGAATTCTACTAACCAATCGGCTTATTCTTATCATAATCGATTTGTTATTAAAATCCAATGAGGAAAGTTCTTAAGATTTTATGAAGAAAAATGATTCCAAAAAAACAGACAACCGATGGTCTTTCAACCAACGATTGTCGCATCCATGTTACTCAGCTGCTTTTGCTGCTGATTTTTTGCAGAAACAAAAGAAACCTTCTTGACATTTTTCATGTTTCAATTCTTGATAAAATTATAAAAGGTGGGCTCGCAGTTCTTCCCCACTGAAGTTTGACAGATAAGCCGGTGCAATATCAAATACGGTTTTGCATCCGGTCATACCTTCCTGATTCATCCGATATACGGCTCTCGCGTATGCCGCGATCACGGAACCGGTAAATTCCGGATTGGAATCAAGCGTCAGCTTGTACTCCACAACATGTGTGTGCTCGTTTTCAAATCCGGTCACACCTGTGCGGATGACACTGCCTCCGTGCGGCAGACCACTATGATCTCTTGCCATCTCTTCCTCTGTGATGAAATGAACTGTGGTATCATAATCGGCAAAGTAGTTTGGCATATTTTTGATTTCAGACTCGATCCTCGCTAAATCTGCGCCTTCCTCTGCGACGACAAAACACTCCCTGACATGCTTCTGTCTCGTGGTCAGCTCCGGCTGTCTGCCTTCGCGCACTGCCTGCATCGCCTCTTCAACCGGAATCGTGTACTGCCTGCAGTCTTTGACTCCGTCAATGCGACGTACCGCATCGGAATGTCCCTGGCTGACGCCCTTGCCCCAGAAGGTATAATCCTTTCCATCCGGTAAAATACAATTTGCATATAAACGATTGAGTGAAAACATTCCCGGGTCCCAGCCGCAGGAGATCACACAAGTCTTACCTGCTGCTTTTGCTGCGGCATCTACATTTGCAAAATGCTCCGGAATACGGGCGTGGGTATCAAAGCTGTCGACCACATTGTAAAGACTCGCATATTTCGGGGTCTGCTGTGGCAGGTCGGTGGCACTTCCTCCGCATAAAACCAGGACATCGATCTCGTCTGTCATATCCTGCAGTGCTTCTTCCCGATATACCTTTACCCCCGGAGTTTTGACTGCGACACTTGCCGGATCACGTCTGGTAAATACTCCGACCAGTTCCATATCCGGATTCTTTGCGACTGCGCACTCCACACCTTTTCCAAGGTTTCCATATCCAAAAATACCGATTCTAATCATTGTTTCTACTTCCTTTCTGTTTGGCATACCACATTATGAATTCACGTCATCCCCAAATAAAAGTGACTGATCATTTTACTATCCTAACATACTCTGTCAGCATTGCCAACTGTTTCCCACGAAGCAATCTGACTAAATCCAATAACTATTGATGAATATTTCTCACAATCGTATTTGCAACATCTTCCGTTGCGATTGGTTTTACCATATAGCCGTTCATTCCCGCATCAAAGGATGTCCGCTCATCTCCCACAAAAACATTGGCTGTCATGGCAATGATCGGAATTGTGAGTGCGTCCGCATGGTCATGGAGTCTGCGGATCGCCCGGGTTGCCTCATACCCATTCATCCCCGGCATCAGGATATCCATGAGAATCACGTCAAAGGTATGAACTTCACTATTGCGAAAAAGCTCCACCGCTTCCTTTCCGTCAACAGCCCTGGTCACCTTCATACCAAGCTGCTCCAGCTGAGCCTGTATCACTTGCGCATTGATATCGTTATCCTCAACCATCAGGACATTGATACACTTCATGCTCACATTTGTGAATAAAATTTCCTGTTTTTGAACCTTAACCTCCATATCAAACATATGCATGATAAATTCCTCCCTCATTTTCACTCCTGTATTTTTATGCCACAATGTTTTTCTCAAAGATTTTCTTATAAAAATTTTATCAAACAGCTTAGCAGTCTGGCGGTATTGATCGGCTTTGCGAGAAAATCATCCACCCCCACATCGGTTGCCCGTTTGCGGTCTTCCTGACCGGCATACGCCGTAAGCGCAATAATCGGGACATTGGCCCGGATACGGTTCGGCAGCTTTCGTATCCTCATCGTCGATTCATATCCATCCATCAAAGGCATTTCAATATCCATTAACACAAAATGATAGTATCCGGGATCATGTTCTTTCACAGCCACAAGTGCCTCGTGGCCATTCCCGGCTTCCTCCACAAGAAGTTCATGACCCACAAGAATCTCCCTCATAACCTCGCGATTCAGTGCATTGTCATCCACCAGAAGTACACGCCGCCCCCGAAGCGTTTCAATATCCACCGGTTCTTCCTTCTCCGGCTCTTCTATGACTGTTTCCCCCAGCGCACAGGCAATCATTCTCTCCATATTAGCGAGAACCGCCTGCATCTTTTCCAGGTATTCCTCTGCTTTGGCGCCACATCTGCCTCCAAGCTCTGCATAACCGACTGCGTTATTCAGTTCTATGCGCAGATCCCGTAACGACTTTTCATGAAAGTTCGCTGCTTTTTTTGCTGCTTCCAGTTCTGTTTCCATCATGTCCATTCTCTCAAGCAGCATCTCGTGATTCGCCTGTGAGCTTCTGACTTTACCGTCCGGAAATTTCAGATCAAACGCAATCGTAACCCCCATCACATCCAGACACTTCTGAAGCTCTTCAAATGTCATACTTTCCCTGGCAAGCTTTCGGTAAAGAGACGATGGAAGCATTCCCATTCTCTTTGCCAGATCCGCCTTTGTAATTCCCATTTCCGAACAGGCAATATGAATTGTTTCTGCTGTCTTCATATTAATTTCACCTATTTTTATCCTTTGTATTTGCTAAAATTTACCATTTTTGTGTTCTATTTTTGCTATCATAACATTTTCGACATATATTTACAATACCTGACAGAAAAAAATTTTTTTGAAAAAGTAGGATTCCAATGTAAAATATTGACAAAACCTGTATGTGATGCTATGATTTCGCAGAGTAAAGGTGCTTTTCGGAGTGAAAAGTGCCTTTCTTTATTTGAAGTACAAAAATCAAAAGAAAAGAGAGGTAATAGTTATGGCTTCAATGAAAGACATTATTTCCAGCCCATTGCTGCGCATTCCCACCATCTGCCGGTGACTTTATCTCAGTCGGAAAACTCCCTCACATACAGTTTTTCTTTCTCGCGATACACGCTGATCTGTCCGCCATACATCGTGTAATATAATTTTGAACCGGTCTCCCTCATGTGCGCGATCGCCTCCTCTCCGGGGTGACCGTAACGATTGTATCTATTGCAGGAGATGATACTGATCTTTGGCGAAAGCTTCTGCAGATACTCCTTGGAATTGGAATATTTGCTTCCATGATGAGCCGCCTTGTACAAGGTCACCTGACCGATCCGATCGCCCTGATTCATCATAGCTTCTTCCTGTTTTGCCGTGATATCTCCGGTCCATAAACCGCTGAAATCATCATCTTCAAGCAGGAATACCAGACTCGCATCATTGCGGTCTCCGATTGGAATTCCACCACCGGGTGATAAGATCCGAAGGCGGCTCTTCTCCCCAAGCTTCACAACATCTCCCCGTTCTAACCACACAATATCCAGATCATATTTTCCGACAGCCGTAAGTAACCGGCTCTTTTCATCGTCTGCCGCAATATCCTTTGCCAGCAGGAGACACCGGATCGGATATCCGCTTTCCAGCACTTCATAAAAACCACTCACATGATCCTCATCCAAATGTGACAGCACCCAATAATCAATATCCCGAATTCCTTTTGATTTCAGAAACGGAAGAATCCGATAAGTCCCTACTTCTTTCGTGCTCGTGCTTCCGCCATCTACAAACATGCTGCAGCCATCGGACGATCGAATATAACTGGCGTCGCCCTGTCCCACATCCAAAAAATCCACTTCAAAGCCTCTCTGTCCGGAGATGCTCAGCAGTAAAACTAAGGCAATACTTCCCCCGATCTGCCACAAAAACTGCTGATAAAGCTTCTCCTTTTTGGCATACAGCAAGGCGATAAGTCCAGCAAGAAGCAGATAATATACAAAGACTTTCATGCCGGACGGCTTTCCTACAATCCATGTATGCGCAGGGAGATCACTGACGAACTCGCATACACGCACATAGACATATAAAATCCAATGTACCGGCAGCCAGACAACGGACACCGAAAACGGGCAGCACAAAAACAGTACTGCTCCCAGAAATCCAAGTCCCATCACGACTCCCAGATACGGCAGCAACAGCAGATTGATAAAAATCGCATACACCGGTAGTTCATAATAATAGCAGGCAACCAAAGGATAGGTGAAAACCTGAAGCAGAAACGGTATCATCAGCTTTGACAAGCCGCTTTTGATCGTAATCTGCTTTTCTGTTTTTATGACATCAGAGCTTATGATCACTGCAAAAACAGCCAGAAACGAAAACTGAAAGCTCACGTTGCAGATCAAAAACGGATTTTGAAGCAGCAGAATACTACCCCAAACTGCCCATGCGGACAAGGAATCATAATTTCTGCCCACAAGCTGTGCCAGAAGATACAGTGCAAACATTCCTACTGCCCGCATCGTACTGATACCCATTCCGGTCATCGTTCCGTAAAACATGAGACATGCCACGATCCACGCGACGCTCCACCCTCTCCTGAGACAGATTTTTCGCGACAGCATCCAAAGTGCCATGCCGATCATACTGATGTGCATTCCCGATATCGTCAGAATATGCGAAATACCGGCATTTTGAAACAGTTTTTTCACGTCCGGATCAAGCAATGCCCGATCACCCGCCAGCATTGTCGCAAGGATCCCTGCTTCCTCCTGTGGCAGATGTGTCGAAAATATTTCTGTAAGTCTCTGTCGAAGCAGGAATGCTGCTTCACGCCAGGGAATTTTGGGTACACGAACCACGCATGCCTGACTCGCATACAGCTTGGCAAGCATACCTTTACTTTTATAATACTCTCTCTCATTGAATTGCCCCTGATTTGTCGGAGCATCGAATTCTGAAACGGTTCCTGTAACCGTTATGACGGCATCCTGTATATATGCCGAAGTATCAAAAGAACAATCGGATGACTGAGCATCCTCCAAATACACAAGAATATGATTCTGATATCCGCTGACGGCAAGCTCAAACCGTAAGCGGTCATTCACATACTCTTTTTTTGCAATCTGTCCGGTGATCTGAAGCTTCTTTGCGGATGTAAAGATCTGTGTTTCTTCCTTCCATCTGTACTCCGCCACAATCATATTGACCATGCCGACCAGTATTCCGATCGAAACCAACCCCATCCGCAGATGAAACTCCCTTTTGGAGTTGCGATTCCGGTTTTGTAAGATGAAAAAGACGGCCATCCCAACACTCAGTAATATCGTCGGAATGGCCGGTACAAATCTTCCTCCAATCCATGTTCCATACAGCAATGCTACAAAAAACCGACAGACGATCCGCCTATTCCAATGGATTTTTATCTTCCTCCTTTATGTCGTTGACAACCACTGATCGGGTCTGGTTCTCACTTCCGTCCACGAAAGACAGATCCTGCTCGTAGACCGTACTCAGACTGTACTTTTCCCGGTAAGTTCCGCTCGTATCACCGTTTACCGAAATCTGTACCCGGTCAATATGCGGCAATGCGGTCAACGAATTGACCAGTGAGTATATGACGATCGGCTCCTGTATGTCATAATTCTGCGTCAGAAATCCTTCATCCAGACTGACATAGCACACGCGGTCTGCCACAGAGACGTTGACAAGTGATGTCTCCGCAGGAATGGAAGCCTGCGCTCCTTCTGTCTTTTTCGGTCCCGCAAGAAGATGCTCGATGACCAGCTTCTCAAGGGATACGTTACTGTTGTAGTACACTGTCTGACTCTCCACCGTCAGACCATCTCCGGTTGCATTTGAAAAATACAGATCGATGTCAGCCTGCTGAATGGAATTGATCAGTTCTCCGGGATTCTCCACAATATCATCCATTGTCATCACACCGACCAGTCTCCCGCGACTGTCACACAATGGATTTTTCCCGATTGAAAACTCGACACCCTTGACATCGTCCACCTGTGTCAATGTCTGCACGATTGCGACGCGGCATAATACATCCTGAACCGGCAGCAAATCTTCATACTTACTGGTAAATGTAACGTGCACGATCCCGTACTCATTTAATTTGATACTTTTTACCTTCACTTCATCCGGAATCGGCTTCACAAAATCCAACGATCCGGAATCTGTTGCGAGTACACCGATCAACTCCTGTAACAGAAGCGTTGTGTCTTTCACATCAGTTGACGGTTCATAGCTTTCTTTTACGATCTGTGTCTGGTCCTTATTTAAGTAACTGATAAAAAATGTGCCCTTCTGCGCTTCACCGGAGCTGCACCCAAGCAGCAGCAGTACAACAAAAAGCACACACGATATCTGGATTCGTCTCATACAATATCTCCTAATTCATGTAATTCAACGGAATACGAACGGTAAAGATCGTTCCCTCGCCCTCCGTCGAAAAAACCTTGATGGCACCGCGATGCATCAAGATCACATTACGCGTGATCGCAAGTCCCAGTCCGGTTCCTCCAATTTCGCGGCTGTGAGACTTATCCACACGATAAAATCTCTCATAAATATGATCCAGTGCCTCTTCCGGCATACCAATGCCATTGTCCTCGACTTTTACGTAGAAATACTGATGATCCGCATTCAGGGAAACATGTACCCATCCGTCTGATTTGTCGTTGTATTTGATCGCATTTTCAATCAGATTTGTCAATGCAAGACTCATTTTTGTCTCATCGATCTCTGCCATGACAGGACGAAAGCTTTCCAGTACCAGCTCGATCTTTTGCTTATCTGCGATCGGCTGCAACCGCTTCATGATCGCTTCCAGCGACTCGTTGACATTGACAGACGCGATATTTAAACCATCTGCAGACTTATCCATCTTTACCAGAGAAAGCAGATCCGTAATGATCTTGTTTTCGCGCTCAATCTCATTGGCGATATCCAGCATAAATTCCTGATACAGCTCAATCGGCGCACCTTCCTGACCGATCAGGGAATCTGCCAGTACCTTCATACTGGTAAGCGGAGTCTTTAACTCGTGTGAGACATTGGATACGAATTCCTGTCTGGATTCATCCAGCACACGCATCCGGTTCAACAGTGCATTCATGTTCTCCGATATGCTCTCTGTCTCCGTATAATCATCAATCATCAGCGCGTCTTCCCCATAGCCGCTGTGAATCTCTTCGATTGCCTGAGACATTCTGCCAAAGGGTCTGGTGATCTGCGCAGAAAACACAAACGCCAGAAGGATCAGAGCAACCGTCACAGATAATTGTAAGATCAATGCCACATTTTGAAGATGCTGCGACATATCACGTACCATATCAGTGGAAACGCTAAGCAGCAGCACACCAAAGATCTCCTGATTTTCCGCATTTTTTATTGGCACAGTCAACTGAATATAGCGATTGAGGGAATCATATTTACTGGACTCCTGTCCGAGAAAACCGGATACGATCTCTTTCGATGCGACCAGCTTCGACGTATCGAGATCGTAGGTGTCTTTGATAATATGAAAGGTCTGGTCTACGACCAGAATCCGCCCATCATAAATATTTCCGATCATTTCCAATTGGGAATTAATAGAAGAGATATTCGGGTTATCCAAATAACCGGATTTCAAAATCCGGTCCGACAGTATTCTTGCCTGATTTAAGATATCGATCGTACGGTTTTGGACTGCCCGGTTTTCGTACCCTTTTACCACGCCGATCGGCACGATCAGGCAAGGCAACAGTCCAAACAACAAAAACGCGATGATCAGACGTACGCGCAGACTTTTTAATAATTTCTTTAGCTTGTTTTTCTGTTTCATATCTTTTTCCTATCCGCGATAGTAATAGCCCACGCCCCACTTGGTATGCACATAACGCGGCTCACTTGGGTTCGGTTCAATCTTTTCTCTCAGCCGACGCACATGCACGTCCACCGTTCGCACATCTCCCGGATAATCCACGCCCCATACGAGTTCAAGAAGCTTCTCACGACTAAATACTTTGTTCTGATTGACGACAAGAAGCTCTAACAGTTCAAATTCCCGTCCGGTCAGATTGATCTCCTGCCCACAAATATAAAGTCGGCGGCTCTCTAAATCAAGCTTGATATCTCCGTTTTCAATCACGCTTTTCTTCGTCGTCTTTTCCTCTTTTGTGCCGGTTCGTCGCATAATTGCCTTGATTCTCGCCTTGACCTCCAGGATGTTGAAAGGCTTCGTGATATAATCATCCGCGCCATACTCCAGACCGAGGATCTTATCCATGTCATCGCCTTTTGCCGTCAGCATGACGATCGGTACGTCCGAAAATTCGCGAATTCTCTGACATACCTCAAATCCATCCATCTTCGGAAGCATCAGGTCTAAAAGAATCATGTCATACGTATTTTCCGTCGCGAATTTCAACGCTTCCTCTCCATCATACGCGCATTCCACTTCCATTCCATCCTGTTCCAGTGAAAAACGGATTCCTTTTACAATTAACTTTTCATCATCGACTACTAGCACTCTTTTTGCCATTTTGCACCTCAATTAATACGAATCAAGTCCTTGATCTTCTCATAGACTCCATTCCCTATTCCGCTTACATTCAGGATGTCTTCTGTGCTCGCAAAAGTCCCCTGATCTTCGCGGTACGCCACTATTGCCTCCGCTTTCGATGCGCCGATACCCGGCAGGGTCATCAGCAGATCTTTCTCTGCCGTATTGATATTGACACGTGCATCCTCTTTTGCCTCTGCCACATCCGTTTCCGTCTCAGAAACCACAGTGATCATCTGCCCATCTGACAGATAATCTGCCAGATTCAAAGAATTTTTGGCAGCCTTTGCGGTAAGTCCTCCCGCCTTTTCAATTGCCTGATAAATCCGGCTCCCCGCTTCCAGTTCATACACACCCGGATGCTTTACTTCGCCACAGACATAGACGACGATCGTATCTGTCTGTCGGGGCAGTTCTTCTCCGTCCTGTGACACCGCCTCCTGTGACCGATCAGATGTATCACGATCCAGGATCTGTACTGCGTCTGCATTGGATGCACATCCATATAAAAGTAACAGCAATAGACAGCCAGATGCTGCCTTTGCTGCTTTCTTTTGTATTGTTCTCATTGTTTTCTCCTTCCTTTTCTCACAAAGTAATCAAAAAAGAAAGAGACTAAAAATGCGATATGTATATTCTACTAAGATTTTATCATTTTTACAAGTAGGTAAATGATCATAACTCTTCCAAAACAGAGGAAAGTTTTTCTGCCATCTCATCAATTTCCGCTTCCGTAATGACAAGCGGAGGCACAAAACGAAGCACATCCGATCCGGCGGTGATCAGGATCAGTCCCTTTTCCAGTGCCTTTGCGGAAACTTCTCCCACTTTTTTCGTACATACCAGACCATGCATCAGACCAACACCGCGGTGCGCTGTGATACAGTCGTATTTTTCGACCATTTCATCCAATTTCTGTGACAGATAGCTTCCGACCTGTTTGACATGAGCCATCAGGTCATCCCGCTCCATGATCTCCAGTACCTTTGCCACCGCTGCCCCAACCAATGGATTGCCGCCGTAAGTCGTACCGTGATCACCCGGTGCCAGTGATTTTTCTGCCACCTTTTCCGTCATAAGGAACGCCCCAACAGGAACACCACAGCCAAGTGCCTTTGCACTGGTCATGATATCCGGTTTCACACCATATCCCTGCCATGCAAACATCTCACCGCTGCGTCCCATTCCGCACTGGATCTCATCCAGGATCAGAAGGATATCCTTCTCATCACAGAGCTTACGAACACCCTGAATAAATGCCGGATCGGCCGGATAGATGCCGCCTTCACCCTGGATCGTCTCAAAGATGATGGCGCAGGTTTTATCCGTGATCTGCGCTTTTACGCTCTCCAAATCATTAAAATCCGCATATTTCACTCCCGGCATCAGCGGCTCAAACGGCTCTCTGTAATGGGCATTGCCGGTTACCGATAATGCTCCGATCGTGCGGCCGTGGAAAGAATGATTCATGGCAATGATCTCATGTCCTGCAAATCCGTCCCGGGTATATGCGTATTTTTTTGCTGCCTTGATCGCACCCTCAATTGCCTCAGCACCACTGTTGGTAAAAAAGACGCGGTCCATACCACTTACCTTCAGCAGTTTTTTCGCAGCCGTCGCTGTCGGTACGTTATAGTACAGATTGGAAGTGTGAAGCAGCTGATCTACCTGTGCTTTGATGGCATCATTGTATTCTTTATGATTGTATCCCAGTGCCATCACCGCGATTCCGGCCGCAAAGTCGAGATATTTTTTCCCGTCCGTGTCATACAAATAGACTCCGTCACCATGATCTAACACGAGCGAAAAACGATTGTATACGTGCAGCAGAGAGTCCTCTGCCAACTGAATTTCTTCCTGTTTACTCATTATAAAACTTATTCTCACTTTCTCCTAAAATTGCAGTTCCGATTCCTTTGTTTGTAAAGATTTCCAGAAGCAGGCAGTGTGCAATGCGTCCATCTAAAATATGTACACGGCTGACACCGTTCTCAATTGCGTCAATACAGTTGTTTAATTTCGGAAGCATTCCGCCGCCAATATTTCCGCTGCCGATCAACTCTCTTGCCTCTGACAAGTGCAGCTCTGAGATCAAACTGCTCTTATCCGAAGGATCCCGGTAAACGCCCTCAATATCAGTCAGAAATGCCAGTTTTTCTGCATTGACTGCGCGCGCAATCGCACATGCCGCATCATCTGCATTGATGTTATAAGACTTGAAGGCATCATCCATTCCGATTGGTCCAACGATCGGCAGGAAGTCCTTCTCTAATAAATCATACAAGATTTTTGGATTGACCTCTGTGATCTCCCCCACATATCCGATATCCTCACCATTCGAATATTTCTTCTCAACCTTTAAGAGTCCACCGTCTTTTCCGGTGATACCGACACCCATGACGCCAAGCTCCTGTACCATCTGAACAAGTGATTTGTTGACCTTGTTCAGTACCATCTCGGCAATCTCCATTGTCGGTTCATCCGTCACACGAAGACCATTGATAAAGTGTGGCTCCATGCCTACTTTTTCCACCCACTTGCTGATCTCCTTGCCACCGCCATGTACGATGATCGGTTTGAAACCGACGAGCTTTAATAATACCACGTCTTGAATGACGCTCTTTTTGAGCTGCTCATCCACCATTGCGCTTCCGCCGTATTTTACGACGATGATCTTTCTGTTGAATCGCTGAATATAAGGCAAAGCCTCTACTAAGACCTGGGCCTTTGCCAGAATATCATCCATTTGTTCCATTTTTTTCCCTTTCTTCATTTTTAAAGTGCTCGTACTACATCAGTTCCGCAACAACCTGCTGAACAATCTTGCCGTCTGCTTTTCCTTTAAATTCCGGCATCACGGTTTTCATGATCTGTCCTTTGTTGCCGGTGGCGATCACATCCGCATATTTGGAAGAAATGATCTCTTTTACTTCCTCTGCAGACAGCATCTTTGGCGCAAATTCATTCATCACATCGTATCTGCGCCGGTAGCTTTCTAACAAATCGGTTCTGTCTGCAGGGCAGGTATCGATCTGCTCCTTCACGCTCTTGATCTCTTTTAAAATTGCCTGATTGACCATATCCTCCGGGATATCCTCGCGGCATCCATTGTCAATGCCCAGCTTCTTTGCTGCGGATACCAATACCGAGATCGAATCCTTGCGCTCCTTATCTCTTGCTTTCATTGCTGCGATCATTGCTGCTTGTAATTCTTTCAATTCCATTGTTTTGTCCTCCTTTTTTGTTCACATTTTTTTCACGGTGTCTGACACTGTGAACGCCATCAGGAACGATAATCTGCGTTGATTTTGACATAATCATAGGTGAGGTCACAGCCCCACGCAGTTGCTGATTCTGTTCCCATGTTCATTTTAGAAATGATCTGTACATGGTCATTTTCCAAAAGCTTAGATGCCTCTTCTTCGCTGTAATCGACGCCTGCGCCGTCTTTAAAGATCAGGATTTCCTGATCCCCACTTTTAAATGACATCTCTACCTTCATCGGATCAAACTGCACACCGGAGTAGCCCAGGGCACACAACTCTCTGCCCCAGTTGGCATCACATCCGTACATCGCTGCTTTGGTGAGGCTGGAGCATACCACCGATTTTGCCAGAATTCTTGCATTTTCCTTGGTATCGGCTCCCAATACGATGGATTCCATCAGCTTGGTTGCCCCCTCTCCGTCTGCGGCCATCTCTTTTGCAAGTGTGGTACATACTGCATTTAATCCTTCATAAAGTTTTTCGTAATCTGCACCCTCTGCAGTGATCTCGTCATTGCCTGCCATTCCGTTTGCAAGTACCAGAAGTGTATCGTTGGTACTGGTATCTCCGTCGACGGATATCATATTAAAGGAGTCGACCACAATCTCACTCACTGCTTTCTGAAGCATCTCATGAGAAATAGCTGCGTCTGTTGTCACATATGCAAGCATGGTACACATATTCGGATGGATCATTCCCGATCCTTTTGCCATACCGCCGATGGTCACTGTCTTGCCACCGATTTCCAGCTCGTATGCAATCTCTTTTTTGTGGGTATCGGTTGTCATGATTGCCTGTGCCGCCTCGGTTCCCGCTTCCAGACCACTCTTTAATTGTGCTGCCAGTGTCCTGGCTCCTGCCTGCATACGGTCAACCGGAAGCTGCATACCGATCACTCCGGTGGAGCCCAGCAGTACCGCGTCTGCTTCGATTCCCAAGGCTTCTGCAGCTGCATCGGCTGTTTTCTGACAGAGCATATCTCCTTCCGTTCCGGTACACGCATTGGCAATGCCGGAGTTTACGACGATTGCCTGCGCCTTTCCGATGTTTTTTACAATATTCCGATCCCAGATGACCGGTGCGGCTTTGAATACATTGGTTGTAAACGTACCGGCAATGGTTGCAGGCACCTCACTGTACACCATCGCCATGTCGGTTCTGTTCTGGTATTTGATTCCTGCTGCTGTCGCTGCTGCTTTGTATCCTTTTGCGGCTGTCACGCCGCCGTCTATTTTCTTCATTGATGGTTATGTCCTCCTAAATTCTTTATAGCTATCATTACACATTCGTCCACCTTGGAGTTGTATAAAATATATCTTGAAAGCTGTCCGCCTTCGCCTTGCATAGAATTGTTCATCTCCGATGGACATTCGTGTCTCGAGTAAATGGAACCGGAAATACATCGGCTTTCCCATGGTGGCGCTACACGCCCCTCTGGCCTCGCACTTGCATGTCCAAAGTCGATGAAGCAATTTATGCAAGTCTTGCCGGACGATTTCCATACTACATGATTAAAATATAATCTTTATCAGTCTTTTGTACGCGTTTCGTTTCATTATGCACAAAACCGAAGGTTACTAGACCCACATACGTCATATGATAGAAAATTTGTGCATATAATTACGATTTTGCACGACCGAGCTTGACGAGGGGAAGTGCAATCGAGTAATTATATGCCAAATTTTCAATATATAATGAAGTAGTGGTCTACATACGAAACTCCGTAATGTTGGCCTCATTGAGCGTGAAATCGTAGTAATTCAGATCATCCCGAAACGTCCATCCCACACTGCTCCAGAAGCGATTTCCGATCTCGTTATTTTTGAATGCGATCAGACTGACTTTATTGATTTTCTCTTCCTGCAGGGCACGCATACAATCCACCGCCATCTGCTTTCCGATGCCGTGCTTCCTGTAATCCATATGTACACAGACATGA
>JALEJB010000052.1 GCA_022768825.1 Lachnospiraceae bacterium
TTCCATGGACGTAAAGAGCATGTTTCTTTTGGCGGTAGCAACCAGCATCGACGCGCTGGCAGTTGGCGTGACCTTTGCTTTTTTGGATGTAGCAATTGTACCGGCGGTCAGCTTTATCGGCTGTGTGACCTTTGTGTTTTCTGTGATCGGTGTGAAGATCGGAAGTATTTTTGGAATGAAATACAAATCAAAAGCAGAATTTGCAGGAGGTATCATCCTGATACTGATCGGAGTGAAGATCGTGCTGGAGGCACTGATGGGAAAATAGGGGTCGTATCTGCAAAAAATGGAAACAAAACGGTAAAAACAAGGGTCGGTATTGAAGGAATCGTCTTCGTATCAGGTACATACGCAGGGCAGCTATACACTGGAGGATTATTATAAGCTGCCGGATGACGAACGGATAGAGTTGATCGACGGATATTTTTATATTAGAATATAGCTAATATATTGTATTTTTTTGTAGGTAAATAGAGATAATAGATAAAATATAAGCTATAAGAGGTTTGATTTATGCGCAAGGTTTTTGTTTGGGAAACTCCGGAAGAAATGAATCAGAAACTGGCAGATCGGGTACGCCTGATCCGAAAGAGAAAAAAAATGTCCCAAAGCAGGCTGAGTGAGGTGTCTAATGTGAGCCTGGGTTCTATTAAACGATTTGAGGCAACCGGACAGATTTCACTCCTTTCACTGACAAAGCTAGCGGTTGCCTTGGATTGCGGGAACGAAATTCAAAAGATGTTTTCAGAGGTCCCGTATGCAGATATTGAGGAGGTAATCAATGAAAACAAATAGGTTACAGGTTTTTTTTCATGATCAACCGGTTGGTACATTGGCTATGACTGTAAACCATAAAGTGGCATTTGAGTATTCGGATGAGTGGCTTGAGAGAGGGTTTCCAATCAGTCCGTTTTCATTACCGTTAAAAAAACAGGTGTTTATTCCGAAAAAAAACTATTTTCAAGGTTTGTTTGGAGTGTTTGCGGACAGTCTTCCGGATGCATGGGGAAAATTACTGTTGCATCGTCTTTTGAGAAAAAATGAGATAGATGAAGGTCAAATCAATATGCTTGATCGTCTGGCGATTGTCGGTGAGATGGGAATGGGAGCTTTGACATACAGACCTGTAATTGAAGTACCTGGGGACGTAAAAGCAACGGATTTGGATTATTTGGAACAGGAATGTAAAAAGATATTACAAACGGAATACACTCCTGAATTAGATGGATTGTTCCGTTTGGGGGGCACTAGTGGCGGTGCCAGACCGAAAATACTCACTGAGATTGACGGTGAACATTGGATGATCAAATTTCCGTCTCGTGGAGATGATGATCATATTGGCAGAATGGAGTATGCGTATTCCAGATGCGCAAAAGCATGCGGAATATTGATGTGCGAAACCAAATTATTTGCTTCCAGACAGTGTGATGGATATTTCGGTACAAAGCGTTTTGACAGAGAAAGTGGAAAGCGTAAGCATGTTTTAACTGCGGCAGCTCTATTGGAGCTCGACTATGAACAACCAAGCTTGGACTATCACACGCTAATGAAATTGACCAAAATTTTGACGGGTGATCATGTAGAGGATCTGAAACAGATGTTTTATCTGATGTGTTTCAATGTGTTTGCTCACAACAGAGATGATCATGCAAAAAATTTTTCGTATATTTATCAGGAAAAAGATGATATCTGGCATCTTGCCCCGGCATACGATCTGACATACAGTAATACGTATTATGGAGAACATACAACGTCTGTTGATGGAAATGGTTTGAATCCGGGCATCAAAGAACTGGTTGCAGTAGGAACGCAAGCCGGTTTAGGTAAAAAGTGGTGCGAGCAGAAGGCATATGACATATCGGATACGGTTGGACAGATGTTGGCAGAATTTTTGTAGAATGAAAGGAGGACAGCTTGCGTGGATCGAACAATCACTTATCCGATCACAAAAGAGCAGCAGATCGGTCAATTTCTGAAAAGCAAAGGCTATTCGGATCAAAATCTGGTGGATCTGAGAAAAGATACGGACGCAGTGCTTTGTGACGGCAGTCCGGCACGACTCATTGATCATGTATCGTCTGGTGATACCCTGACCGTGCAGATCCGTGAGAAAAAGAAAAGCAATGTCAAACCCACTGATATACCGATCGATATTTTATATGAGGATGAGGACCTTGCTATCGTCAATAAGCCCGCCGGCCTTCCCATTCATCCATCCAGAAAAAATGAACTGTATTCCCTCGGCAATGCTATGAGCTATTATTATCGACAGGAAAAATTCGTATTTCGCTGTACGAACCGTCTGGATCAGGATACTTCAGGACTTACGATCATCGCCAAAAATCCGCTGAGCGCAGGGATATTGTCGGAGATGTCTGCAAGAAAAGAAATCAGGCGCACCTATCTGGCAATCGTATCCGGGATTGTCGAGCCACAGACGGGAACGATCGATGCGCCAATTGGAAGGTGC
>JALEJB010000136.1 GCA_022768825.1 Lachnospiraceae bacterium
AACTGATTTAACTGCGAAGAATGCAATGGAATTACTAAATCTAAAAAGTAACACATTTTACAGACTCGTTCGTGAATATGAAGCTGAGATACAAAACAAACACAATTCCTAAAAACTCGCTGAATTTGTTTTTCAAAAAAAACAGTACATACTATCATTGGAAGGGGAACAACACCCTTCCTTTTATATTTTATAGAAAGGAACATTTGTAATGATAAAAAAATTACTTGCAGCACATGCTGCTCATCATAAAAAATCTGCGAGCCTATAGAAAAAAGTCTGTAAATAGGAAACAATTCTGTCTTAGTGGGAGTACAATCTCCACCGGAGTTGTTCTCGAACTAGTGGAGATAGGATCACGTCCGCAGGACTTGTATAAATTGATTCATCGACTTTGGACATGTAAGTGCGAGGGCAGGCAGGCGTGTAGCGCCACTGCCGGAAAGTCGATACAGTTCCGAAGTCACACACTCGAGACACGAATGTCCATCGGAGATGAACAATTTATGCAAGGCCAAAGCGGACGATTTTCAGTTACCTATTCATATGTGTATGGTATCCAAATATTCACGATAACTGCGCGAGACATGAATTTTGGTGTAGCACTCCGCATACTCTTTGGCAGACATGGTTGTCACATAATTGGTCGGATAATTGCGGTCAATCCCTGCCGCTTTTGCCAGATCCACCGCTTTGTTGTATGCGATCGCGGCAATCGCTTCATCCTCGTAGATACCAATCTGATAATTTCCATTGATATGGATCTTCACCTGATAGAAGATCCGACCATTCTGATCCAGTCTGGATACCCCATAGTAGGGATTGATATTCACAATATTCTCATAACGAAAATCAGTTTCATCCCCATTGGCAAAGAGATAATCCACTCCCGCGATCGCATAATTCTTGATACCGTAACGGGAGAGCAGATTGACCTGCATACCATAATCATTGATGTAGAGATGACCGCCGCGTTGCAGGATCCGGTGGCTGGAATAGTAGAACAGATCATCATTATCAAACTTCAGCTCCAGTTCCGGAGATAAGTAATAGATAAAATATCCGGAGAGCAGATAGATCGGAGTCCCGAGATATATCCCATTGTTACGAAAGTTCAGAAGGGTGACGATCTTATCATATCGGATCAAAGGGTATTTTGAAAAAGCATCCGGAAGCGTGATCTTGCTATCATCAAGTAATTCTCTTGCTGCTTCATGCACTTTTCCGGCATGCTCCATTGTATCAAAACTTCCAAGTGCAATATGCTTGCCTCTGAAATGAATATGTGCCCGGTAATAGAGCTGACCGTTTTTTTTCTTTGCTTCGTAAACGCCTTTTGTCATATGTGTCATCATCCTGCTTATTTTCTGTACGTTTTTAGTGTATCATATTTATTGACATAATAAAATCAAATATTTATAATGAAACATATTATACATAGGAAAGAAAGGTTAATGACATGGAAATTTTATATTCTAGCACCAGAAATGCATCTGAAAAAGTAACGGCATCGCAGGCAATCTTAAAAGGACTGGCAGATGACGGCGGCTTGTTTGTACCGGAGCGGATACCGACACTGGATGTCAGCTTCAAGGAGCTTGCCGATATGACTTATCAGCAGACCGCATATGAGGTGATGAAGCTGTTGCTCACAGATTTCACAGAGGAAGAGTTAAAGACCTGTATCGAGCGCGCATACGACTCGAAATTCGATGTGGAGGAGATTGCTCCGCTTGTAGAGGCACAGGGTGCATATTACTTAGAGCTGTTCCATGGATCAACCATCGCATTCAAGGATATGGCATTATCAATCCTGCCGCATTTGCTGATCACATCCGCCAGAAAAAATCAGGTAAAGAATGATATTGTCATTCTGACGGCTACATCCGGTGATACAGGAAAAGCTGCATTGGCAGGATTTGCAGATGTCAAAGGAACGAAGATCGTAGTATTTTATCCGAAGCATGGTGTCAGCCCGATTCAGGAAAAGCAGATGGTGACGCAAAAGGGTGACAATACCTATGTAGTCGGTATTGAGGGTAACTTTGATCAGGCACAAACCGGTGTCAAACAGATGTTCAATGATAAAGAGTTTGCCAAATTGATGGACGAGAACGGTTATCAGTTCTCATCTGCCAACTCGATCAATATCGGACGTCTGGTTCCGCAGATCGTATATTATGTATATGCATACGCAAAATTATTAAAAAATGGTGAGATCGCAGAGGGAGATAAGATTAACGTAGTCGTTCCGACCGGAAACTTTGGAAATATCCTGGCAGCATATTATGCCAAAAATATGGGTCTTCCGATTCAGAAACTGATCTGCGCATCCAATGAGAACAAGGTATTATTTGACTTCTTCAATACCGGTAAATATGATAAGAACCGCGAGTTTATCCTGACCAGTTCGCCGTCTATGGATATTCTGATTTCAAGCAATCTGGAGCGTCTGATCTACCATATCGCAGGAAACGATGCAGACAAGAATGCGGCTTTGATGAAAGCATTAAATACGACCGGCGTATATGAGATTACACCGGACATGAGAGAGAAGCTTGCAGATTTTGAAGGCGGATATACTTCAGAGGAAGACACTGCTAAGACCATCAAGGATCTGTATGATGCAACCGGATATGTCATTGATACACATACAGCAGTAGCAGCAGGTGTGTACAATCAGTACAAGGAAAAAACCGGCGATACGACAAAAACTGTCATTGCAAGTACAGCTTCTCCGTTCAAATTTACCAGAAGCGTCATGAATGCCATTGATAAAAAATATGATGCAATGGGTGATTTTGAGTTGGTGGACGAGCTCAGCAAAATTGGTAATGTAGCCGTTCCGAATGCCATTGAAGAGATCCGCACCGCACCTGTTTTGCATGATCATGTATGTGAAGTGGAAGAGATGCCGCAGATGGTAAAAGATTTTCTTCAGATCAAAAAGTAAAAATGCAAAGATGAGATACGTAGTGCGTATCTCGATATAAAAAAGAGAAACCATTTTCCGGTTTCTCTTTTTTGTGAATGCTCATTTGTTAATTTTGATCTGTAATGATGATATTTACAGTTCCAAATGGATAGAGTGCCTGGAACACAAATACGTTCTCGCTGGCAGGAATATCTAAATCAGTTCCTGAATACGGAGCTTCCAATTGTAATTCCACAGAGTAGCTGTTGGAGATATTGACTGTAAATAATCCGTTGTGAAGATTTAAGAAATCTTCCATAGAAGCTTGTACATATTCATCGAAGGATTCAAACATCTCATTGACATAGCGGCTGGCAAACATCACAGCAATATCTTCATCCATATCGATGACCGAATCCAACTTGAATGGACCGGTGACTTTCTGGGTAGAATAGTGTGCGGTATGGCAATCAATATTGTTTACCGGAGGCATTAATGTGAAATCTGCACCGATAAAACGAATCAGATTGTTGACCATCAATGTCAGATATTCCATGAGGTATTCTTTGTTGGAAGAGTGGATATCACGGCAATAATCGGTAAGCATTGCGTGAATCATGATATTGTCTTCCTCCGGAATACCGTCCTTATCAATACAGCTTTCTGTGATGTAATCGTTGACCAGCATCTGGAATGTCTCATGATCAAAGACTCCTTCATCGGTGAGGATCTGTCCCAACAATAAATATTTTGGATACTGTTCGGAAAGAAGCTGAGTCACCTGCTCGTCTGTCAGGTATCCTTTCTCTACACAAAGCTCACCAAAACGTTTGTCGGTATGTGTCTGTGCGATCTTGATCTCTTCAATCTGAATCGGTGTCATGAGAGAAGCGTGCATCGCTAATGTTCCAAGTTTGATATGAGAAGTTGCTTCTTTTTCAATTGCCTTAACCAGCTGTTCCGGCGTGACAACTCCCTTACTAAGTAAATACCCTCCAAAAAATTGTATAAACATATGTGTGTCCCTTCTTATAAAAATGTAAATTCAATAAAATTATGAATCAAATCTGTTTGAGATCAGTGCTTTAATCTGTTCCTCTTTTAATGGTTTCTGAACAAAATCTTTTGCTCCTGCCTCGATGGCAGCCTTTAACTGCTGCTGTGTACCAACAGAAGATACGATGACGATAAATGCCTGTGGGTTTTCTGCAATGATCTCTTTGACAGCGGAAATGCCATCTTTAATCGGCATAACAATATCAAGGAATACCAGATCCGGCTTCTCTGCAATGTATTTTTCAACCGCTTCTTTTCCGTTGACAGCATCTACAAAATTGACTGCTCCAAAAGAAGCAAGTACATCTTTTAATTGTTTCCTAGCAAGAATAGAATCATCACCAATTAAAATTTTTGCATCCTTAATTAACATAATGTCACTCCTTTGATATTAAATAAATATATATTACTATCAGTTTATCGTATTTTACCAAAATCTGCAATACTTATTTTGCTCCCGGTTGTCAAAATTGACAGAATGTATTACAATAAAAGACAAATTTATGAAACGAGGTATACAAAATTATGATGGACACACAATCAATGATTAGTCTTTTTGACGCAATCGTCATTCTATATGGGATTTACTGTATCTATTCTGCGAAGAAGATGATTGAGACCAAGAAGCCGCCGGCTTTTCTGGTGAATCCGGGGGAACTGGTAGGGGCGAGAGATGTAGCCGGATTTTGTGCGGAGATTTACAAACCGCTGATCATTTTCGGGGTGATTGCGATCGCATATGGGATCTTTAATATTGCCTCCGAATACATTCAGATCCATTATATGATCAGTCTGGCTTCCATCTTAGTATTTTTGGGACTTTGTATCTGGTTTGTGAGATTGCTCAGAGTGTTGAAAAATAAATATTTTTAGAACAAAAAAAGTGTGCATTGCACACTTTTTTTGTTCCCCATTTATGATCTTTGATCCATCGGGATATATTCCTGATGCGACGCGATACTCATGTAAGCAGGTCGCATGATCTTGCCGCCGCAGCAGATCTCTTCCATGCGGTGCGCACTCCAGCCGGCGATACGCGCGATCGCGAAGATCGGCGTGTACAATTCCAACGGAAGATCCAGCATGGAATATACAAATCCGCTGTAAAAATCCACGTTTGGACTCACACCTTTGTAAATCTTGCGTTCCGCTGAGATGATCTGAGGAGCCAGCCGTTCCACGAGAGAGTAGAGTGCAAATTCTTTTTCATAGCCCTTTTCAATGGAAAGCTTTTCCACAAATGAACGGAAGATCGTGGCACGCGGATCGGACAAAGAGTATACCGCATGACCCATACCATAGATCAGACCGGCTTTGTCGAATGCTTCTTTATGAAGCAGGGCACGCAGATAATTACCGACTTCTTCCTCGTCTGTCCAGTCTTTGATCTCGGATTTCATCGCTTCAAACATCTGTACCACCTTGATGTTGGCACCACCATGCTTTGGTCCTTTGAGCGAACCGAGACTGGCTGCGATGACAGAATAAGTATCGGTTCCCGATGATGATACCAGATGCGTGGTGAAAGTGGAGTTGTTACCACCGCCATGTTCCATATGCAGGATCAAAGCGATGTCCAAAAGCTTTGCTTCCAATGCACTGTATTTACCGTCAGGACGAAGGGTATATAAAATGGTTTCTGCCGTTGAAAGCTCCGGTAACGGTTTATGGATGTAGAGACTTTCGCCGTCATGATAGTGGCGGTACGCGATATAACCGTAGACACTGAGCAGAGGAAATAAGCTGATCAGCTGCAGACACTGGCGAAGGACATTTGCCGGTGTGATGTCATTGGCTTTTTCATCATATGCGTATAGGGTGAGTACGCTTCGTGCCAGTGCGTTCATCATATCCGGACTTGGAGCCTTCATGATGATATCACGTACAAAGCTGGTTGGAAGTGTACGATAATCGGAAAGCTGTGCACAAAACTCTTTTAACTCGTCTCTGGTAGGGAGCTTTCCAAATAATAACAGGTAACTACATTCCTCATATCCAAAATGACTTTCCGGTTCAATGCCTTTTACCAGATCTTTTACATTATAGCCTCGATAATATAAATTGCCATCCGCCGGCACACTTTTTCCGTCCACGATTTTTGTTGCATTAACCTCTGAGATTTCAGTTAATCCAACCAGTACGCCTTTTCCGTTCAGGTCACGAAGACCGCGTTTGACATCATATCTTGTGTAAAGTTCAGGATCAATATTGTAAGATTGAATGCTTTGTCTTGCAAACTTCTGCAGTTCGGGGGTGATTTCTGCAAAATTAGGTTCCATGTAAATCCGCCTCCTTTTCTAAACTTCTTAAAAATAATACCGATATATTTTAACATAAGAGAAATCTCAGAAACAAGCCATTTCATCAAAAATTAACATTTGATTGGATTTTTAGAAAAAAAATACCATTGCATATCCGGGCGCATTAAGTTATAATTTTTGTAAAGAATATATTTCAGAACTTCAATTACTGAAATGTGCGACAACTCTTGATATTTTGAACCTACATTTACTTTAAACGGGATTCCTATATGAACTTGTGGATGTCAGGCCTTATCTACGGATCGGAGGAAGGCAGAAGCAAGACTGCGGTTACCCACCTAGCTGTGGCTAGGAGTCAAAATACAAGAACCGGCATTTTGGTTTTTTCGAAAGATATTTTTTGAGGCACAAAAGAGAAGTTTTTTATTTACAAATGACAGATACTGATGATAAAAACCAAAGCTACAAAAGATCTGTACAAAAGACGATAAAGATACCAAGGACATTCAAAGTACAAAAGAGAAATATTTATTTACTACGGAAGCTGTGGAATTACTACAGCTTTTTTCTTCGTATTTGGAAACAAACGTCTTTTGGAAGGGAAAATTATGAGAAGATTAAGGGAAAATAATTACATACTTTGTGGTGTCCTGTTGTTTTGCTGCGTGATGGTGATCTTTGGCGTGTATTTTGTCAGTAACAGCCAGACTGTCCGGGGAATCAGTGAAAAAAATAGCATTTCAAGAGAGGACGCGAAGCTGGCATACGATTTTCTTGGTCAGGGTCAGGCAGTAGAAGACTGTCTGCAGACGAAAAATACATATCTGACTTATTCGGAGTACCGGGATTTTCTGGAACGCCTGCATCTTCTTAGTGTCATTCAGTTTGACTGGAATGCTGCGGACACGACTTATGTCTTGCAGGATGATTTTTTTCTGATCCGGGATCAGATCGAGAATCTGTTTGAACAGTCGGGCAGTGATTTCGATTTATTGACACAGACAGCAAGCACAGATGCAGCGGGAGCGAAATTACCTGATATTACCGGTGATACGCCGGTGCGGGTACTGATCTTGCAAAATGGGAAAAATGTTGCGAAAAACATTTATTTTTCGGCTGATAGTAAATTTCAGATTACATGGAAAGCTCAGACGAAAAACAAAAAAAAGAATACAAAGATCCATGCAAAGCAATTAAAGCTGGAAGTCGGAGAGTCGGCAGTGGTTTCCTGTGATTCAGGCAAACTGTATCTGATGGATTCCAAGGGCAGCCAGACGTCGCTTGCCTATCAGGGATCCTTTGAGATCACGCGGTATGAGGACGGCTATGCGCTTGTGAATGTTGTTCCGATCGAACAGTATCTGTGCGGAGTCGTTCAAAGCGAGATGCCGACGTACTTTGAACCGCAGGCATTGCGGGCACAGGCAGTATGCGCGCGTACGTATATTGTGACCCGGCTGCTGGGAGATGAAATTGAAGAATATCATGCAGATGTAGATGATAGTGTGCGTTATCAGGTGTATAACCAGATTGCCATGGATGATAAAATTGAACAGGCAGTGAATGAGACAAAAGGAATGATACTTACAAAAGAAAATCTGCCGATCAATGCATTTTTCTTTTCAACCAGCTTTGGTCAGACTTCCAACAATGCGATCTGGAACCAGGATATTTTGCCATATCTGTCATCCATCAGAGGAAACGCAAAGAGTCAGAAGGCGAAGGATCTGTCATCGGAAGCTGCTTTTGAGGAATTTTTGAAACAAAAGAAAAAAAGTGATTATGATTTTGACAGTCCTTATTATCGCTGGCAGGCAAACCTTGATCTGGAGGAGAAAGAACAGCAATTGTTTGCTGCCATTGAGTCGATGATCCGTATTGGGGATGAGCGTGTCAGTCTTGTTCCGGAAAAGACAGGGGAGAAGACCTACTATCTGTATGAGTATGGAAAGTTAAAAAGCGTCAAAGTAAAAAAGCGCGCAAAATCCGGTGCTGTGATGAAGTTACTGTTGACGTTTGAACATGGGAAAGTTACGGTAACAAATGAGAATTCCATTCGCAAGATTCTTGGAATCTTCATCACGTCGCTTTCCAATGAACAGGAGGAACAATTGCCGTTGACCGGCATGGCACCTTCTGTATATGCCATGATATCCCGTACCAAAGAGGGAACGGTGTTGCTTGGCGGAGGACTTGGTCACGGCATTGGCATGAGTCAGTATGGTGCGAATGCGATGGCAAAGCAGGGGATGGATATGGAGACGATCGTAAAAACTTATTATAAAGATGTTGAGATCAGCGAACTTTACGAATAGCATTGTAGGAGCAATACATGGCAAAAGAGTTATACCAATTTATTAATCGATGTAACCGGGATCATATTTCTGCATTTGCAGCACAGGCGGCTTATTTTGTATTATTGTCTTTGATTCCGTTTTTACTGTTTTTTGCAACACTGTTGAAATATACTCCGGTTACACTGGAGTTTCTGGAACAAAATATCATCCTGGTGATGCCGGATTATCTGACGGATTTTTTTGTGGCGATCATGCGGGAGGTATATATGAGTTCTGCGGGACTTCTGTCGGTATCGGCAATTGTTGCCATCTATTCGGCCGCAAAAGGAATCCAGTATCTGACCAACGGACTCAATACGATGTATGATCTGCCAGAAACGAGAAATTGGTTTCAGATGCGTTTCTGGTCTGCGGTATATACCGTACTTTTGATCTTTTCCATCATTTTTATGCTGGTTGTACTGGTATTCGGGCAGACATTAAAATATGAGCTTGTGAAGCACTGGCCGGCCCTCAATGTGCTCTTAAGCCGTGTGATGCAATTGCGGGGACTGGTGGGAATCGTGGTATTGACAGAGATCGTCAATGTGTTTTATTTCGCCCTGCCGAATCGGAATCTGAAAAAAATACAAAGAAGAAAAGTATATCTGGAACAACTGCCGGGAGCGTTGTTGTGTGCCGTTGCCTGGTATTTTTTTTCAAAGGGCGTATCCATTTACGTAGATTATTTTCATGGATTTTCCGGTTACGGAAGTCTGACGACCATTGTGCTTCTGATGTTCTGGCTGTATTTTTACATGTATATCCTGCTTATGTGTGCGGAGATCAACCACATCTATGTCGATCAATGGATCGAGATATGGAAAAGAAAGCGAAAAAAATGAGTTGTCCGGCTTGAATGTCGTGACATACTGTGTTAATATAAATGAGTTATATTGATAAATGCTGGGAATGCGCAAAGTAGCGTATGTCTGTTTGCCAGAGAGAAAAAGCCATCGGCTGGAAGCTTTTTTCAAAAAGGACATATGATGAAATTTCACGCAGGAGCAGTGCAGGTGAAATCGCAGTAGTCTGCAACGGTTGCACACGTTACGTGCGATAGAGTGTCCAAAGCTATGCATTGGAAAACCGGGTGGTACCGCGGAATAATTTCGTCCCAGGATGATCGATCTTGAGGCGATTTTTTTTGTCTTAAGAATCAGATAATAGAA
>JALEJB010000143.1 GCA_022768825.1 Lachnospiraceae bacterium
TCTCGAACAGGTGAAACGTAAAAAAATGATGACAGCAAAAAACAATGTGGCCATTTTGAAAAAGAAATCGGGAATGAATTTTCTTCGTGTGACAGACAGAAACTGGAATGAAACCTATTATAACAGCTTATCCAAAGCCAAGACTTACATTGGAAACTTTGGAAAAATTAAATGGGTAGATTAAACGAAAAATTTGCAGGGTTTTCCGAAGTTAAGCGGGAGCTGTTGTTAGAGCCTGCCGGTAATTGAAGCAATGAATCTTAGAGGCATGGTTTTTGTACCATGCCTTTTGTAATGCAATATGACGTTACCGACAGGCATGACTTATCAGCTGATGGACAGCAAAGAAGCCGCTGTTGTGGAAAAACAGATCCTTGCCACAGTCAAAGTCAAAAAGTCCGCAGCAACCATTGCAGAAGGCAAAAAGACCGCTCTAAAATTGAGCAGCAAACTGAATATGGATAATGTGGAAAAGATTAAATACTCCAGTGCCCAGAAGTCGGTTGCGACAGTGAGCAAGAACGGAACAATTACCGCTAAAAACAGTGGATCTGTTGTCATCACAGCAACGGTGACATTGAAAAACGGTAAGACAAAAACTGTCAAGATGAAGATCAAGGTAAAATAATTCTTCGCATAATGAAATTGTAATATGCTCTAAAATCCGCTATACTAAGAAAAAGCGTAACTATGAAGTATGGAATGGTTACGAACAGATCTTGGTATAGCGGATTTTTTGCAGGAGGTGACACATGGCAAGAAACGTAGCGATTGGAATACAGCAATTTGATAAATTGATTGAAAAGAACTGTTTTTATGTAGATAAAACGGATTTTATCCGTGAGTGGTGGGAGAGCGGTGATGATGTGACACTGATCACCAGACCGCGCCGTTTTGGAAAGACACTGAACATGAGCATGACAGAGCAGTTTTTCTCCGTGGATTATGCGGATCGCGGAGATCTGTTTGAGGGATTATCTGTCTGGGAGAATGAGAAGTATCGGGAAATACAGGGAACCTATCCGGTGATCAGCCTGTCCTTTGCGAATGTGAAGGAGAAGGATTACCGGACAACGAGTTATCGTATACGTCAGCTTTTGATGAAGTTGTACGAAAAGTATTCATTTTTGCGGAAGTGTGACTTGCTTTCTGATGCAGAAAAACAGTATTTTGAACGCATGGCGTCTGATATGAGTGAGGAGGATGCGCCGCTCGCACTGTATCAGTTGTCGGATTATCTGTACCGCTATTACGGCAAAAAGGTTATCATCCTGCTGGATGAGTACGACACGCCTATGCAAGAAGCCTATGTGGGGGGATTTTGGGATGAGCTGGTATCCTTTACCAGAAGTATGTTTAATTCTGCATTCAAGACCAATCCATGGCTGGAGCGCGCTATCATGACAGGCATCACGCGGGTCAGCAGGGAGTCTATGTTTTCTGATCTGAATAACCTGAAAGTGGTGACCACCACCTCTGACGAATATTCGACTTCCTTTGGCTTTACAGAGGAGGAGGTCTTTGCTGCGCTGGATGAGTGCGGACGCTCTGATCAGAAACAGCAGGTGAAACAGTGGTATGACGGCTTTATTTTCGGGGAGCATCCGGATATTTATAATCCATGGTCTATCCTGAATTTTTTAGACACGGGAAAATTTACCGCTTACTGGGCAAATACCAGCTCCAACAGTCTGGTAGGAAAGCTTTTGCGGGAAGGAAACCGTAGAATCAAAGAGAAATTTGAAATACTGCTCCGGGGAGAGAGCATACAGTCAGCGATCGATGAACAGATCGTGTATAGCCAGCTGGATGGAAATGAAAGGGCAGTCTGGAGTCTGCTGTTGGCAAGCGGGTATTTGAAAGTGGTGTCCTTTGAAAGCTATCTGGATATTCCGGAGGGTACGAATCCAAAATATGAGCTGGCACTGACCAATCTGGAAGTCAGGCTGATGTTTGGAAATATGATACACGATTGGTTTTCGACAGCAGAGGCAGATTACAATGATTTTATCAAGGCATTACTGCTTGGAGATGTCAAGGCGATGAATGCTTACATGAATCGTGTGTCTTTGGATGTGTTCAGTTATTTTGACACCGGAAAACGGCCGTCCGGAGAGGAACCGGAGCGCTTTTATCACGGGTTTGTACTGGGACTGATCGTGGATCTGCAGGGCAGATATGTGATCACATCAAATCGGGAGAGCGGCTTTGGCAGATATGACGTCGTTCTGGAGCCGAAGGATCCGAAAGTGGATGATGCGATCATCTTAGAATTCAAGGTACATGACCCGGAGGACGAGGCAACGCTGAAAGAAACGGTGCAGGCCGCGCTCTCTCAGATTGAGGAAAAGCAGTATGCAAAAGCTCTGACTGCCAGAGGCATTCCTTCAGAGCATATCCGAAGCTATGGATTTGCGTTTGAAGGGAAAAAAGTATTGATCGGATGAAAAGGACAGAGCATTAAGCCTGAAATGATGTTGAAACTTTTTAAAAGGCGTCAGGGTGCGTGCAGCAGGCTGAGGAATAAAATGTTTTGTATGCAGGCGGCATACCTAAAGAGATCATGAATATGCTACAATCCAATCAATAGTAAACGGAAACGCAGTGTTTTGCGATTTATGAGATTGGAGGCAGAATATGAAAAAGAAAATATTAAGTTTCCTGCTCTCGGCGGCGATGGCGATCACAGGCATCGGTGTCGGAGCGTGGGAGCCGGTGACGGTGTATGCAGAGGGAGAAGAAGGAGAAGGGGGCGAAGCGGGACCGGAGGAAGAAGCGGGAACATCGGAATCAGAGGGACCAGCGGAACCAGAGAAGTTTTATAGCCTTTCTATTGATGAGAATGGGGATCTGAATTCGTGGGAAGATGTGGATGAACAAGGTCAAACTCAAAGCGGAAATGATAATGACAAATATTTCAAGATCACCGAAACTCAGGAGGGTTTGAAATATCAGGCAGTGGATAGTAATTCAGAGTACGATTTTCATTACGACAAGACCAGTCATACACTGACTTTAAATAGAATGACTGTTTCTGTTAGTGAGGGGCCAGTCATTACATCGGAATACGGAAGAAATAGTCAAACAAATCAATTGACCATCAATCTGATCGGAAATAATACACTGGAGACGACTGCTAAAGATAATGCGATTTATCTGAACGGAAGTACGGTGATCACGGGCGGAGCACTGACGGTAACCGGTGGTAACCAAACTGGAGCTTGGTGTCCGGCTGCGATTTCCGTCGACAGCAGCTGCGCGATTTTTACAAATGGCGCCACCATTACGACAAATGTTGATTCCGCAGGTGCGATTGGTTTTTCTGCATGGACGTTGTCGTGTGGTGATCCCAAGCAGCAGTATAAGATAGACATTGAAGGACAAGAAGTTACGGGAACTGTTGGTCGTATCGTTAATTACGGGACAGTCAATGGTAATGGTATGGTAGGACTGTGTGATGGTCTATCTAACGGGCTTGTTTCATTAAATACAGAATATCAGGAACCAATTTGTGGTCAGGGACATACACATATCGGAAAAGCTTACATCTGGTCAAAGGGGGAGCTGTATCCGAATAATATATTGAACCTGCGTGAGGGGGACTACCGCATAATCGGAAAATATGATGCGAACGGTGCACCAATCCCGAGCAACGTATATTATGAGTACTCGTATTGGGATGATGGTACCGTCCGGACAGATGGAAATGTGTGTGTTCTTGTATATGATAAACAACCTGAAAAACTACTCACGAAAAATGATATAGCATCAGTGAACGACGGAAAGGCGCATACGTTTGGTACAGCGAGTGACCGGCAGGATTTGTTTGCAGTGTGGCTGACGGATGGAAATGTCACCGTGAATGGCGATGTTTTCTGGGATGTCGCCTGTATGCGAGAAGCAAAGTCAAAATGGCTGGCTAAAAATAAGCCGGCGGATGTCGAAGAAATGAAAAAGTTGGGCTTGAATCCGGACGATTACGCGTATGGCATCGACGTATATGACAGGGACGAGAAGAATCTAAAGGTCCAGTTCAATGATACACACGGAACGCAAAATGTCGTAGTAAATGGAACTATCGGATGCTTCAGTCTGAATGAAAGCTACAAAGGAAGTGCGACGATCAATGGCGATGTCCTTTACTGTGCGCGTTATCTGGATGAGACCTTCCTGAATCAGACAACAGGTGGGGCAATCGCTGGCAGTACAATACCCAGATGGGTTAACTGGGCTGCTTGGAGCTATGATGGTAGTCCATATGCTCCCGAGGAGGTCTACTACTACTCCATTCCGAAGGCGATGGCTGGAAAGATTGCAGAAAACGGAGCTTTTACAGCAAAGGTCGAGAATCTGAAATTTGATAAAGACGTACAAATGAAGGGCTCCGGTATCTTTGAGGGCACTCGTTTTTTGCAGACAGAAAAGACGGTGTCCCTTGAGGGCGGCGAAGAGGATCCGGTTGCGGGAACTTCAGCTGTCATTAATGACAATACGCTTCTTGTCAATGTATCAAAGGATGGATTCGAGGAAGACACTTATCCACTTGTCAGAAAGGTGTCAGATATCTCAACCGCTGCAATTAAGAGTATTCTGCCTGCTACAGCCGGTGCGATAGCCATGGCAATGGATATCGCAATGATTCAAAAGACATACACAATGAATGAAGAGGGAGAACAGGAAGTGACCGGTCAAACAGAGGTGGAGCCGGACCAAGCGGTCAACCTGTATTTTGACAAGATCGATCTCTCAAAATGGAAAAATCCGGTTCTTTACCACATCAAGGATAACGGAACGGTAGAAGAGATCACATTTACGTATGATACTGCTAAAAAGCACATTCAATGTGAGACGGATTCCTTCAGTCAGTATGTGTTTGCAGGGGAACCGGTGGTTCAGCAGCCTTCCGGCGGCACCACCACAGATTCTTCCGGTGGGGGAGCACCTTCCGGCGGAGCTTCCGCAACTCCGTCCACCGAGACCAAACCGGACGGAACCAAGGTAGAGACCAGTACTGAGACGAAAACCGACGGCACCAAGGTGGATACGACGGTAGAGACAAAGACCGATGGCACCAAGACGGAGACAGTGGTAGAGACAAAGACCGATGGTGCCAAGACGGAGACAGTGGTAGAGACAAAGACTGACGGAACAAAGACCGAGACAGTTGTTGAGACTGCCAAGGACGGTTCCGTAAAGACCACCGAGACCGTGACGAATGCAGACGGATCTGCCGTAAAGACTGAGAAAGAGACAGAGACGAACACGAAGGGCAAGGAAGTAGCGGTGACCACCACCACGGAGAAGGATGCCGACGGTAAGGTAACGGGCATCACACAGACATCCGAGATTGATCAGATCGCTGGAAGCGCTTCAGCGACGGTCACGGTTGAAAAGACGGCAGACGGTAAGATCACCGGTGCGGAAGCAGAAGTAGACAAAAAGGGCGCGAGCAGCAAACAGGGTGTGAAAGCTACTTTGTTCGGTTCTGTGGTTTCACAGATTACAGAGGCAGCCGGTACGCAGTCGGTTGAGATTTCCATGACCGTAACCGCCGGTAAAAAGGAATATACGGTAAAAGCGGATGCACAGGATCTGGAGGCCGGAAACAAGCTGAAGGTAATGGCACTTGATGAAAAGACCGGTGAGTATGTCCTTGTGAATGCCAAGACCTATAAGGTGAACGAAAGTGGAAACGTGAAGCTGACGTTACCGGCAGGCATGACCTATCAGCTGATGGATAGCAAGGAAGCCGCTGTTGTGGAAAAACAGATTCTAGATACAGTTAAAGTCAAAAAGTCCGCGGCAACTATTTCAGAAGGCAAAAAGACCGCACTGAAATTGAGCAGCAAGCTGAATATGGATAATGTGGCAAAGATCACATACACCAGTGCCCAGAAGTCGGTTGCGACAGTGAACAAGAACGGAACGATTACCGCCAAGAACAGTGGATCTGTTGTCATCACAGCAGTGGTGACCCTGAAAAACGGCAAGACGAAAACTGTTAAGATGAAGATTAAAGTAAAATAGAAATAGGTGTTAGTCACTGTATACGAAAGACCCAAAGGATAGAATTACGACTTATGTGCGTCCTTGCAAGCGTTCTGTTTATGAGCGACGCCTCTGTGAGCAAACTGTGAGTGAAAGTCACAGTTTGCTCACAGCGCTGCATGATGAAAGGTGTCAGACACTATGAACATGGAATGAACAGTGAACGTAGTAATCCCCCAGTATATCTTACGACTTTTGTGCGTTCTACGCTCCGCTTCGGTCGGGACAAGAACGAGGTCTACTAGACCTCGTGTCCCCCGCATTGGCGGGCCCCCGCACAATCGGAGTAATGATATACTGGGGGATTATTAAATGTTCACCATGTTCACAGTGTCTGACACCTTTCCACGTTCTTGGTGGCCACAATATCCACCCCGGTGCCGGCAGCGTCGGCAAGCACCACATCCCCGATGTGAACAGGAGCCTGCACGCAGACGCCATCGATGCAGTGCATGATCTCCATGATCTTTTCTTTTGGAATATCGCTGGCAGTCTTCACAGACACCATCGGAATCCTGCCGCCTTTGACACGAACCGAGCTGGTGACAATACGGGTCGGGTGAGTGACTTCCTTTCTGGCATAGTCATCTCCGCGTTTGCAGGTGTTTCCGGTCACACCGGTGACCTCATTGTTTTCCATAGTTACCGTAACGGAACAGCCCATCGGGCATCCGATACAGGTCAGATTTCTGGTTTGCGTATTTCTTTCCATCTGTTACGTCTCCTCAATTTTAAAAGTGATCCGGTTTAAATCCTTAAAATCTGCCAGTTCCTGACGTGACAATTTTACTTGTTCCATTTCACCGGGAGCCATCACCGGGCGCTTGCGGTGAAGTACGCGTGTGTCATTGAAATAGACACTGATGTAACAATTTTGATAGACTGTGCCGACGCGGAAACGGACAGTTAATTCTTCCGGCATCCGTGATACGGATATCTTTTTTGGAACTGTGTAGCGGATCCCATCCGTAGCCTCAATCGGGGTCTCCGGTGACAAAGCGGCAAAACCACCTTTTATATAGGAGACGGCATTGGCTCCGGCAGTGGCAGCCTCCTGTGACACAAAATCCACCAGATCGTGGACATGTAAGACGTTGCCGCAGGCAAAGACGCCGGGAATATTTGTCTCTAAGCTTTCATTGACAACCGGACCGGATGTGACACGCTCCATCTCGATGCCCATGCCAAGCGATAACTCATTTTCAGGAATGAGTCCGCAGGAGAGGAGCAGGGTATCACACTGGTAATCCTCTTCGGTTCCCGGAATCGGTTTTCCGTTTGCGTCCACTTCGGCAAGTGTGATACCGGTCAGGCGTTTCTTGCCCCGAATGTCCACAACCGTGTGGCTCAGTTTCAGAGGAATCCCATAGTCATCCAGACATTGTACGATATTTCGTTTTAACCCACCGGAGTAGGGCATGAGCTCGGCAACCACCTGTACGTGGGCACCTTCCAGTGTCATACGTCTCGCCATGATCAATCCGATATCACCGGAACCGAGGATGACGACTTCTTTGCCGGGCAGATAGCCCTCGATGTTGACCAGACGCTGGGCGGTTCCGGCAGAGTAGATTCCCGCCGGACGGGTACCCGGGATATTCAATGCGCCCCTTGGACGCTCGCGACACCCCATGGCGAGAATGATTGCTTTTGCCTGAATGTGGAACAATCCATCAGTTCGGTTCATGGCGGTGATCGTTTTGTCACGGGTGATGTCCATGACCATGGTGTTTAATTTATATTCGATCTGAAGCTCTTCTACTTGTTTGATAAAACGACTGGCATATTCCGGACCGGTCAGCTCTTCTTTGAAAGTGTGGAGTCCGAATCCGTTGTGGATGCATTGATTCAGGATTCCGCCAAGTTCGCCGTCACGCTCTAAGATCAGGATGCTGTCACATCCGTTTTTCTTTGCTGATACAGCGGCTGCAAGTCCGGCAGGACCACCGCCGACGATCACAAGTTCATAATTCATGATTCTTCCCCCTCATCTCTAACACTGCTTTTGGTTACATCGACGATCAGCTTGGAATCGCTGCCGCATTTGGTGATGTCCATCTGTGAGATGCCAAGCTCCCGTGAGAGGATGTCCATGATCTTTGGCGAGCAAAAGCCTGCCTGACAACGTCCAAATCCGGCGCGGGTACGGCGCTTGATCCCATCCAGGGATTTCGCTCCCAGTGGTCGATGGATCGCATCTATGATCTCGCCCTCTGTGACCATCTCGCAGCGACAGACGATATTGCCGTAGGCGGGTTTCTCCTTGATCAGCCTGGCGTATTGTTTCTCACTCAGATGTTTCGGATTCAGGATACCGGTGCGTGTACTGATAAAGTCCGGATTTTCCTGCGGATGAAGAATCTCTGCGACGATGGAGCGCACCATCACACCGATGGCGGGCGCGCTGGTCAGTCCCGGTGATTCGATACCGGCTACGTCCACAAAACCGGGTGCATCGGCTGATTCCTCAATGATAAATTCATGACCGTCCTCATGGGCGCGGTTGCCGGCAAACGAGGTGATGACAGATCGCAGCGGAAGGTCGGGTACGCTTTTGAGAGATTTTTTCAATACCTCGTCCAAGCCGTCCCGGGTAGTGGCGGTCAGATCTCCATCCTCCTGATCGATGGCGGTCGGACCGATCAGCAGATTTCCGTGGGTCGTCGGTGTCACCAGAACACCTTTTCCGAATTTTCCCGGTAACTGGAAGATCGTATGGTCGACGATGGTCCCGGCGGATTTGTCCAGCAGACAGTATTCGCCGCGGCGTGGCATGATGTGGATCTTGCGGGTGCTCACCATATTGTGGAATGTGTCGGCGTGCACGCCGGCAGCGTTGATGACGACTTTTGCCTCAATGTCACCCTGATCGGTCGTCAGGCGAAAACCGTCGTCGATTTTGGTGATTGTCAGGACCTGTGTGTTGAACAGAAACTCGACGCCGTTGACAGCTGCATTTTCTGCCAGTGCGATATTGAGCCCAAACGGACAGACGATGCCGCCGGTGGGACAGTAGATGGCACAGACTGCTTCGTCTGACACGTTCGGTTCCATTTTCTTTAGTTGTTCTTTTTCGATGATCTCACAGGGCACGCCGTTTTTCTCACCGTGGGAGTATAGCTCCATGAGACGGTCACGGTCAGCTTCGTCAAAGCATAAGATGAGGGAACCGTTGCGGCGGAATGGAAAATCCAGTTCTTTGGACAATTCCTCCATCATCTGATTACCCTGTACGTTTAATTTGGCCATGAGTGATCCGGGAGCAGCATCAATTCCCGAATGGACGATCCCGCTGTTGGCCTTGGAAGTACCGGCGCAGACATCCTCTTCTTTTTCAATGACACAGATATCCAATTGATACCGGGAAAGCTCTCTGGCACAGGCACTTCCGCTGACACCGGCTCCGATGATTGCAACGTCTCGCATAAAATCCTCCTAATTGTCATCCTTGGCCCAGTCAAAGGCATAGGCGACAGCTTTTTTCCATTTTTTTATTTTCGTTTGGGCTTCTTCGACAGAAATCTCCGGCACGAAGGTGCGGTCAATGGCCCAGTTTCTGGATAAAAATTCTCTGTCCGGCCAGTAGCCTGCTGCCAGGCCGGCCAGATAAGCAGCCCCCATTGCGGTGGTCTCGACGCACTGCGGTCGGTTGACCGGTGCCTGAATGAGGTCGGCCTGCATCTGAAGCAGCAGGTTGTTGGCACTGGCACCGCCGTCGACCTTGAGGGTACTCAGCTCAATCTCAGAGTCTGCTTTCATGGCTTCCAGGACATCATTTACCTGATATGCCAGTGATTCTAAGGTTGCGCGGATGATGTGATATTTATTCACCCCGCGGGTGAGTCCTACGATGGTGCCTCTGGCATACTGATCCCAGTATGGCGCGCCGAGTCCGGTAAAAGCAGGTACGACGTAGCAGCCGTTGGTATCGGCTACCTTTCTTGCCATATATTCACAGTCCGGGGTAGCGTCGATCAGGCGCATTTCATCCCGCAACCACTGGATTGCGGCCCCGGCTACAAACACAGATCCTTCCAGTGCATAAGTCACCTTTCCGTCCAGTCCCCAGGCGATAGTGGTGAGCAGTCCGTTTTTGGATAACACCGGTTTTTCGCCGGTGTTCATCAGTAAAAAGCAGCCGGTTCCGTATGTATTTTTTGCCTCGCCGGCAGAAAAGCAGGTCTGTCCAAACAGTGCGGCCTGCTGATCACCTGCCGCACCGGCAATTGGGATCGGCGCACCGAAACAGCTCGGATGCGCATCGCCGTAGATGTGGCTGCTGGGCATTGGTGTCGGAAGCATACAGCGCGGAATGTCCAGCTCTCGCAAAATATCCTCATCCCATTCCAGAGAATGGATATTGAACATCATCGTTCGGGATGCGTTGGAATAATCCGTGACATGGACATTGCCCTGCGTGAGCTTCCAGATGAGCCAGGTCTCTACAGTGCCGAATAACAGTTCGCCCCGTTTCGCGCGCTCTCTTGCGCCTTCCACATGGTCAAGGATCCATTTGAGCTTGGTGGCAGAGAAGTAGGCGTCGATGATCAATCCGGTCTTTTTCCGGTATGTTTCGGTTAGCCCCTTTGCTTTTAATGTATCACAGTATTCAGAGGTGCGGCGGCATTGCCAGACGATGGCATTGCAGATCGGTTTTCCCGTGTGTTTGTCCCAGACGATGGTCGTCTCACGCTGGTTGGTGATGCCGATCGCTACGATGTCAGCGGCAGTTGCCGCTGCGTTTGCCATTGCTTCCTTTGCGACTGCCAGCTGCGTCGACCAGATTTCCTCTGCGTCATGCTCGACCCAGCCGGGTTGTGGGAAGTACTGCGTAAATTCCTTTTGTGCCACCGAGCACATCTCGCCTTTTTCGTTGAAGAGAATACAGCGGTTGCTGGTGGTTCCGGCATCCAGTGCCATGATATATTTTGCCATATAAAAATCCCCCGTTTGCTAAAAGTTCATTGATACTGCTTTTAGTTTAGCTTGTTTTAATTTTAATGTCTATATACAAAAATGCGCGGATGTCACAAAAAATTTCATTTTTATATTTGATTCCGTGTTTACGAAAAAAATTAAGTAAAAATAGGATTTTGGTGTTAACGTCAGAAAAAAATATCCGATAAGATTAATAAGAATAGGGTGAGTTGGGTGAGTTTGGAAGAAAAAGTTGATTTTGTAACTATATATGGTATAATTTTGAAATAGGGGTATTCATTAGCAATCATCAATTGTATTGGGTTTACACGAAATGGAGTAATTAAAATGAAATTGTTGGACGATTACAGTCAGTCAACAAAAGATAATATCAGCACAATGGTGGACAGTTGTCTGAATAATCTGTGGATCACTGATCTGATTTTGGTGTGCTGCTGGTTTTTCTACAATGCGTTCATGGGGCGTTGCACACTTCAGATGGTTGGTCAGTCCTTTTTGCTGTCAATTATCATATCGAGCCTTTATCGCTGGATCTATTATGAGATTGTGATCCGGCATGATATCAAGTTGAATTCGATGCAGCGATATGTGATCCTGAATCTGTATCTGGCACTGCTTTTGGCACATCCTTCCGGGCATCCGTGTCTTGACATTCTGATCATGGCGATCATCGTCATCTTTCCGGTATGGGGGACCAAAAAGGAAATCTGTATTGAATTAGGCATCTGCGGTTTCTTTTTTGTAATTCGCCACGTGATCCTGTATGAGCTTGGCTATCCGGGATTAGAGGCATCCGAATTTATGAATATCGTGACGATGCTTGCACTTGGTTTTTTGATCGTGTATGGCGGTGTCTATGTCCACTCCCAGACGCTGGTGTTGGGCAATGCCACGAAGCTGGATTCGGCTACCGGATTATATAATCATGAGTTCTTTTATGAGGAACTGGAAAAACGTATGGACACCTTTAGTCAGCTTCCGCAAAAAGAACGCGAGGAGCAGACCTTCAGCCTGTTGATCGCAGATATTGATAATTTTAAGAGAGTAAATGATACATACGGTCATGCATATGGAGACATCGTACTGTTAGAGCTTGCCAATATTTTCAAAAACTATTGCGGCAAAAAAGATTTTGCAGCCCGTTACGGTGGTGAGGAATTTGTCCTCATCCTTGGCGATTGCCAGAAGAAGGATGCGCTGAACCGTGCCAATACGATCCGTAAGAAATTTTCGCAGGTAAAGGTGGCAGATTCTGACGGTGTGGAGCATCAGTTTACGGTCAGCCTCGGTGTGGCCGAATACAATAAAGTGTGGGATACTGCCAGCCAGTTTTTTGAGCAGGCGGATAAAGCCTTATATGAAGCAAAAAATACAGGAAAGAATCGCGTATGTTCTTCCTAGTCTATAAATTCCTTAAGATTGAAGATGAGCAGACAAGAAGATTTTGAGACAATGTCAACAAATATTGAATTGCCGACAATACTCCAGCAGATTCGCATTTCGGTGCGAAATCTGGTGGAGTTTTTGTTGCGCTGTGGGGATATTGACAACCGGGTCGGTCAGGGGATGCAGCTTCGCGCAATGCAGGAGGGAACCAGAATTCATAAAAAACTTCAAAAGTCTATGGGTTCGGGGTATGAGGCAGAGGTTCCGTTAAAGCTGGAGATTCCCACCGGGCGTTTTCTGATCGTTGTTGAAGGCCGCGCAGACGGCATTTTTATGAAAGACGGCAAACCCTGTATTGATGAGATCAAGGGGATTTATCAGGATGTATTTTTACTGGAAGAGCCTTATCCGGTTCATCTTGCACAGGCAAAATGTTATGCGTATATTTACGGCTTACGTATGAACGTCCCCGAGGTGGGAGTTCAGATGACGTATTGCGATCTGGATACCGAGCTGGTCAAACGATTTTACGACTGTTATACGATGGACGAACTGACCGAATGGTTTTTGGGACTGATGAGCGAATATCAGAAATGGGCGGACTTTGAATATGACTGGGGAATTTTGAGCCGCGAGTCTGTCAAACAGCTGGATTTTCCTTATCCTTATCGGGAGGGACAAAGAGAGCTGGTCAGCGATGTCTATCGCACGATCCTGCGCAAAAAAAATCTCTTTATTCAGGCACCTACCGGAACCGGAAAGACATTATCGGTGCTGTATCCGACCATCAAGGCAGTCGGTGAAGGGCTGGGTGAGCACATTTTTTATCTAACGGCAAAGACATTGACGGCAACGGTAGCGGTTGATACGCTGCAGCTTTTGGCGACAAAAGGCTATCGTGGAAAGGTGGTACAGATCACCGCAAAAGAAAAACTTTGTAAATGTGAAGTGCCGGAATGCAATCCGGATGCCTGTCCCTACGCAAAGGGGCATTTTGACAGGGTCAACGATGCGGTGTACGATCTGTTGATGCATCATGATCTGTTTACGAGAGAGGTATTTTTGGAGCAGGCGGATCGGTTTATGGTCTGTCCCTTTGAATTGTGTCTGGATACCTCAAGCTGGAGTGATGTGATCATCGGCGATTATAACTATGTGTTTGATCCTACGGTTTATCTGAAACGTTTTTTTGCTGAGGGAAACAAAAGCGCATATTTCTTTTTGGTGGATGAGGCGCACAATCTCGTAGAACGGGGCAGACAGATGTATTCTGAGACGATCGTGAAGGAGGATGTCCTGTTTGCGAAGCGCGTCTTAAAGCAGTACAGTCACCGGGTGGAGCTGGCACTGGAACGGGTGAACAAGCAGCTCTTGCATTTAAAACGAAAATCCGAACATGTGATGGTCCACACATCCATCAACGATCTGGTTTTTGCCATCATGCAGTTTCTGTCTGAGATGGAACGATTTTTGCAAAAACCGATTCCGTTTCCGGAGCGTGATCAGATCATGGAGTTGTATTTTACCATGCGAAACTTTATCAACATCTACGAGTTTGTGGATGAGAATTATATCATTTATTCGCAGATGAATGAGAAGGGGGAATTTTCGGTACGTCTGTTTTGTGCGGATCCATCTAGAAACCTGCAGGCGCGGATCGATCAAAGCCGCACGACAGTGTTCTTTTCTGCAACGTTGCTGCCAATCAATTATTATAAAAAGCTGCTTAGTACAGATCCGGAAAATTATGCGGTGTATGCCCATTCGGTGTTTCAAAAGGAGCAGAGGCTGCTCGTGGTGGCGACGGATGTCAGCAGTAAATACACCAGGCGAACACCCCGGGAATACGAGCGGATCGCAACTTATATCGAGAGAATTGCGGCCGGGAAAACCGGCAATTACATTGCTTTCTTTCCGTCTTATCAGATGCTGGATGAGGTAGAAGCACAGTTTGAATATCTGACGGGAGAACGGTTTGATATTCTGATTCAGACATCCGGTATGAAGGAAGCACAGCGAGAGGAATTTTTGGCGCATTTTGAGGAAAAGCGCACACGCTCGCTGGTTGCTTTTTGTGTGCTTGGCGGAATCTTTAGTGAGGGTTTGGATTTACGGGAGGATCAGTTGATCGGAACGATGATCGTCGGAACGGGACTGCCCCAGATCAATGAAGAGGGGGAGCTGCTTCGAAATTTCTTTGACGATAGATCCGGCAATGGATTTGATTATGTATATCGTTTTCCGGGAATGAATAAGGTACAGCAGGCAGCGGGGCGCGTGATCCGCACACTGGCGGATGTAGGGGTGATCGCGCTGCTGGATGAACGTTTTCTGCAGTGGGAGAACCGGCAGATCTTTCCCAGAGAGTGGGAGGATTTTGAGAAGGTGACCATTGATTCGGTGGAGAAGCGTGTCAGAGATTTCTGGAATTCGAAGAAACATAATTGACTTACGAGGGAAATCCCAACCTGTAATTACGACTTTTGAGCGCATCGCATTTGCGATTTTAAGCTCAATCGGAGTAATTACAGGTTGGGATTTTCTTGGAAATGATCTGTTCGTAGGTTATGAATGTCACATATCCGATGACGAATGACCTAGTCTGCTTCCGGAAGCAATTCTAGAAATGCCTGTGCGGATGCGGATAGAGGAAGGCCGGGATTGACAGCCACTGCAATCGTACGCATGGGGATCTCTTCCTTGATCCTCAGGGTATAGATTTCCTGAGGATGATTGGTCAGACAATAATCCGGAATGCATGCAATACCCAGTCCGATATTGGCTAAGTCGATCAACAGATCGTTGGAATTTAATTCGATGTCCGGAATTAATTCCAGCTGGTTCTGAATAAATATCTTTTTTAAATATTCGCTTGTCGTGCTGTTTCTGCTCAGCATGAGCAGCGGATATGTCTGTAAATCCCGCAGAGATAGTTCCTGTGTGGTAAAATCGAAATAATTTACGTTCGCAATAAAAACATCCCGGAAATATTTTACGTATTTCGTGATATAAGATTGATTGAGTTTTGAGTTCGGATAGTTGGATACTGCAATATCAACCAGTCCTTCTTCCAATAAATCCGCAGCATGAAGCGAGGTTGCGTTTGTTACCTTGATCGGTACACCCGGAAACTGTATATGAAACTGTTTGAGATACGGCACCAGAAAATAGCGGCAGATCGTATCGCTGGCGCAGATATGCAGCTGTCCAAAGCTCTGAGAATCGGAGATCTGATTTTCGCCGCGCTGGATTAAGTTTACTGCCGGTGCGATATGCTTGAGTAAGATTTCACCTGCCGGTGTCAGCGTCACTTTTTTGGTGCTTCTGACAAATAGCTGCTGATCCAATTTTTTCTCCAATGTCTTGATGGACTGGCTGACGGCAGACTGGGAGATATACAGGTGTTTGCTGGCCTCGGAAAAGCTCAGGCTGTTTGCCACATAATAAAATACTTTATATAACTCGAAATTGATGTCCATGGAGACCTCCTGTTTTGTAATGTATATGGATCATAATCGGACGAGTACCCTTCATGCCTGTATTTTGTTTCATTGCACTCTGGTACCTCGCTGTCCTTCGGCTCGGGCTCGATGTGACCTTCGTTCACATAGCCTTTCGCCTTCATTGATCGTGTGCGACAGGCTGATGCATCGCTCGTACCTACGAGTGCAAAAGTCACAAAATACAGGCAATGATGGGTACTCTGTTTTATGATCAAATGGTCATACAGATGAACGACAACTCGCACAAAAGTTATCGTTCAACTGTATGAATATATTTTTGCTATAGCATAGATCAGAGTGCAGATGACACTTGTGTTTGGCGACATTTGCTCTCGGAAGTGCGAGCGAAGAGAACGACTTTCGCATACAATAAAGTAAGGCGAAAGGCTATGTGTGCGAAGGACACATCGATCCCGAGCCGAAGGACAGCGAGACACCCGAGCGCAATGAAGCAAAACACGGGTGTTAGTTGCACACGTCCTAGACATATAGAAAAGCTTGGCAAACGAAAGTACAACGGAGTCGTCCTATGGATACATGGCCGCAGCGTAATCATATAAATAATATATAAGTATAAAATGCAATTACAACTCCGTCAATAAGCAAAACTTATAAATAGAATAAGATATATTGAATTTACTTATTACAGAATACAGAGTATAATAGAACACAAGGTGTAAATTATGTAACGCGAAAAAGACGAAAACGGAGGAAAAACATATGAGTCAGGTGCGTAGAGTTTATGCAGAAAAGAAACCATCTTTTGCTGTTGCGGCAAAGGAATTAAAATCAGAGATCAAAAGCTATCTTGGAATCAAGACCGTGACAAATGTGCGTGTATTGATTCGTTATGATATTGAGAATATCTCACAGGAGACTTATGAGAAGGCAAAGGTAACCGTATTCTCAGAGCCGCCGGTAGATGATCTGTATGAGGAAAGCTTTGACGCGGGCGCAGCCAGAGTATTCAGCGTAGAATATCTGCCGGGACAGTTCGATCAGAGAGCCGATTCGGCAGTCCAGTGTGTACGACTGCTCAATGAGGAAGAGGAGCCGATCATCCGTTCCGCGACTACTTACGTCATTGAGGGAGAGATCGACGAGGAACAGTTCGAAGCGATCAAAAAACATTGTATCAACCCGGTTGATTCCAGAGAGACGGGAATGGACAAGCCACAGACTCTGGTACAGGAATTTGACGAGCCGGAAGATGTAAAGATTTTTGAAGGCTTTCAGGACATGCCGGAAAACGAGTTAAAAGAACTGTATGACTCTTTGAACCTCGCCATGACGTTCAAGGATTTTCTTCACATCCAGAACTACTTCAAGGGTGAGGAGAAACGTGATCCGTCCGTAACCGAGATCCGTGTACTGGATACCTATTGGTCCGATCACTGCCGTCATACGACTTTTTCAACAGAGCTGACAGATGTACAGTTTCAGGAAGGTTATTATAAGGAGCCGATGCAGGCAACCTTTAACGATTATTTAGAGACCCACAAGAATCTCTATGCAGGAAGAAGCGACAAATTTGTCTGCCTGATGGATCTGGCACTGATGGCAATGAAGCGTCTGAAAAAAGAAGGAAAGCTGGATGATCAGGAGGAATCGGATGAGATCAACGCATGTTCGATCGTAGTTCCGGTAGAGATTGATGGACAGACTGAAGAGTGGCTGGTGAACTTCAAGAACGAGACTCACAACCATCCGACCGAGATCGAGCCATTCGGTGGTGCTGCGACTTGTCTTGGTGGAGCGATCCGTGATCCGCTGTCAGGACGTACTTATGTCTATCAGGCGATGCGTGTCACCGGCGCGGCAGATCCGACTGTTTCCGTCAAGGATACGATTCCGGGCAAGCTGCCGCAAAAGAAGCTGGTTCGCGGAGCAGCGCAGGGATACAGCTCATACGGAAACCAGATCGGACTTGCGACCGGCTATGTCAAAGAAATCTATCATCCGGGATATGTGGCAAAACGTATGGAGATTGGAGCCGTTATGGGAGCAGCACCGAGAAAAGCGGTGCAGCGTCTGACTTCCGATCCGGGAGATGTTATTGTATTACTCGGTGGACGTACCGGACGCGACGGAATCGGTGGAGCCACCGGATCATCCAAAGCCCATAATACCGAGTCAACCGCAGTATGCGGTGCCGAGGTACAGAAAGGTAATGCGCCGACCGAGCGTAAATTACAGAGAATGTTCCGCCGCCCGGAAGTATCACACATCATCAAAAAGTGTAACGACTTCGGTGCCGGTGGTGTATCCGTAGCAATCGGGGAACTGGCAGCAGGACTTCGTGTACAGTTAGATTTAGTTCCCAAGAAATATGCAGGTCTGGATGGAACAGAGCTGGCAATTTCCGAGTCACAGGAGCGTATGGCATGCGTCATTGCACCGGAGGACGTGAAACAGTTCCTGGCATATGCGGCAGAAGAAAACCTGGAGGCAGTTGAGGTGGCTGTTGTAACTGAGGAGCCGCGTCTGGTATTAGAGTGGAGAGGAAAAGAAATCGTAAATATTTCACGTGCATTCCTCGATACCAACGGAGCACATCAGGAGACCAAGGTATCCGTAGAGATTCCAAAGCAGGAAGACAATTTCTTCGGCAAGATGGAGATCCCTGGCGTAGCAGACAACTTAGAGAAAAAAGATGTGCGCAGCGCATGGGTAGAGATGTTAAAAGACTTAAATGTCTGCTCACAGAAAGGTCTTGTGGAGCGTTTTGACGGATCGATCGGAGCAGGAAGCGTATTTATGCCGTATGGCGGACGCTATCAGTTGACCGAGACACAGTCTATGGTTGCAAAGCTTCCGGTATTAGAAGGAAAATGTGATACCGTGACGATGATGAGTTACGGATTTGATCCATATCTGTCCAGCTGGAGTCCATACCACGGAGCAGCATATGCAGTGGTAGAGTCACTTTCCCGTATCGTGGCAGCAGGCGGAGATTATAGCAAGGTTCGCTTTACTTTTCAGGAATATTTCCGTCGCATGAGCGAAGATCCAAGCCGTTGGAGCCAGCCTTTTGCTGCTTTGCTTGGTGCTTATCAGGCACAGATCGCATTCGGGCTGCCGTCTATCGGAGGAAAGGATTCCATGTCCGGAACCTTCAACGAGAGCGATGTACCTCCGACACTGGTGTCCTTTGCAGTGGATGTGGCAAAAGAGCAGGATATCATTACGCCGGAATTAAAGGCTGCCGGAAATAAACTGGTCGTATTTCATATGGCAAAAGATGCCTATGACTTGCCGGATTATGCGCAGGCGATGAAACTGTACGCAGCAGTTCATGAGCTGATCGGAAAGAAAGCCATCATCTCAGCGTATGCTTTGGATGGAAAAGGTGTAGCAGCAGCAGTCAGCAAGATGGGATTTGGTAACAAGCTCGGTGTGACCATCGACAGCAGTGTGGATGCAACAGAATTGTTTGCACCGGCATTCGGCAGTCTGATTGCTGAGGTGCCGACAGACCGGATGGATACGATCAAGGCTGTGATGGAAGAAGCAGGACTGGGTGCAGATTATGCGATCATTGGTCGCGTCAATGACACCAAGACCTTTGTATATGATGAGATGACACTTTCTATGGACGACGCCATCGCAGCATGGACTGGCACGCTGGAAAAAGTATTCCCGACTATCGCTGTAGATGGAAAAGAGGATGTCAAGACCGGCATCTATGAAGCAAAAGAAATCTATGTCTGCAAAAATAAAGTCGCAAAGCCGACCGTATTTATTCCGGTATTTCCGGGAACCAACTGTGAGTATGACAGCGCAAAGGCATTTGAGCGTGCCGGAGCCAATGTTGTGACAAAGGTATTCCGCAATCTGGATGCAGCTGCGATCCGTGATTCGGTAGACGAATTTGCAAAGGCGATCGCTCAGGCACAGATCATCATGTTCCCGGGTGGATTTTCTGCCGGTGATGAACCGGAAGGAAGTGCCAAATTCTTTGCGAATGCGTTCCGCAATGAAAAGATCAGTGAAGAGGTCATGAAGCTTTTGAATGAGCGCGATGGTCTGGCACTTGGTATCTGTAACGGATTCCAGGCTCTCATCAAGCTGGGACTGGTTCCATATGGCAAGATCACAGAGCAGAAGACCGATTCTCCGACGCTGACCTACAACACCATCGGACGTCATATCAGTAAGATGGTCTACACCAAGGTTGTATCCAACAAATCACCATGGATGGCACAGGCGACACTGGGCGGAGTCTATACTACACCTGCGTCTCACGGAGAAGGACGTTTTGTGGCTCCGAAAGAGTGGCTGGATAAGCTGTTTGAAAACGGACAGGTTGTGACCCAGTATGTCAACGAGGCGGGCAATCCGACGATGGATGAGGAATGGAATGTCAATGGTTCTTATATGTCCATCGAAGGTATTACCAGTCCGGACGGACGTGTACTCGGAAAGATGGCTCACGTAGAGCGTCGCGGCGATGGTGTGGCGATCAATATTTACGGAGAGCAGGATCTGAAGATCTTTGAGAGTGGCGTTGCATATTTTAAATAAAATTTGTGATGATAATTTGGCATATTTTCTATATTGTAAAATTTAAAGATTATTGACAACTAATAAATACAAGAGTAATATAATAGTCAAAGGGAAACCTTTTTGAGAAGCATACTCGTAAAAATGCATTCATTTCCTGTGAAACAGAATCCGTGATGGAATGCGGTGACTGTGGAGGCTTGAGATAGGCGGCAACTGCCATAATCCATCTTAGCCATTTGGTGAAAGAAAGTTGTTTACAAAAGAAATAGAGCCTTGCATTTTCGGATGCAAGGCTTTTATCTTGAAAGGAGATAAGGCTCCCACCTCTATAGGTGGCGAGTAAAACAAATTCATCTTGGTGGGAGTCCAATCTCCTTCCAAGATAAAGCCTCCGGCGGATTGCAGAGGTGCGCAGAAGAAGAATGTCATGCAAAGCATGACGCGCATCTCGCAGCAAGTACGCCTTGGCGTACTTGAATGCAATGATGGGTACTCTGTTTCATTCTCAACGGGTATCGTTCATTAATATGTTTAGTCGTAACTACCGCTACGGTATAAAAATCTTTTTGGCATATCGCAGATCAGAGTGCAGATGACACTTGTGTTTGGCGACATTTGCGCTCGGAAGTGCGAGCGAAGAGAACGACATTCGCATACAATAAAGTAAGGCGAAAGGCTATGTGTGCGAAGGACACATTGAGCCCGAGCCGAAGGACAGCGAGACACCCGAGCGCAATGAAGCAAAACACGGGTGTTAGTCGCACACGTCCTAGACATATAGAAAAGCTTGGCAAACGAAAGTACAACGGAGTCGTCCT
>JALEJB010000145.1 GCA_022768825.1 Lachnospiraceae bacterium
CGGGGCGGCAAAGATCAACGAGATTGCAACAAAAATCCATTCGGATACAGCGACGGTATCCTATTGTTTGAAATCACTAATTACAATTGGAATCGTAGAAAAACGCACTGCTATTACAGATGAAACTAATAGGAAAAAGACTTCGTATGTAATCTGTGATAATATGTTTCGTTTCTGGTATCGGTTTGTGCCCAATGGTATTGATCTGATCCTTATGCAGTATGGCGACACATATTTCGAAGAGACTGTTTTACCACAGATACCAGATTATATGGGAAGTATTTTTGAAGAAATGTGCAGATACTACCTGCAACAGATGAGCGTAAAAGGAGCTATCGGTTTCACGATTACAAAAATCGGATGCTGGTGGGGAACTAATCCAAAACTGAAGAGAGAGGAAGAAATCGATATCGTCGGCGTAAATCCGTTAGCCAAGTATGTACTGCTGGGAGAATGTAAATATCAGAATCAGGGTATCCATTTGGACACAGCAAAAAAACTGCTGGAAAGAGGCTTGCTTATCACAGCCTATCAAAATAAGTCGTATGTGTTGTGCTCAAAAACAATTTTTACGGAAGAAGTACGTCGGTTCGCGCAGGAAAATAAGATCATGCTGGTCACTTTGGAGGATCTGTATCAGGTGCCAGGAGGGAATGTTGACAATACTAGAAAGTGAATAAGTTATGACTAGAGTTCTTAGGCGTAGCTTCCCATAGGGAGTTACGCTTTTTAATTGGAACTTTTGTTTATAATTGCGTTATAATATTTTTGTCATTCATAAAACCAAACAGCCTATTTCACGGGATATATAGTGAAGGCACCTACACAACAACGAATTGGAAAGGAGATGCGCCTATGCAGGACGAACAGATTGTTGCACTATACTGGGACAGAAAGGAAGATGCAATTCGTCAGACACAGCAGAAGTATGGTGCGTATCTGTCCAAGATTGCGTACAACATTCTCTCAGACTTCGAGGACAGTGAGGAATGTGTCAATGATACATATCTGAAAGCATGGAACTCGATGCCGACACACCGGCCCAGCGTTCTCTCTACTTATCTTGGCAAAATAGCACGGCAGTTATCTATCGATGTGTACCGGAAGAGGAACAGCGTCAAGCGCTATGCTTCGGAGTATGCCATTTCTCTGGAGGAACTGGGCGACAGCTTCTCAGACGGTATCACACCGGAGCAGGCTCTGGATTCCAAGCTGCTGGATGAGGCCGTCAACAGTTTTCTGCGCACACTTTCCGATGATGCCCGAAACACATTTATCGGAAGATATTATTTCTTTGATCCGCTGAAAGATGTGGCGGCGTACTGTGGTATGAGTGAGGCTAAGGCAAAGAGCATGTTGTACCGTACCCGTCAGAGTTTGAAAGCGTATCTTGTAAAGGAGGGCTTTGATTTATGAGCAAAGACAGAGTGATCGATTCTCTCGGCAGGATTGATGATGACATGATCCGGGGTGTGGAAGGTCTGCGCGGGAAAAAGAAGCGGCTTGCGAAGAAAAAATGGGTAGCTCTTGCCGCCTGCCTTTGTTTGATGGTGGTCTTTGCTATTCCAACTGTATTTCGCCAGCCAGCAGATTCGCCCAATGATACGATTGCCTCCAGCGACGGCCCATCTTCGCTTGTCGTGAATGGAAAAAAATATTTGATCTCGTCGTATCTGGCAGTGTCAGACGAATTACCGGATGGATTTGTGCATGCCGGAGAAGCCGACATTGGAGGACTTAAGGGCTGTCTCTACTTTATAAATCCTGATGTGCCGGAATGGGTCTATGTTTACCAAGAGGTTATGACTGATGGCACGGTTGATGCAACCGGAACATTGAATAGAACAGATCCGCATAATGCCTATGTGCGATATGTGGATATAAGGCTCCGGGGAAAAGATATTGTTTGCTACAATGGTGAGTATTACATCTCCATGTGGAGCGCAGAGCCCTCTGGTGATTCACCTGATGTCAGCAACGAATATTTTGACACTATGAAGGGCATCTATGGCATTCGCATTGAGGGCGATGCCCCTGATGGTTTTGTTTCTGCTGGCATTGCGGAGTTCTCTGGGCATGACACAATCCCGCGTGGCGCTCTGACTAGCAATGAGGGCGCTTATGAGGTCTATGTAAATCCCAATGAGCCGGATGTTATTTTGGTATCCACCCAGTGGCATACGGCACCAGTTGGTGAGAACGGCGAAAAAGATCACAGCGGTTTTAATGTTTATATTCGCTACAACTGTCCCTTGGCTTGACATACAAAATCAAGTGTAGCTTTTGGTGCGGGGCTGCACTTTTTATCAATTTGACAGCAACACCGCACAGGATCTGAACACTGTTGCAGTGGGAAGACTGTTTGACCGATTCTACACCGTGGAAGTCAGCCGCAATTCAAAAGGTCTGGGCTTGCTGAGCCTTGATGTGGTGAGGAATTACTAAGATGCAACAAAGATATAGATATTTTGTTCTTGGATATTCAAATGGACGGAATAGATGGGATGGAAACTGCAAGGAAGCTGCGTAGTCAAAATGATAAGGGCTACCTGATTTTTATAACAGTCCTAAAGGAAATGGTTTTTCAATCCTTTGAAGTGCAGGCATATGATTATCTGATAAAACCAATCAATGAAGAATGCTTTGAAAAAACGATGGGGAGATTATATGCTTCTATGCAAAATGCGAATGACGCAAAAGTATTGTATGAAGACCCTAAAAAAGTACCGAAAACGAAAGATGTGAAAGCAGAGGAGAAGCCAGCGAAAAAAGCTGAAAAATGTACGACAAATACAGATAATGTGGACAGAGAGATTGAGAGACTCAAGGAGGATAAGAAACAGCTTGAACAGCAGATTAAAGTTGCGGCAGGTGATGAAGAGAAGATGAAAGAATTGGAGAAAAAGCTGGCTCAGATAGAGGGGGAGTTAAGCCAGAAAGATAATGATACATACAGGAGACAGAATGCAGTAATTTCCTAAATCAATTACGTATATGGGGGAGTGATTAAGAGGGAAAGAGCAGGTAGTGATCTATCTGCTTTTTCCTATTTTTCGGTTTCGTTCCATTTCAAAGGGGTTTCGTTCCATTTCGCGGAAGAAACTTCTTTTTTTGCCGATAAAATAAATGACAGAGTATATAAGACTTGTCAGGATTTGAGGTGTGAAATTTATGGAGATAGCAATCGTAGATGATGAAAAAGTAATCAGGGAGCAGATCAAAAAACTGGCCGTAAGATATGCGCCGAACTGCAATGTAAAAGCCTATGAAACAGGAGAGGAACTTTTGACAGAGGGAAAGAAGGCAGACATTGTATTCCTCGATATTCAAATGGAGGGTATGAATGGCATTGATACTGCAAGAGTCTTGCGGGAAAAGCAGGAAGATACGGTGGTTATTTTTATTACCGGAGTAAAGGAATATGTGTTTGAAGCCTTTGATGTATCGGCGTTCCATTACCTGTTAAAGCCTGTAGAAGAAAAGAAGTTTTCGGAAGTTTTTGAACGGGCAAAAAAGGAAGTGGAAAAGAGAAAAAAGCAGAGGCAGGAAACTGTTTTTATCAAGACCAGAAACCGGAGTTTTACCATTAACCGGGAGAATATCCTGTATATCGAAAACCGAGGGAAAAAGGTGGAAATACATACCGGCAATGAAGTCATAGAAACGTATGCCTCCATGATCGACTTGGAAAAACAGTTAGGTGGAAACTTCTATCGCTGTCACAGAGGGTATCTTGTCAATATGGCACATATCGCAGAATATGAAAATGACAGTATTGGCCTGAGTAATGGAGAGAAGATCTTCATGGCGAAGGAGCGTTATAACGAATTTGTGAAGGAGTATATGCGGTATCTGCGGAACGGAGGGATTGTTTGTGTATGATGTGTTAAACGTGTGCCTTGAAGTAGTTACCGCATTGGGGCAGGGGTACCTCCTGCAATACTTTTTGGGAAGTTTTCTGGAAGGCAGGGGGAAGGACAGACATATCAACGGGTTGCTGGTAACGGCTTCGTATGGAGCGCTGAGATTAGGTATCAATTTTATCCTTCCGTCTGATTATGACAGTATCAGGACAGTTTTGAAGGTTGCAGTAATATTTGTGGCTATCGTCCTGTTAGCACTTCTGTTTTATAAAGGAATTTACGGAATCACAGCTTTCCTTGCGATTACCTATATGGCAGTAAGTGAGATTACTTTTTTCCTGTCCTATATGCTGATGCAGATCAGTGGCAATTTGTTTGAATTGTGGGTATGGCTTTTGGGTAAAGGTTATATTTCTGCTGATACCCTTGAAGGTCTTGTGCAGATAACCGCTGTCGTGTTACAGATGTTCTTTTATGGAATATTCATCGTATTGTTGTATTTTGCTTTAAGGAAGATAAACGAAAGTTTTAGGGATAAGGATTACAGGGTTCAAAGGACAGAACTGTATTTTCTTTTAGTGCCGGGGATGGTTGGGCTGCTGATTTGCGTGCTTCTTAGAACCATTATGATAACAATAGAGAATGATGTGCCGAAGCTGCTTTATGACAGATTCCCGATTTTAATCATTATTGTTCCGGCAATTCTGAGTCTGTCCCTGCTGTCTATTCTCTATGTGGTAAAGACATTTCAGGATATGATTGCATTGAATCGGGAGAAGAACAGCCGGATCATTTTGGAAAAGCAGATAGAGAATATGCAGGAGCATATGGAAGAAATGGAGCGTATATATTCCGGAATACGCAGTATGAAGCATGATATGAAAAACACCCTTGCGGTCATTATGCAGCTTGCCGGGAGAGAGGAAGCAGAATTGCAGACCTATCTGTCGGAGTTAAACCAGAACTTTGACAATCTGGAATTTCAATTTAAGACAGGAAATACCGTGGTAGACACGCTGTTAAACATGAAATACCATGAGGCAATCCGCATAATACCGGATATACGAATCGATGCAGAAAGGTTGCTGTTTTCAGATGAAATGCACATACAAAGCTATGACATAGGCGTGATGATAGGAAATGCGTTAGATAATGCAATGGAAGCGTGCAGGAAATTAAAGGCGGAGGATCCGGAGGCGGAAACTTTCATCCGCCTGACCTCATTCAAAAAAGGGAAAATGATTTTTATTGAGGTGGAAAACAGTTTTAATGGAAGAGTAGTGAAAAAAAAGCAGTCTGAATTTCCGGTAACGGATAAAACAGATAAAAGGGAACATGGAATCGGACTTTTGAATATCAAACATACCGCGGAAAAATATCATGGAGCGGTGGACTGGTCAGTAGATGGCAAAGTATTCACTTTGTCCGTAATGATGAAAAATGGTAACTATTTGGAATAGGTCGGAGCGGAACCGCGTAGACCGTAATTACATGATTCAGGAGTGCGAAAATTCCATCGTCGAAGACGATTTTCATGAATTTTCGCATCAGAACTGTGAAGGTACTGAACCAATGTCACTTAGTTAAACTTATTGGTTCAGGTCAATATAAACCTCTAACAAAAATTTTTATTTTTTCAAATTGTAGTTGACACAGCAACCAAAATGTGCAGCCGCTCTCGTTACTGATAAATGTATAAGGTAACGAGAGCGGCTCTTGAATTAGAACTATATTTTATTCTAATTCAAGGAGGTTTACCTATGACATTTCCTGAAACTGTCAAAACTACACTTTGGGACATTATTGATGAGATGTCCTGCTCCATTTCTTCTTTTGTAAATCATCCAGGTAAGGATTTTTTACGCAGACGCAAACTTGATTTTCAGAAAATGATGCGTCTTATCATTTCCATGGAAAGCGGCAGCCTAAATCATGAACTTCTCAAATTTTTTTCCTATGATCCTTCTGCTCCCACCAGCTCCGCTTTTTATCAACAACGTTCCAAACTTTCTGTTTCTGCGTTTTCTTATCTTTTGAGAGAGTTTAACCTCCGTTTTCCATTCGATAAATTTCGCGGTAAATACTATCTCATCGCATGTGATGGCTCTGAGTTTAATATTGCCAGAAATCCTAACGATCCAGATACTTTTCATGAACCTAATGGTAAATCTGCATCTGGTTTTAATATGGTTCATACCATCTCTTTATTTGAGTTATGCTCCAAGCGTTATCTTGATTTGGAAGTACAGTCTGGACGTTTAAAAAATGAGTTTCAGGCTATCTGCAACCTCATTGATCGATATTCCTATGGGGGATCTCCCATTTTCATCGCTGACAGAGGCTTTTCCAGTTACAACGTCTTTGCCCACGCAATCGAAAATAATGTTGATTTCATGATCCGTGCAAAGGATTTGAATGTACAACGTTTTCTCGGAATCGATTCTCTTCCTGATAAACTGGATACAACCGCGGAACTTATCCTGACCAGAACACAATCAAAGAAGAAGCATAAGCATCCCGAAAAAGAATCCCTGTACCGCTATATTTGCCCAAATATCACATTTGACTATCTTGATCCATCTGATATTTCTGATGAATATCTTCTGAAACTAAGAATTGTCCGCTTTGAAGTCGCTGATGGTATTTTTGAAAATATCTTTACAACTCTTTCTAAAGAAGATTTTTCATCTGATGATATAAAATACTGTTACCATCTCCGCTGGGGCATTGAAACATCTTTTCGGGATTTAAAGCACACCATTGGAGCTACTAATTTACACTCTAAGAAAACAGAGTTTGTTACATTAGAACTTTGGAGCCGGCTGATTTTGTATAATTTCTGTTCCATAATAATTTTACATGTACCTGTAAAACGTATGAATCGGAAACATGTATACCAAGTGAACTTTTCTCTTGCAATGAAAATATGTTTTGATTTTCTAAGGGGAATAGCACCTCCAGATATAGAAAGCCTGATAAGTAAATATATTTTACCTATCAGGCCTGAAAGGAACTATGCCCGCCAGCATAGAGTCCAAAAACCAGTCAGCTTCTCCTACCGTTTTGTATAACATAGAGTAGCTGCCAAGTCTATTATACACCATTTGGGAGACAGACGAAAGTCTGTCTTATAGTCGTGCCTGATATTTGTATGATTTTTTCTGAACATAGTTTATTTGATTTTTTGTGAGTATCACATCCTTTTCATGCTATATATGCATACAATCCTGC
>JALEJB010000152.1 GCA_022768825.1 Lachnospiraceae bacterium
ATAAATATTAAATGAGAAAATAATCCCTTGGCAATCAAATGTCAGGGGATTATTTTCTTGCGACATACACAAGATATGTTATAATAACAGCATGAAAAAACAAACACACAAAATCGCATCCGTTGCGCCGGGCAGTATCGCAGAGGAACTGGAGCTGGAACCGGGGGATGTGTTATTAAAAATCAATGACAAAGAAATAGAGGACATCTTCGATTATCACTATATGGTGGAGGATGAGTATCTGGTCGTTCTCGTACAGAAAGCAGACGGCGAAGAATGGGAATTAGAGATCGAAAAAGAGTATGACGAGGATCTTGGCATCACCTTTGAAAACGGTCTGATGGATGATTATAAGTCCTGTCAGAATAAATGTATCTTCTGCTTTATCGATCAGATGCCGCCGGGAATGCGGGATACGTTGTATTTCAAGGATGATGATTCGAGGCTGTCCTTTTTGCAGGGCAATTATGTGACCCTTACCAATATGAAGGAAGCCGACATACAGAGGATCATTCAGTATCGTCTGGACCCGATCAATATCAGCGTGCAGACTACGAATCCGACGCTTCGCTGCAGCATGCTTCATAACCGTTTTGCCGGGGAGGCATTGAAAAAGATCGATACCCTGTATCATGCGGGCATCCGTATGAATGGACAGATCGTGTTGTGCAAGGGCGTCAACGATGGCGCGGAATTAGACCGCAGCATCCGGGATCTGATGCGGTATCAGCCCTATATGGAGAGCGTATCGGTGGTGCCGGTGGGACTGTCGAAATTTCGGGAAGGGCTGTATCCATTGGAGCCTTTTACCAAGGAGGATGCCTGTGAAGTGATCGATCTCATCGAGCACTGGCAGGAAATCAGTATGAAAGAGCATGAAAATCATTTTGTTCATGCCTCGGATGAGTGGTATCTTCTGGCGGACAGACCGATTCCCGAGGAAGACAATTACGATGGCTATATCCAGTTGGAAAACGGTGTGGGTATGATCCGTCTGCTCAAAGAAGAATTTACGGAAGCATTGGATCATGCCACAGGTGATGAGACGCTGATCAAAACAGTGTCGCTTGCCACCGGAAAACTGGCGGCCCCGCTGATGCTGGAATTGGCAGAGCAGCTGAAAGAGAAATATCCGAATGTGAACCTGCTTGTCTATCCGATTCGAAACGATTTCTTTGGAGAGATGATCACGGTGTCGGGACTTTTGACCGGACAGGATCTGGCTGCACAGCTTTTGAGCGTCGAGCTTGGGGAAAAACTGCTTCTTCCTGCAAACGTGGTACGGACAGAGGAACAGGACTTTTTGGATGACATGAAAGTATCGGAACTGGAAAAAACTTTACAAGTGCCGATTGATATTGTAAAATCAAGCGGTCAAGATCTTCTTGACGCAATTATAAGCGGAAACTGACAGATTATTTTTATAGAAACGGAGAATCAGATGAGTAAACCGATCGTGGCGATCGTAGGTCGCCCAAATGTTGGAAAATCAACATTGTTTAACGCATTAGCCGGTTCGCGGATTTCCATTGTGCAGGACACTCCGGGTGTCACCAGAGACCGCATTTACGCAGATGTGAGCTGGCTGAATTATAATTTTACCATGATCGACACAGGAGGAATCGAGCCGGACAGCGGAGATATCATATTGTCCCAGATGAGGGAACAGGCACAGATCGCCATTGATACCGCAGACGTCATCATCTTTATCGTGGATGTACGACAGGGATTGGTGGATGCGGACTCCAAGGTTGCCGATATGCTCAGACGTTCCAAGAAGCCGGTGATTTTGACGGTAAATAAAGTCGATAATTTTGAAAAAATGATGGTAGATGTCTATGAATTCTACAATCTCGGAATGGGAGAACCGGTGCCGGTATCCGCAGCTTCGATGCTGGGAATGGGAGAACTGCTGGATGCAGTTGTGGCGCATTTTCCGGACAAGACAAGTGAGGACGAAGAGGACGACCGGCCAAAGATTGCGGTGGTAGGAAAGCCGAATGTGGGAAAATCTTCTCTGGTGAACCGACTGACCGGAGACAACCGGGTCATCGTATCGGATATCGCGGGAACCACGAGAGACGCTATCGATACGCCGGTGAAGTATCATGGCAGGGAGTATGTGTTTATCGATACTGCGGGACTTCGCAGAAAGAACAAGATCAAAGAGGAGATTGAGCGTTACAGCATCATTCGTGCAGTTACGGCAGTGGAACGCGCGGATGTGGTACTTTTGATGATCGACGGTACGGAAGGTGTCACCGAGCAGGATGCCAAGATTGCGGGAATCGCCCATGAGCGCGGAAAAGGAATCATCATTGTTGTCAATAAATGGGATGCCGTGGAAAAGGATGATAAGACAATCTACCGTCAGACGGAAAAGATCCGTCAGATCCTAAGCTTCCTCTCTTATGCGGAGATCATGTTTATATCGGCAAAGACCGGACAGCGTGTACAAAATATCTACGACTGCATTGACATGGTCATTGAGAATAATTCGATGCGCGTGGCAACGGGTGTGTTGAATGAGATCGTGGCGGAAGCGACTGCCATGCAGCAGCCGCCGACGGATAAGGGAAAGCGACTTCGCATTTATTATGTGACACAGGTTTCGGTCAAACCGCCAACCTTTGTCATCTTTGTCAATGACAAGAATCTGGCACATTTTTCGTATATCAGATATCTCGAAAACCGTATCAGGGATGCCTTTGGCTTCCGCGGTACATCACTGAAATTTATCGTGCGTGAGCGCAAGGAGGAGTCGTAGAAGATGATGGAACGAATGGTATGTTTGTTGATTGGCTATGTATGTGGGAATTTCCTGACCGGTTATTTGATCGGAAAAACAAAGGATGTGGATATCCGTACCGTGGGAAGCGGTAATGTAGGTACGACAAACACCTACCGCAATCTCGGTCCGGCAGCAGGGGCACTGACGCTGGTGGGAGATATTCTAAAGGTAGTGGTAGCCATTTTACTTGCATGGGCACTGTTTCATAAATCCGGACCGGAGATGGTAAAGCTGCTTCAGTATTATGCAGGAGTGGGGGCGGTACTCGGACATAATTTCCCGGTTGTCATGAAGCTGAAAGGCGGAAAAGGAATTGCCTGTACCGGGGGAATGGTACTTTCGCTTTGCCCCATTTGCGCACCAATCAGTATTGGGCTGATGCTGCTTGCGATTTTCACCACACATTACATGTCACTGGCATCCATTTTGGGATTGATCAGTTTGTTTGTTCAGGTGGTGATCTTTGGACAAAACGGAATGCTTGGAGTGGGCGAAGCATATCTGCCGGAAGTGTATGTGCTGATGGGTGTGCTGGCAGCTCTTGGTATTCTTCGTCATCAGTCGAACATCAAGAGACTGATTTCGGGAAATGAAAACAAATTTTATTTTTCAAGTAAGAAAAAAATATAAAAGGATATTGATATGAAAGAGACAATTAAGATACTCTATCACAGCAAAGAAATCGAAAAGCTGTGTTATGTAGATGGAAAATCAGACTGGATCGACCTGCGCGCAGCCGAAGAGGTGGAGATGAAGGCGGGCGATTTCAGATATATTGATCTGGGCATTTCCGTGGAGCTTCCGAAGGGGTATGAGATGATCATTGTTCCCCGCAGTTCTACATACAAGAATTTTGGGATTTTACAGCCAAATAGTCCGGGAGTTGTGGACGAGAGCTACTCATCCGATGAGGATGTCATCAAGATGCCGGCATTGGCGATGCGGGATACGGTGATCCATGTCAATGACAGGATCTGCCAGTTTCGCATTGTAAAGCACCAGCCGCAGATCGAGTTTTTTGAGGTGGAGCATCTGGACGGAACAGCCAGAGGAGGATTCGGTTCTACCGGAAAAAATTAATTATGCACATCTCTGCTTCGGCAGTTGATGATAGACGGGATGCAGACAAACAAGTGACCTGAAGGAACAGGCAGGTCTGTATCTAAAGAAGGAGGAGATAATAAAATTGAAAAACACAACTGAAAACATCTTGGAGTTTAAGAACTTGAGCCGCGTGTTTGAAGACGGCTTCAAGGCAGTGGATGATTTCAACCTGACAATTAAGCGGGGAGAATTCGTAACATTTTTAGGACCATCCGGCTGCGGCAAGACGACGACGCTTCGTATGCTGGCGGGACTGGATCAACCGAGTAGTGGTACAATTTTGTTGAATGGCGAGGATATTACCCGATTGCCTGTAAATGAGAGGCCGATCAATACGGTTTTTCAGCGTTATGCGTTATTTCCGCATTTGAATATATTTGATAATGTGGCATTTGGCTTGAAATTAAAGAAATTACCGAAAGCAGAAATCGTAAAGAAAGTAAAAAAAGCACTGGAGATGGTTGACCTGGAAGGCTTTGAAAACCGAAAGGTACAGACGCTTTCCGGTGGGCAGCAGCAGCGAATTGCGATTGCAAGAGCGATTGTAAATGAGCCGGAGATTTTGCTTTTGGACGAGCCACTTGGCGCATTGGATCTCAAAATGAGAAAAGAGATGCAGCTTGAATTAAAAGCAATGCATGAACAATTAGGAATTACATTTGTCTATGTGACCCACGATCAGGAAGAAGCACTGACGATGTCTGATAAGATCGTCGTCATGAGCGAAGGAAAGATCCAGCATGTGGGTACGCCGGAGGATATTTACAATGAGCCGAAAAATGCATTTGTAGCAGACTTTATCGGTGACAGTAATATCTATAACGGAATTATGACGGGAAATATGAAGGTTCGCTTTTGCGGCGCAGAGTTTGATTGTGTGGATGATGTGTCAGAGGGAACCATTGTTGACGTGGTCGTGCGTCCGGAGGACGTGGAGATTACAGAGCCGGAAAAAGGAATCATCACCGGTACGGTTACAAGTGTCATCTTCAAGGGTGTACACTATGAGATCACCGTGGAGTCCGGAAAAAATGAAGTGGTGATCCAGTCAACCAGAAAATCTGAGGTTGGCAAAAAAGTCGGTCTGACAGTGGAGCCGGAAGGCATCCATATCATGATCGCGGAACATACGATGAATAAATTTGAATCCGCAGTGGATGAATACTATCATCTGACTTTCTTAGATGGTCAGATTCCTTGTGATGTCCAAAATCTCATTCCGGGTTCTAAATATGTGGACGGACAGCTTGTGGACGCGCATGGAGCAGAGATCGATCATCAGAAGCTGAAGGTGGAGATTAAGATTAAACCGAGAGCAATCCGTATGAGCGATGATGAAAATGAAGGTGTCGTAAAAGGGCATATTATCAACCTGATCTATATCGGAGATCACTATCGCTATGTGGTACGTACCGATGATGAGATCGATTTTATCGTTAGTGACGAATATTTATGGAACATGGGCGATTATGTCAGCCTGATCCTTCCGATGGATCAGATCATATTTACATTAAAGAAATAATGGAGGCAGACAATTGAAAGGAATTCACTTTACGAGAAAACAGTTGGCGATTCCGTATGGTCTGTTTCTGACCTGCTTTGTGGCAGTTCCTTTGCTGGTGATCATCTATTACGCATTTACCAATGGGGACGGTCATTTTTCGCTGGCTAATCTAATTCAGTTTTTTACCAGTCCGAATACGATTGGAACACTTTGTTACAGCTTTGCGATCGCAATCGTGACGACACTGGTGTGCCTGGTTTTGGGTTATCCGATTGCATATATTCTGGCACGCAGCAATTTTCGCTCCAAATCGGTGCTCATTCTGATGTTTGTGATGCCGATGTGGATCAATTTTACACTTCGGATCACAGCATTAAAGGAGATTTTGACAGCAATTGAAGGAAATCTGGCATACTATCCGTTCTTCAATTCCGTGATCGGTATGACCTATGATTTTCTCCCGTTTATGCTGCTTCCGATGTATACGACCATCTGCAAACTGGATAACAGTCTGATGGAGGCCGCCGCAGATCTGGGCGCAAGTCCGCTTCAGGTATTTCTGAAAGTGACATTGCCGCTTTCTGTTCCGGGAATCATCAGCGGTGTGACCATGGTATTTTTACCGGCAATGACAAACTATGTGGTACTGGATATGCTCTACAACAGCACATATATCATGGGCAGTCTGATCGGCAGCTACTTTAGTGCTTATGACTGGCACAACGGATCCATGATCGCATTGGTACTTCTCGTGCTGATCCTCATCTTTACTTTGATGACGGAGCGTTTTACCGACGATTCGGCAGATAGCAGAGGAGGTGCATTGCTGTGATGAAAAAGATAGGAAGACAATTATTTATTGCACTGATGCTGCTTGTGATGTATGTGCCGATTCTGGTGCTGATCTTTTACAGCTTTACCACTTCGACTAATATCGGAAGTGTGCATGGATTTTCACTGGATAATTACCGTACATTGCTTGCAAATGAAGAGCTGCGGAATATGATCGCGGGAACGGTGCTCCTCGCGTTTGGCTCGGCGGTGATTGCGACGATCCTCGGCTCTGTTGGTGCGATCGGAAACTTTTACTGTAAAGGGATCGGAAAAAAATATATCAGCGCGTTAAATGAAGTGCCGGTGGTGAATGCGGATGTGGTGACCGGATTTTCCATCTGTATTGCGCTGGTCATCGTGTTTGGAATTGACAAAAGTACCTATGTGCCGCTTGTGATCGGTCATGTGGTGTTATCGGTTCCGTTTGTGTATCTGTCTGTGCTGCCGAAATTAAAGCAGATGGATTCCAGCCTCTATGAGGCTGCGATGGATCTGGGAGCGACCCCGACTCAGGCATTGGTAAAGGTGGTGCTGCCACAGATCTTTTCGGGTATCATCTCAGGATTTGCGCTGGCATTGACACTTTCTCTGGATGATTATTTCATAGCAAGCTATACGAAGCCTGCGACCTTTGATACGATCTCGACTTATGTAGTCAATGCCACGAAAGGATCACAGACCGAGATTAAGACGGCGCTGTGGGCACTTTCCACAGTCATCTTTGTGATCGTTCTTGTGGTGGTGCTTTGCATGAATCTTGCAGGAAAAAAGAGTGAAGGAGGTAGTTCTTATGAAAAAGCACGTTAAGCTTTGGAATCGAATCACTTCCTTGACTTTCGCAGGAGTGATTCTTGGTATGACGACCATGATTGTCCAGCCGCCGATGCAGGTAAATGCGGCAGAGGATGTGATCACACTTCGGGTCTGCAACTGGGAAGAATACATCGACGAAGGCGGCTGGGATGAGGAAGAACTCATCGACCTGGATAACGGCATGAATATCATCGGTGAAAATTCCATGGTTGAAGATTTTGAGGACTGGTATTATGAAACCTATGGAAAAAAGGTAAAGGTGGAGTATTCCTGCTTTGGTACGAATGAGGAATTGTACAGTCAATTGACACTCGGTGACACCTATGATCTGGTTTGCCCTTCGGATTATCTGATCATGAAGCTGATGACCGAGGGGTGGCTGGAGCCTTTTTCGGATGAATTTATGGATGAGACTGGGGAGTATAATTATTATGCAAAAGGTGTCTCACCTTATATCAGACAGGTATTCGACGAAAACGAGATTGACGGAGTACCGTGGAGTGAGTATGCATCCTGCTATATGTGGGGAACAACCGGAGTGCTGTACAATCCGGAGTATATGACCAAGGAGGAAGTCTCCAGCTGGGCAGTATTTGACAATCCAAAGTTTAAGCGTCAGCTGACACTGAAGGACAATGTCAGAGATACCTATTTTGCGGTACTCGGCTATCTGAAATCACAGGAATTGTGTGACGAGTCGTTTTTGAACCAGGAAGACTATCAGCAACAGCTGGCAGAGATCATGAATGATGTATCACCGGAGACGATCAGCGAGGTTGGACGATTGCTTCAAAAGATGATGGGCAATATATACGCATTGGAGACAGACAGCGGAAAAGCCGATATGATCACCGGCAAGATCGTCGCAAACTATCAATGGTCCGGCGATGCGGTTTACGCGATGGATCAGGCAGAAGAGGATGATGTCTATCTGGCCTATGCCTACCCGAAGGAGTGTTCCAATCTCTGGTTTGATGGCTGGGTCATGCTGAAAAAAGGCATTAACGAAGATGCGGAGAAAAAGCATGCTGCAGAGGCATTTGTCAATTTCCTTGCCAGACCGGACAATGCAGTACGAAATATGTATTACATCGGTTATACCAGTTCCATTGCCGGCGGTGCGGATGATACGGTGTATTCGTATCTGAACTGGTGTTATGAGGCGGACGATGAGGCGGAAGAAGTGGTGGAGTATCCGCTCGGATACTTTTTCAGCGGCGATGATGCGGATAAGGATTATATTGTCAGCGCAGATGCCGAGATGTTGGACAGACAGCTTGGAGCCCAGTATCCTTCCAAGGATGTCATCGAGCGTACGGCGATCATGGGCTTCTTTGATGAGACAGAGACGAAAAATATCAATCAGATGTGGATCGATGCCCGTTGCTTCAACATCAAGGATGTGCCTGTATATGCATGGGTAATCGTGATATTCATGATTGCGGTGGTGGTGATACTGATCGCAGTCCATAAGAAAAATCACCTGTGACAGCAGGAACCATTCCGGTGAGGGAATATTTTTTTCATCAAAGATGATGGATTCTTTTGTGCTGTGGTCAGATTCACTGATTTTAAAGTGGGGGTGTCAGGATGAGCCGGAGGTTGTGAGATCGCATCTTTTGGCCTATGCAGCAAGGATATGGAAGGAGAGTACGATGGTTATGATGACATTGGAAAACGAGACAGAGCGGGAAGCAGGTCAGGTTTTTGACACCTATGCTGACGTAGACGAGGGCTTTATGCGAACACGGATACCGGTGAAAGAAGCCTGTATTACCGGAGAACCCGTAGCCCGGTCACAGGCGAGGAGAATTTGTCACAGACTGGAAACATTTCGCGAAGTCATATTGGATTTTTCTAACGTGACACTGATGGGGCAGGGATTTGCGGACGAATTATTCCGGGTATATGCGTTGGAACATCCCCAGGTTCTGCTTCGTCCGATCAACATGTTGCCTCAGGTAGAACGGATGATCCGACATGTAGCTCGGGGACAATCTTCGGAGAATATTATATTTTAATTTTGAAGATAAAATTAGCGCCGGAAGATCCTTCCGGCGCTTTGCATACAACTGTGGGTATAGAGTTTATTTAAATTTAATTTTATGTGCAGGCAGATATTTCAACAATAGCTGCCTTAATTTATTGCTGTCAATCGGTTTGGTGAGATATCCATGGAAGCCTTGAGATAAGTATTGTTCCTCCATGCCGCTGATGGCATTTGCGGTCAGCATAATGACAGGTGTCTGTTTGTTGAGATTGCCTGGAAGCTTTTGCATCTCCTGAAAGGTTTCAATCCCATCCATATTGGGCATCATGTGATCCATAAATACCATATCATATTGATTTTTCTGTAACAGTTTCAGGCATTCCGGTCCGCTGAGACAGGTATCAATTTTTGCTCCTGTATCTTTCAGTAGATTTTTAAATACGATCAGATTCATTTTGACATCATCTACAACTAATATGTTGGCGTTTTGTGCTGTGAAGGTGAGGTTGTCCTTGCCGGAATCTTTGCCGATTTGTTTATAGCGAACCCGGTAATCACCGATCGGTGTATGATCCACGATCGTCTGTGGCAGTCGGACAGTGAAACAGCTGCCCTCACCATAGGTACTTTCCACTTCAATGCTTCCATTCATGAGATCGATCAATTGTTTTGTGATTGCCAGGCCAAGTCCGGTTCCTTCCACAGTCTGATTTCGCTTCATGTCAAAACGCTGGAATTTGGTAAAAAGTTTTTCGATACTTTCCGGTTTCATTCCGATTCCGGTATCTCTTACCTGTATAATAAGCTCGAATTTATCCTCAATCGGTTCACCACTCAATTCCAGTGTGACTGTACCATCATCCGTGTATTTGATCGCATTTGTCAGAAGATTTAATATAATCTGACGGATGCGAACCATATCACCCTTCAGAGAGGCAGGAATGTCCGGGTCACAGATCACATCCATGACAAGCTCGCGATCTTTTGCTCTGGCGCTGGTCATATTGTAAGCGTCCATCAGAAGAGAGGCAACTTCGTATTCGGACTCGACGATTTCCATTTTTCCGGCTTCAATCTTGGAAAAGTCCAGAATGTCATTGACGATCACCAAAAGAGAATTGGCGGAGTCAGACGCTGCGGTGGCATATTCCAAAATCTGCTCATCTTTACATTCCTTGCAGATCATCTCATTCATCCCCATGATGGCATTGATCGGAGTGCGGATCTCATGCGACATCTGGGAGAGAAAAACAGATTTTGCCTGATTGGCACGAATCGCCTCTTCTCTGGCATCATCCAGTTCAGTCATTGTTTTGGTAAGACGCTGATAGTCCGGTGTTTCCAGACTAAACAGGATGATAAAAAGCGCCAGCGAAATACCGAAGCCCAACAATAAAATGTGGGGGTTGATGAGAAGCTGTATGACGTTTGGCATTACCAGCGCAAATACATAGGAAAAAGCGGAAATCAGCTTTGAAGTATCCAAAAGCTTGCGGTGTTTAATCAGAATGCCCACTGTGTACAGGATATAATAATAGGAGGTAGCCAGAATAATTATATACCAGGAGCCGTGCGCATATCCTGTCTCTTTGTCGAAGTAAAAAAAATAGCCAAAGAAAATATTAAAAAAACAGGCTGATAGAATGCCCACAGCGATGATCCGATTCGGAAGAAACGGCTTAAAGTCATCGGAAATGACAGTCTGGACATAAACGGTAAAATAGTAGCTGGTATAGATGGTCAGTGCGAAATATAACGTATTGAGCAAAATATTTGCAGTAAGAGGAAATCTGGTGTAATAGGTGATCGTCACAGCGGTAAGAGAATCTAAGAAAATACACGCAAATGATAACCATGCCAGAACGCGAAAACGACGGTTCACGACCGTATTGTTGTTGTATTTGATATAATGAAAGAGGATCATGATCAGCACAAATGGGATCGATGCAACCTCAAAGTAAATGTTATACTGCATAATAAAACTCCTCTGTATCTTCGTACATGGACGAACGGTAATTCAAAACGGCAGATGACGCATGAATAACTAATAATAGGATAGCAAAAAATAAGCATAACTTCAATAACAGAAATTATTTCTTGAAAACTGAGTGAGACATAAGTAACCGGATAACATCCATCTTTGCCACCATATCATTTGTATTTTTAGAGAGAAAACA
>JALEJB010000200.1 GCA_022768825.1 Lachnospiraceae bacterium
TGACTTGCAGAATTTGAGACGCTGTCATATGAGTTGTAGATTGGCATCATGACGGAGATCATGACAAATCCGACCACGCATGCCATCACGATCAGCATAACCGGCTCGATCATGGAAACCATCTTGTTGATCGCCATCTCAGCTTCATAGTCCAGTGTGTCTGCTGTGGATTCCAGCATCGATTCCAAATGTCCGGTTTCTTCTCCGATCTTGATGGACGCGATCAGCTTTTTGGTAAAACCATCCACCTGCTCCAGTGCCTCACTAAGCGTCCCTCCGGCCCGGACGAATGCGATGATCTCATCAAACTGGACATCGATATATACGTTTCCCACCGTGTGTCTCGCAATCGCCAATGCAGAGATGATCGGAAGTCCCGATCCATAGAGCGAACAAAGTGTCCTTGCGAAACGGGCGGTATAGATTGCTTTTTGTAATTTGCCAAACACAGGAATATGTACCATGAGCCAGTCTTTCTTGACGCAGACCGCCGGAATACGCATCAGCATCTTATATGTCAATATCGCTACAGAGATGATGATGATACAGGCCAGCCAGTCATTTCGGACAAAATCACTGAGTCCGATCAGAAATTCGGTTGGCGCCGGCAGCGATTCCATCTGTGCAAACAATTCCGTAAACTGTGGCATAACAAAGGTCATGATGACTGCCACAACTGCCACGATCATGACCATGAGGATCTTCGGATAGGTCATGGCACTGCTGACCTTGGAGTTCAGTTTATATTCTTTCTCATACTGCTCTGCCATACGAAGACAGGTCTTATCGAGATTTCCTGCCATCTCAGCGGTATGCATCATATGAACCAGCAGCGGCGGAAACACGCCTTCCAGTTCCTGCATCGCCTCCGACATCGGTGTACCTTGACGGATGCGCCGGTTCAGTTCCTTATAAACCGACTTCTGATATGGCTTTAACCCTTCCTCTTCCTGCATGATTCCAAGTGCACGAACGAGTGTGACACCGGATGCGATCAGGGTTCCCATCTGCCTGCAAAACTCTGACAGTTCCTTTGACTTAAAGGCTTTCTGCTTCATCTTTTTCGTGAGTTCCTTGCAGGAGAGCATGTACATCTCATCCTTAAAAAGGAGTTCCGACAGTTCCACCTCATCCACCGCAGTCATCTGCCCCTTGATCTTTTTTCCGTATATGTCTCGTGCGACATAACTGTATTTTGGCATACCTTTCTCCTTTTACAAATAAAATCCCATAGGTGTTTGAGAAACTCTATTTACATTTCTTTTGGGTCATACGAGCACATGTATCACAGGCACGCTCTCGCTACTTGTCGCTGGCAATGGTACATAAGCGACCAAACTACGGTCGCTAAGTACCAGCCACTCCAAAGTACCTGTTAGATACATGTGACTACGTATTCCCTATCCACATAATTCTTGAGTTTCGCAATTCTCTAATAAAATCCCAGATACCATTCAATCAGCGAATTTCCCCACAAGACGGCCAGGATCGCGCCTAGACACAGGAATGGTCCGAACGCAAAGTGTTCCTTGCGCTCTTTTTTTCCAGTCAGCAACAAATATGCCCCGTAGATTCCTCCGGTCAGTACCGCAAGGAAAAAGGCGACCAATGCCAGCTTCCATCCGAGGAAAAATCCCCACGCAAATGTCAGCTTGATATCCCCGCCGCCAAATGCGCCATTGATGAAAAGGCAAAGCACAAACATCGGTACACTGATGATGAGACATCCAATCAGTCCCGATAACAAGCTTCCCTGCGGGAGCAGAAGCTGACGAAGGATTGCGATCAAAAGCAGCAAAAGATTGCTCCGGTCCGGTAAGAGTCTGGTTCTCGCATCGATCTCTGCCATCCAAAACAGAGTTCCTAAAAAGGCTGCATTCAGTCCTGCCTGCAAGGGCGACTCACTCATCACTGTCACTGCGATCCACAATGCCCAGATAGACAAGGTCAAAAAAACGCAAAAGCCCCGTGTATTGGATTTGACACCCTCCGATTGAAAGGTACGATGCCGAATCCAATGCATGGGGATCGTAACGAGTACTATTG
>JALEJB010000204.1 GCA_022768825.1 Lachnospiraceae bacterium
CACCAGAACCATTGCAAGCATCAATGTGATCACTTTCGTTGTAAGATTTGTTCTTTTTTTCATAGGATATTCCTCCTGTTTCACTTCTTTGTTTCCTTAGATTTTGCACAGCTCTTGCTTGCGCATTTGCACTACATATGAGGTGAAGCTCTGTCATGGCTTTACGGTCACAGTCATTTTCACGGTCTTCGTCTTTCCGTTCTTCAAGAGAACCTTTGCCTGGATCGTTACCTTTCCGGTCTGTTTGGTTGTAACCGTGCCGTTCTTGTTTACAGTTGCAACTGACTTTTTACTGGTTGAATAGTCGATCTTTTCAACGTTATCCATATCCAGCTTCTTACTCAGCTGAATCGCTGTCTTTTTGCCTTTTTCTACGGTAACCGCAGTCTTTTTCGCCTTGACCGTGCTTAGGATTTTCTTCTCAACAGCTGCGGCTTCCTTGGTATCCATCAGCTGATAGGTCATGCCCTCAGGAAGCACCACCTTCACACTTCCGCTCTTGTTCACCGTATAAGTCTTGGCATTTACCAGCACATAGTTACCGGTCTTCTCGTCGATGGACATGACCTTTAACTTATTTCCGGCTTTCAGATCCTTTGTATCTGCTTTCACAGTATACTCTTTTTCCCCGGCAGTTACAGTCATGGAGATATTAACCGATTTCGTATTGGCCGCCTCTTCGATCTGGGCGATAATGGAACCGGACAAGGTTGCACCCACACCCTTCTTGCTGTTTGCGCCCTTTTTATCTACTTCTGCCTCGGCACTGATGGTCTTGCCGTCTGCCGCTTTCTCCACCGTAACTGTCGCTGATGCGCTTCCCGAAATTTTTTCAATTTCCGAGGTCTGAGTGATACTGGTCACTTTGCCCTTTGCATCCTTTTCGGTCGTTACGGTAATAGCGACTTTATTTCCCTTGGTGTTGGTCTCTGTCTCCTTCTCGGTCTTTGTGGCAGATCCGTCTGCCTTCATGACCGTCTCTGTCGTCTTGACAGAACCGTCCTTGGCAGTCTCAACAACCGTCTCTGTCTTGGTGCCGTCGGTCTTTGTCTCCACCGTCGTGTCCACCTTGGTGCCATCTGCCTTGGTATCGGTCTTGGTCTCTACCTTGGTTCCGTCCGACTTGGTCTCGGTTTTGGTGTTGTCGGTTGTTGTATCGGCAGCAGGCGTCGAAGAACCGGAGAAACTGCCTGACTGGGAGCCTCCGGAAGATGTCGAGGTATTTCCGGTCGAACTGTCGTCTGAGCCTTGGCTGCTGCCCTCTTTCTTTATGATCGTATAAGTGGAAAATTTATCGCTGGCAAAGCTCACTGCCACCGCTCCATTCTGTCTCGTCACCGTTGTCGGCAGTTCCTCATATTCCCCACCGTGTTGGCGGACAATTGTCAATGTCTCATTGGCCGCCAGAGTCACATCTTTTAGATTCAATGCGATGCTGACTGGATTTCGCAATTCCGATAAGTTCTGCATCCAGAATTTATCGTCCGTGACATCCAGTTTCCCCTCTTTCGCCAGTGCCTGCTCTTCATCTCTCAAATTTCCTGCCTTCGCAATGATCTGATCTACCGCCACATCAAGCGCTGCAACCGCTTCGCCGCTCACGATCTCTAATGCTGCCGCACCGTCCGAATCAACTGCAGAGGTTACTGTCAGTGCAACATTTCCGGTCTCAATCGCTTCTGTTGTTCCGGAAATCTGTGCACCGGAAATCTCACTTGCTTCCTTTATGTTGACTACATCTGATGCTTTCTCAAACATAGCAGAAAAATGAATATTTGAAGTAATCGTAAAAGAAAACTGGCTCGGTTCATTTGCATCCGGCGCCAACTGCATGCCGTTTAATCTGGCCTTTAGGATCTGATAGCCTGCATCCGGAGTCAGTTTCACCGTGACAGTCGAATTCATCGGAACATTACACTGTCCGCTGGCCTTTTCTGCTGCTTCCAACATTTCCTCTGCAGTAAATCCATCGTGTGCACCGTCGTATCCCGGGCGCAACCCACCGGAATCGTAGCCTGCTCTTTCAAGCTGCACCACAAGGTTCTCGTCAAGACCACCTTCCGGTGTCCAATCAGCAGCGTTGGAATAATAGACTTTATCGTCCGCTCCTACTACCTTTACCAACTCCACGGTTCCATTCTCTACCCACTGATCATCGCTCGCTGAGTCGCCTGCCGCTTCAACCTGCGCTTTGTATTTGGCATTCCACCAGCTGATATTTTTCCGGCTGTCAAAGGGGAGCAGACACCGCAGTGCGTAAGTATTCGATTCTGACGTCAAATCTACTGTCTCCTGACCGATTCGAAAGCCTTTCAAATCAATGACCAGTCCCTCGCACTCCCGATCCTGCTCTTCGCTGTCCGCATGATAACTGCCTTTCAGATAATCTTCCCAGTCTCTGTTTTGATCTGTCATCGTAACAAACGTACTTGTGCGATAGTCATAATATGAAATCGTCACATCATTTTGTCTATCCCAATCTCCCTGCTCGTTTTTCTTATAAACTTCAAAGCCGAGATGATTGCCGCCCAAATCACTGCCGGTCTTCAGGCGCAGATATTGGCTTGTGTTTGCAATTCCAAAAAGTTTTGCTTTTGCAGTTGCCTTTGCATCTTCGGTTGCATTAGCATCATCTAATGTGCCCAATGCGTTCTCTACTGTTTCTCTAGAAAGTTCGACCGGTGTTCCTGTCCAACTGTCCATACTGTCTGAAAATTCATATGTGATCGTTCCTTGAGATGACCCGATCCACTGGGACAAAATATTGATACCGGTTTCCAAATACTGATGATAGTCATCTGCCCAAAATGCTGAATCGCCGCTTCCACCATCATCACTTTGAAATTTTACATTCTCTAATGCATAAGCAGTATTTTCCGTCAACAAATAGCCAGCATCACTAGCAAGATTTGTCTTTATTGTATCGCCATCACCCCCTGCAATCAAATCGTCTCCATTCACTCGCAAGGCAATGCCTGCCCATTCTATCCTGTAACCCTGATTTGGAGAAATTCTAACCTTTGTGGCACTCTGAGAAGCTGTCGTTGCCACCACCCAGTTTATTCCATCGAAGATTTCCACCTGACCACGCGATTCGCTTCCTTCACGAAAACTTACCGCAATCGTAGCCTCTCCTTCAGCCGCCTGCACCACCAGCGGCACCTGCCCGCCCAATATCGTGCCAAGCATCACTAACAGGCTCAGTACTACCGCCAGTTTTTGTCGAATCTTTCTTTTCATAGAAACCCTCCTTTTTACGTTCACCTATATCGCTTCTTTATCACATAAACCAAAATACGTTGTATGATCCATAGCTACTAATTATGATAGCATAAATTGTTTATTCTTTCCTTATATTGCCCAAAATGACACTTGCCTGTTTTGGCAAATATTATGTGATATTTGCCGTTTTTCTGTTACAATATGCATAGAATCATTTGCAATAAAGGAGTCCTTTCATGAAATTTCACGAATTACTGAACCAATATATGACCACACTGCATTGCACCGGCAATGAATTATCCGCACGCTGCGGATTATCCGCTTCTGTCATCAGCCGTTACCGCTCCGGCGAGCGGGAGCCGCAGTCTGATTCCGACTCACTTGCCGCTCTGGCTAATGCCTTAGCAGACCTTGCCAAAGAACAGGGGATGGATCAATTGTCAGCGGCGAACATCCTGTCCGCTTTTCAAAATGCGCTGTTGTCCAAATCCAAGGAATACGATCTGTTTTTGTACCATTTCAATCTGCTGTATGACAAGGCGCATCTGAACATGAAGGATATCGCGACCTTCACTAATTTCGATCCCTCCTCTTTATACCGGATCAAGTCAGGTGAACGTCGGACAACGGATCTGCCTTCGCTCTGTGACAAGCTGACAAAATATGTGATCAGCACACACACTTCTGAGGAAAAGAAGGAAATGATCGCTGATCTCATGGAACTGGAACCGGCTATGACAGCCACCTCCGACAGCTATTATCAGGCGGTTTTTCACTGGCTGCTTCCAAATGCAAAAAATGAACCCTCTGCAGATCAGAACAAGCATACAAAAGCAGCAGATGTTTCACAGCTCTTGACAAAATTCGATGAATTTGATCTGGAAGATTTTATTCGTGTCATCCACTTTGACAAGCTCAAGGTGCCGACACTCCCTCTGCATCTCCCTGCCACCAAAAACTATTTCGGGATCGCAAAAATGCGCGAGGGCGAATTGGATTTTTTCAAAATGACAGTGACATCCCGTTCCGGCGAGCCCATCTTCATGTGCTCGGATATGCCGATGCTGGACATGGCCGGCAGTAATGATTTTAACAAAAAATGGATGTTTGCCATTGCCTGTGCCATCAAAAAAGGGCTTCATCTGAATATGGTCCATTCACTGAACCGCCCGTTTGAAGAGCTGCTTTTGGGTCTGGAAGCCTGGATTCCGATCTACATGACCGGCCAGATATCGCCCTTTTATTTGCCGCAAGAAACGAATCCGGTCTATCACCATCTGAATTACGTATCCGGCGTGGCTGCTTTATGCGGAGAATCGATTGAAGGCTCGCCGCTGGATGGCAAATACACACTGACCAATAATAAGGAAGACGTGGTTTATTATCAGAAAAAGGCGAAGCACATTCTCTCCCACGCGAAACCGCTGATGGAGATCTTTGACCTCACCCGAAAAAAAGAATATGAAGATTTCTTGAAAAAAGATGCACAGATGATCGGAGAGCGAAAAAATATTTTATCTTCTCTGCCAATCTATACGATGAGCCCGGAATTACTCGAACGCATCCTTCGCGCCAATCAGATTCGCTCTGAGGATGCACAGATGATCCGGGACTACCATCGGTTTGAGGTTACGCGCATGCAGCAAAAGCTGGCAAGCTGCATCATCACAGACGAGCTTGCCCTGCCAGCAGAGGATACGTACGACCAGCACCCCATGTACGTCTCTCTCTCCGGCTGCTTTTATGATACTCCGGTTTTATACGCTTACGAAGATATACTGGCGCATGCAGCAGAGACCAGAGCCTTCGCCGATTCCCATGCCAACTATACGTTTTGCCAAAATGACAATTCTGCCTTTCGCAATATTCAGATTGAAATTGTAAAAGACCGCTATGTGGTGATCTCAAAGATCAAATCACCTTCAATCCACTTCGTCATCGAGCATCCGAAGCTGGTTCATGCGCTGCAGAATTTCACGGTTCCTGTCATCAGTTAGGACGACACTTTTTCAAAGTCGGATGCCGGGTGCTTACATAACGGACAGATGAAATCATCCGGTAATTCCTCTCCGACATACTCGTATCCGCAGATCTTGCAACGCCATACGGTTTGTCCGTCCTTGGTTGTTCCGACTGCTTCCGGCTTTGGCTTGATGTGATTTAAATAATATTCATACGTGACAGAAGGTGCTTCGCTCAAGGTCTCCATGTCTGTTACCTCACCGATAAACATCGTGTGAGAACCCAGATCTACCGTCTTGTCTACTTTTACAGAGATAAAAGCGTTGGTGCCTTCTGTGATGTAATAGATACCGTTTTGACCTCTCTCGCACGCAGAAAATGCATCAAACTTATTTACGTCTCTTCCGGACTGAAAACCGAACTGTTTGAACAGTTCAAATTTCGCTTCCTGACTCAGGATAGAGACAGTAAATTCCTTTGTCTTCATGATCATGTCGTGGGTGTAATTTGCTTTGTTCACGCAAATGCTGATCTGATTCGGTGCGGATGCTGCCTGAATCGCCGTATTGACGATGCATCCGTTGTCTTTCTCTCCGTCTTTTGCTGTCAAAACAAATAATCCATAGCTCAATTTGTACATTGCTTTTTTGTCCATAAGATAACCTCCATTCATATCATATAGTTTCTGTTTACACTCTGATTATATCATGAGCAAAAACAGCTCATGATCAAATTCGTCGTTCGTCAATCATGCAAGCATGTTGACTCTCTTGCACTCATTATATCATAACAACATCAAAATTGTACTCAGTGATTTCAGCTGTGATCAGCAGATTCTCGGCAATCCCTCGCCCTGCAGCTCTTCCAGGATTCTTCGTCCTCCGATCCGGGTCTTGAGCACCAGCCTGCCATCCCCATCTGCCTCGCATACTTCTCCGATGCGTACTGCTGCCTGTCCGTACTTGGAAGATCGCATAATCTCCAGTGCCCGGTCCGCATCTTCTGGCGCTACGATCGCAACCAGTTTTCCTTCATTTCCCATATACAGCGGGTCCAGTCCCAGCAGTCCACAGAAATCTCTCACCTGCGCACTCACCGGCAACGACTCTTCCCGGATCTCAAACAGGTGGCCGCTGCTGACTGCCAGCTCTTTTAACACGGTTGCCAGTCCGCCTCGCGTGACATCCCGAAGTACGTGTACTTTTATTTTTTCTGCGAGAAGTCTTGTCACCATCTCAACCAATGGGGCGTTATCACTTTCCATGGAATTAGTGATCTCCATTCGCTGACTTAAGATTGTCGCGTGATGGTCGCCCAGATTGCCCGAGACTAAGATCACGTCCCCCGGCTTTGCCAGATCTGCCCGGATATCCACGTCCTCCGGCACAAATCCCACACCGGTTGTATTGATATAGATGCCGCCGTTTCCTTCGATCACTTTGGTGTCTCCGGCGATGATCTCGACGCCGGCTTCTGCGGCTGTCTCTGCCATGGATGATGCGATCCGTCTGAGCACGTCGATCTCTGCTCCCTCTTCCAGTATAAATCCGCAGGTTAAGTATTTTGGTATCGCTCCGCGCATCAGCAGGTCATTGACGGTGCCGCAGATGCATAGTCTTCCGATGTCTCCGCCCGGAAATTCCAACGGAGTGACCACAAAGCTGTCTGTCGTTACGGCGATTTTTCCTGCGCCCTGCACGACCGCCGCGTCCTCCATCTGCGACAGGGTCTCGTTATCAAATGCCTGCGCAAAGATTTCTTCGATCAGTTCGCCGGTGGCGCGACCGCCGCTTCCATGCGCCATCGTTATCTTCGTCATATGCTCTCACCTCCTTATGTAACTATTTATTCACAGTTTCTCACTATTCGTCCGCTATGGACCTGCATAAATTGTTCATCTCCGATGGACATTCGTGTCTCGAGTGCATGGCTGCGAAAGTGTATCGACTTTCCGGTCATGGCGCTACACGCCCCTCTGCCCTCGCACTTGCATGTCCAAAGTCGATGAAACAATTTATGCAGGTCCTGCGGACGTCGCTGCCCTGTGATATCTAATTCTAAGGCTCCCAAGGTGTCTCATAAGCAGATATCAGTTTTACTTACTATGACCATCCACATTTCCACGTACTATTGCGTCACATCAATTCCTGTATCCTTCAAGCATTTGCGAAACTCATGCGTTACGTAAATAGGAAATACGTAGTCACAAGTAGCGAAAGCGTGAGGAGAAACCCATATGAACGAAGTTCATATTTGCATGGTTTCGACGGTATGCCGCCGAGTGTATGCGAGGGGGCAACACAACTCTGTGATACATGTGCTCGTATGACCCATAATGAAACATGA
>JALEJB010000227.1 GCA_022768825.1 Lachnospiraceae bacterium
TTGTGGTTGCACACTTTATTGATAATGGTAGAAGCATCGTAGTCCTTCCAGTCCAAGCTGTCCACATCCCATTGGATCGGATAATAGCCAACCTCACGGACCGTTTGGATGACCTCGTTGGAGTAGTCGCCGTATGGTGGACGAAACATGGTCATTTCATAGCCGGTCAGTTCTTTGACACGATCGTGTACCATCATGATCTCTGATTTCATCTCTTCTTTGGATAACTGACTCATATTTTTGTGATTTTCGCTGTGGTTGCCGATGTCATGACCATTGGCGAGAATTGCTTTCACATCATCCGGATATTTTTCCACCCAGCCCCCTGTAGCAAAAAATGTGACGTGAACATCATGCTTTTTCAGGATATCTAAAATCTGTTGTGTATCCTCGTTTCCCCAGGCCGCGTCAAATGTCAGCGCGATCTGTGGTTTCTGTGTCTGGACGCAGTAGATCGGCAGATCACGTCCGTTGACGGAAGAAGAGACACTGACTAGTTTGGGTAGATAATTGGCGGCGCCTACGACAATGACGCAAAAGGTAAAGATCAGGAATGCAAATTTGATAGAGGTGGAGTGATCACTTTGGGTATATTTTTCGATAGGTGTCATTCGAAAATCGCTTTCAGAGTCTGTTTTTTTCATGCAAAAATCCTCTTTTTTATATCGTTTTCAACGTATTAATATAGTATGAGAGACAAAAGCAAAATATTCTTGGTATACTATCCGACGGAGACTTTATCTACTTTCATAATAAATAAAAAGGGTTGAGTATCTGCAGAAAAAACCGATATAAAATAGAGAAACTATATGATCGAATGCAAACATGTCATATGTGGGTACAGGAGAACAAGCTATGAGTATGAATATTTCATCTTCGTATATTATGCGAAATGTGTATCAGGGTTATTCGGATCTGAAGGATGAGGCGGGCAGAAAGCATGCGACGAAACATGAACTGGTAGATGCGGATCGCAGGGCGATGGTGCGGGCACTGGATCGGATTGGGGATCTGGATTACGAGGATACAGATCGTACCAATACAAAAAACATCTACAATATGTTGACCTCTTATATTGACGTCTATAATCATGCAGTCACATCTGCCGGAGACTCGGACAGCAATGATATCAAACGGACAGCGGCAAAGATGAAAAATTTTACGAAAGAATATGCGGATGAACTGGAAGAGCTGGGTATCACGATAAAAAGCGACGGAAGTCTCAAGGTGGATAAAAAGGAGCTGAAGTCAGCTACCACAAAAGCGGTGAAAAAGGTTTTTTCGGGAGACAGTGATTACGTAAGCGGCATGAAAAAACTGATGAAAAAGCTCCGTAATCATGTGAATCGTGAACCGGAAAATGATTTTGGTATGGAAGACCAAAGTAGCTTGAACTTGCTCGTCTAAAACATTATAATGTAACTATTCAGAGCCAAGGATTTTTCGCCAATATCGGAATCATGCTTGCATGGATGACGATATTGGTGAAAAAATCTTTGGCGAGAAGCCACATCGAGTTCAAGTACGCCTTGGCGTACTTGCTGCGAAGTGCGCGTCATGCTTTGCATGACAAAACTCTTCTGCGCACTTCTGCAATCCGCCGGAGGCTTAATCTTGGAAGGAGATTGGACTCCCACCAAGACTAATTTGTTTTACTCGCCACCTAAAGAGGTGGGAGTCTCTTCTTCTTTCAAGATTAAGCGTTAGCGAAATCGAGATGGGGTCTGAATAGTTACAACTTGCAGATTGTGGGAGCACAACGTGCGGAACAATCCGTAGGTATCATTGGAGCAAAATGACGTTTGCTTCAATAGTTACACCACAACTTTTTTGGAGGGAAATACGCGATGAAAAAAAGATTTTTGGCAATGTTTATGGCGGTTGTATTGTCTTTTACCGTGTTGCCAACGATGAATATACATGCGCAGACAAATGATCAGCCGACGGTTGTCACTAGCATGATCTATGCTGCGGCAAGTACGACCGGGGAAAAAGATTCGAATGCGGATGGAGTGAGTGATAACGGATTCAAATATATCTATGATTCGATCACCAATGAAGCAACCATCACCGGCTATTCGGGTACCGCAACGAATCTGACGGTACCTCTGTCTATTGAGATTGCGGCAGGAACTTCGGGCGGCACTGCGACAACTGTCAATGTGGTCGGTATCGGCGCGGGAGCTTTCGAGGGCAACGCCGGACTGGTGACGGTGGTGATGCAGGGGGGAACGTCGTCTACGGGATCGGGCTCGAACTCATCCACAGCTGCTCCTGTCCCGGGATTAAAGACGATCGGTGACCGGGCATTTTACAGTTGTCCCTCGCTGACTACGATTACGGTTCCCGCAACAGTGACTTCCATCGGACAGTATGCATTTAGTGATTGTCCGGCTTTGACTGCGATCAACGTGACAGCGGGAAATCAGCGTTATATTTCAGCGGATGGGGTCCTGTATGGATATGATATCAGCTCCGCCGTGGGCGGTTCCGCAACGGCGGTGAATGGATATTACACACTGATCCAATATCCGTCAGGCAAAACAGAGAGTACGTACAATGTTCCGACCAATATTGTCAACCGATTAAATAAGATCGGAGAGGGTGCTTTTTCCGGCTCACTTTCTCTGGAAAATGTTCCGCTTCCGGAGACGGTGACGACGATCGCACCGGCAGCTTTTCAAAATTGCAGCGCATTAAAAACAGTGGCAATCCCTGCAAAGATCACAGCAATTCCGGATCGATGCTTTGACGGCTGCAGTTCATTGAATTCCGTTTCCATGCCGGCAACGGTAAAGACCATCGGACAATATGCGTTCCGCAATTGTACTGCACTGACCGGAATGGAGCTTCCGGAGGATCTGACAATGATCTCGGCAGGTACCTTTTACGGCTGCACAGCTTTGACAGAAGTGACGATTCCGTCAAAGGTGACGACGATCGATACACAGGCATTTGCTTATTGTACTTCGTTGGTGAAGCTGGTGGTTCCGGTTTCTGTGACCAACACCATCGGAACCGGTGCATTTACCGGAGATACCAATCTGACGATCTACTGTCATGAAGGCTCCCGGGCGGCTTCCTATGCGAATACGAATAAGATCGGTGTCGTCCTGACATATACGGTGAAGTTTTTCTCAGAAACAGGAGCTCTGCTTTCGCAGCAGGAAGTGGTATACGGATCGGCAGCCGAAGCTCCGACGATCGGAAGCAGACCGGGCTATAAGCTGATCTGGAGCAGTGATTTTTCACAGATCAACAGTGATCTGAATATCACTGCATCGTGGAATCGGGTCTATAATGTGACATTTATTGATAAATACAATAATCGGACAAAAACAGTTGAGGTTGCCTATGGTTCCAAGGCGACTGCACCAGGCTGGACACTGGGCAGCTATAGACTGGGCTGGGATAATACATTTACCAATGTGACCAAAGATCTGACGGTGTATGCAACCTGGACGGATCCAAGAACAGGATTTGTGATCACCAAAAATACGGTCAAGCCGGCTAGTACAGGTAAGACACTCACAAAAGGAACGGTTACTTACCGGGTAGTGAGCGGGAAGGTGCAAAATCCGACGGTGATGTATGTGAGCAACAGCGATACGACACTGACCAATGTGACAATTCCGTCAACGGTGACCATCGATAAGGTGACGTACAAGGTCGTATCGGTCGGTGAAAAAGCTTTTTACGGCAATCAGAATCTGACTACATTGACGATCGGATCCTATGTGACGACGATTGAGCAGTATGCTTTTGCAAAATGCCCGAAACTGAAAAAGATCACGATCAAATCGAAAAGGCTTTCCGTTATGGAAAAACGCGCATTTTACAAGATCAAATCAACAGCATATATGTATGCCTACAAATCAAAATTAACGACCTACAAAAAACTGTTGAAAAAATCAGGTGTCAGCACCAAGATCGTTTTGCGGTCGATCTAAACAGTGTGTGAGTCAAATGAAGGGGGAAATCGGATGCGGACAATAAAAAAAGATACAATGCTTCGAAGTGCCGTGTTAGTTGCACTTGGATTGTTGTTCTGTATCTTCTTTCGATGGAATATCAATCAGACAATGACGGTCCATGCGTTTGGATCGGAAGTGGTTGGACAACCCAACGTGGCAGCAGGAAGTGCCAATGCAGGATATATTGAGGAAAACATCAATGGAGTGACCTTGCAGTTGAGCTACAAGATGGTAGAGACTGTGAATGGTACGGTGACAGGTTCGGCAGTATATATTACCAACTGTACCGTCTTAAATGCACAGAATCTGACAGGTACACTTGTATTGACGCTTCCGATTTCCATCAATCACAATGGAACGGTATATACCTGTGAGGGTGTGGCAACCGGAGTGTTCAAGGGAATGACATTTATGAATTCTGTTATTGTGCCGGGAACCTACAAGACCATCGGGTCCGAGGCATTCATGAATTGTACGGGCATCACCACACTGAATCTGTCGGGAGGATTGGAAGAGATAGACTCACGGGCATTTTACGGATGCTCTTCGTTGGGAGATGTTTATATTCCGGCCAGTGTGACCAAGATCCGGGACGGTGCGTTTGCCAATTGTCAGAATCTCGGTAAATCGGGAAATGGGATTACCGTTGACGCATCCAACTTGTTTTACAGTCACAGTAACGGTATTTTGTATGATAAGAACAGAACGACACTGGTCCAGTTTCCGGCTGGCAATTCCTACAATACGCTGGGAGCCAGCGGATCCTCGGCGGTCGGATCGGTTCATATTCCGTCACCGGTGAGTGTGATTGGAAACGCGGCATTTGAAGGCTGTAACCAGATCATCTCTGTGACGATGGATGAGACGGTGACGACGATCGGTGAGCGGGCATTTGCCAATTGTCCGAACCTGATCTCGATTTCCATTCCGGAATCTGTCGTGTCTATGAATCACAGCAATATTTTTGAAAACCGAAGCACCTTGCTTACGATCATCTGCAGTAAATCGGCTTTGGGTGCGGCAGAAAACTATGCGAAAACATATGGGATCAATATGGAACTATACTGCACCGTAAAATTCTATGATGGAACCACACTTCTCGATACACAAAAGATCAAAGCCGGAACCGCAGCCACTGCGCCGACGGTAGCAGAGAAAAACGGATATACCTTGTCGTGGGATAAGGATTTTGCCAATGTTCAGACAAATCTGAATGTTTATACAAAATGGCTGGTGAATTACACGGTGACGTTTCGGGATGCGGCAAGCGGACAGCAGATGGTTGCCAATACCTATTTTGGCGCAGCAGTCAACCCGCCGGCATGGACGAGAAGCGGATATGTGCTGGGCTGGGATTCGGATGAATATAAGTACGTGCAGGGAAATACCGTGATCAATGCGGTGTGGATGGTTTCTCTGACGGGAGGAGATATCACAGAGCAGAAAGCGGTCGTT
>JALEJB010000232.1 GCA_022768825.1 Lachnospiraceae bacterium
ACAAAAGATATCTTATTGGAATTGGGGCAGAAGAAACGTGATGGCCAGTTTTTGTGCGGTTTTGCAATGGAAACGCAGAATCTGCTGGAGAATGCCTCAAAAAAGCTGACTTCCAAAAATGCCGATCTGATCGTGGCGAACAGCCTTCGAACAGAGGGGGCAGGATTTGGTGTGTCAACCAATGTAGCGACACTGATTACGAGATCGGGCGTGGAAGAACTGCCGTTAATGAGTAAAGCGGATCTGGCAAATATCATTTTGGATCGTGCGAATAAAGGAGAATGATTATGAGTGATCAACCAAAGAGCAGTTACACAAAGCTGCAGCGTGTGGTTGCATTGATCAGTGCAATGCTGATCATATTGACCGTTGTTGTTGCGCTTATTATGGAAATCATTGGACACAAATATGCGACTGTCGCATTGGGTGTTGCATTTACCTGCGTGATCTTTTTCTGTCCGGTTATGTATCTTGTGACCGTTGTACCAAAACATTATGCGCAGATGTCTGGTAATTTGAAAAAGAAATTAAAAGAGGATAAGGAATAAAGAAAAGCTGTTGCAGATTGGATCTGTGACAGCTTTTTTATTTCATAGGAAATTCCGATGGATTTCCTATGAAACAAAAAGGATGAGCTTCTACGTTCCACTTCGGTCGGTGCAGAACCGAAGTCCACTGGACTTCGTGCACCTTGCACGCATAGAAGATGTTGCGTTGCAACCGTGCTCGGCGCGCAAAGTGTTCAAGCCCCTCATGATTGAGGGGTTGGGGGAGTTGACGTGGGCTTGCCCACTTTATTCTGTCAATTCGTCCAAAAATCTGGATGCCTGCACGTTCTTGTTTCGCACGTTCAGACATGTCAGTAAATACAACTCATTTTTTGCTCTTGTCATTCCAACATAAAACAACCGGCGTTCCTCCTCAATATCGGCCGGCAGGACTGCTTTTTTATAGGGCAGACTGCCCTCATATAACTGCGGGAGAAATACGGTATCAAATTCCAGTCCCTTGGCAGAATGAAGCGACAGGATCCGTACCCCTTCCTGCTGTTGCTCCCGTTTTAGATACTCTTCTTCCATTTGCCTGCGATACTCCGCAATATGTACCTGCCACTGTTCAACCGAATCGTACCCGACAGCAGACTGCTGCAGTTCATCCAATACTTCTGAAAGATCCTCCGGCTTGGCACCATGTTCTCTCGCGTATTCTGCTGTAAATGCTTCATAACCGATTCCTTTTCGGATATAATTGATGGCCGCATAGGGCGATAATTTTGAGATCATTCGGATATCTTCAGACAGCTGCGCGATCCGTCTGGCGATCCAATCCTGCTCATCAAACAATTTTTCCCACTCATCAAAATCCACCAGGCGGTCGGTTAAACTGTCACGACTCAAATAACGAAGCGGTCGATTCATGATGGCAAGCACAAGCGAGCGGTCTCTCTTTCCTGCGCCAAGCATCAGATATGCCATGATGTCCTTTGCGATCCAGTGATCATAGATAATCGGCACACGCTCCTTCGTACAAAACGGAATGCCCCGCTCCATCATCTGCTCCAGCAGATATCCGGATTGGCGGTTCGTCCGGTACAAAACCGCTATATCCGAATAAGCTTTCCCGTTATCATGCAGCTTTTGGATCTCATCCATCAGATAGCTTTGTTCTTTTGTAATATTGGCAAAACACTCCAGATGTACATTGCCCATCTGCGACCGCGCCGCGTGAATTTCTTTGGTAAAACGATTCTCATTGTGGGCGATCACACAGCCTGCAGCTCGTACGATCCGCTCTCCGCAGCGATAGTTTTCCTTTAGCTGCATCGTTTTTGCATTCGGATAATCCCGCAAAAACTGTTTCATCAACTCCGGCTTCGCGCCCCGAAAACGGTAGATCGATTGATCATCATCCCCTACAAAAAACAGACAATTGGACGGTGCGGCGAGCATCTGTGTGATCTGATACTGAAGCTGATTCATGTCCTGCACTTCATCTACAAGAATATACGCAAATTTTTGCTGCCATGCCCGTAAATAATCATTTCTCTCCTCCAACAGATGCTTGGTATCGATCAGCATATCATCAAAATCGATCAGATGATTGGCACGCAGTTTCTGCTCATATGCCTGGTAGATTTCGCGAAACTTCCCGCTTCCGATACAGCTCGCATAATAATGCTCCAAAGGAACCTGATGATTTTTCACGGAACTGATCTCATTTAACAGATTTTCGATCAGCTCATGCTCGTCTCCTTCCAGCAGTCCGTGACGGCTCAAAATCTCCCGCATATATTGATATTTTACATCCGCTCGAATGATCTGATCCGCGCGATAGTGGTAAGCATTTTTCAAAATGCTGAAAAACACCGCATGAAATGTACCGAAATTTACAGGCAGTCTACGACCGTCCATCAACGCCTGAAAGCGCAGCTTCATTTCTGTGGCTGCGGCTTTCGTAAAGGTGATGACCAGAATCTGATCCGGTCTGACGTTTCTTTCTTCAATTAAATATTTGATTCTTGCTGTGATCACAGCAGTTTTTCCACTTCCCGGTCCTGCCAGTACAAGCGTCGGCTCATCCGGACAGGTAATAGCCAGCCACTGAGATTCACTGAAAACTACAGCCATGTAATAAAAGTCCTCTCTGAACAGATCATTTGTTTTCACTCATCAATCGATCCACCGATTCGATGATCTCACGGATCTCTTTTTCATACTCCGGGTGCAGCTTCATCAGACGCTCTACCAGTGCCCGCTCATTCTGAATGATTTTCATATTATATGCGATCTGATCGCGCAGCTTCTGTCTCTGAACAAGCAGATTATGTTTGATTTCTGACATCTCTTTGGCATTGTACAAAGCCTGCGGCTGATCGATCCACACCTTCGGATCATACAGCCGGTGCGCCCGAAGGAGACGCACCAGTTTTTTGCTGTAATACTCCAGATCGTCGTTGGTGCGCATATATTTTTCTTTTTCACGAACTGCTTCCTGATACTGCTCCCACTGATACTCAAATTCTTTCGCATTTTTTACATGATATTTTTCGCAGGCATAATCCACTGCATTCGTCACATTGACGTACTTGATCTTCACTTTATTTAAAAGGGAGATCGCATGATTGGCATTCGTCTCACAACGTTTGATCTCCGATACATCGGACTGATATCTGACAAAGATCAGAAATCCGCAGAGTGTGCATAAAAACACCCAGATCATCCATGCAAGACTTACCTGTATGTCAAATCCAAGCTGCAATACCACTAGCAGGATCATCCCCAAACAAAAGACAGTAAACACGCCGACTGCACCGATACGCAGCCGTTCCAGCTCCTCCCGAAGCTGTGATCTGCGAAGTGTCCACTGCAATTTTTCTCCATCCAGATACGACATATCCCGTTTGACGGTGGTCTGATAAGTCTCATTCGTCTGTAATTTCCGAATCAGATCCGGAACCTCCTCTTCCAGCTGTTCGATCATGAGAAACTGCACGTCTGAGATCTTCTTCGATGTATTGAGGTAGGTATCTCTTGCCTGATTCAGTTTTGCCACCTGTTCCGCTGCCTCCTTGATCAGTTCCTGTTCCGCGTCCGGCAGCTCACCAATGACCTCTATATCTGTCAGATAATCCGTGACAATCTTATATTCCTTTTTCTCATCCTCCAGTTCTTTGGCAGTCTCTATGATCTGTTCGCAGTGATCCAGCACATTGTGTCCGATCTTTTTCTGATTTTGCTCATCCTGTTCGAAAAACAATTTCTCATCCGCATCTTCCCTGCGCTCTGCCACGGTTTCATCATTATGAAAAAAACGTTTGAACAACCCCATTTCTAACCCTCAATCATTTTCAGATAATTTTTCTGCCACTGTTGTAAAAGTTTCTTTCGTTCCGATAACGAATGCTGATCTGTCGTCTGTTGCAGCAGATCCTGAACCTGTTTTTGTTCTCTTTCAATGGACTGCTCATTTGCCTGAAACAACCGCTTCAGCTCCTGTAATCCATTCTCATTCCCACCCAGACAGGCTGCGTCAACCGCCATCTTTAAGCTCTCGGCCCGATGATTGAAACGGTATGCCTGTATCAGACACCTGCCTGCCTCATGAAAATCCCAAAGCAAGGCATAAGCCACGCCAAGATTGTTCCATATATCGCCTAAAACATGCTCCTGCTCTTTTTTGACAAAGTCCATATTGTCCAGAATCTGACGGTATGCCTGTATGGCAAGGATCATCTGCCCCAGGGACAGAAAATGATCGGCATACAGTTTTTTTGCCTCCAGCCCTGTCAGATGATCGAATTTCTGCAATTGTAAATTCAGGATCTGAATCTCACTTGTCGTCAGATAACCGTTTGCCGCCTCCAGAGGAATAAAAAAGTCTTTTAATCCAACTTCTTCATCCAGCTTTTTTTGCAAAATATCCGCCAGCTCACTCAGTTGCAGTTCCTGTCTGACCCATTCGATAAATTCATTGTTTTGAAAGTCATCCCGCGTCACAAAGCTTGCGGACTGCACATAATACATCAACTCTTCCAGCGAATAGATATTCACTTTTCCGCTTTCGACAAAAAACGGATTTTCTGCCCGCTTTGTCTTACATAAAATTAATTGTCCCATACTATCCTCGAATTGTGTACTGCCACTGCTGCATCGTTCCCGGAGCCAATTCTCCAAATCCCAGATCCGTGATCCGGATATTTACGATCTGATCACTGCCCGGCTTTGCCTCAACCAAAATTCTGGTCGTCCGGTTTTCCCTCTTTGGCAGATCCCGAAGCTCCAGCGATTCAATTTTCGCCTCCCTGCTGTGAGGCAATTGAATCCAAAAATCCACCGTCGGTTTTCCGTCTATGATCAGCTCACAGCTTCCACCTGCCTCAAACCAAGGCTCCCCTGCATTGACCAGCGTATAAAAAGAAATATTTCCCCGTTCATATACTTTCAGGCTCACATTGTATTTCATCTCATGATCGCCCATATAGACACTTCCGCCCGGTCTGCCTCCATCCATATCCATCGCTGCAAAGCACGCGCCCTTTGAAAACAGATTCTTGCCGAGAAACGCCCGTCTGCCCTGACAGATCAGCCGCAGCGACTGCTTCATCCAGTCTCCATCAAAGTTCTCCCCCACCAGATAAACCGTTGTAATGATCTGTTTTTCAAAACACTGCGGAATTAGCCTTGCAAACAATTCATCCCGGGATGAGCCTTCAAAAGAAAACTGCTTTTCCCGCACCGTATACACAGGAGGCTTTGACGGCAGTTCCTGCAATAAGCACCAGTATTTCATTTGCTGTCCGCTATATTGAAACAATGCGATCGCATGTGAGGACAATTCCGGCGGCTGGTGAATGCCATAAAAATAAAAGCTCTCCTTGTAATCCATAAAGTGCACCGAACCGGTCTCCAATTCCATTGCTTCCGTCACGTCCTGCAAAAGCTGAACCATCCTGGCATCCAATGCTTCCACACAGATTACCAGATGCGAAAGATGTGCTTTGGGTCCGAGCCTGCCTGCCATCTGAATCATTTTTTTCAAAAACATTGCAAGAAGAGTTACCGCAGAATAGTCTTTTGAATCAAATACGATCTGCTCACCATTCAATGCCCGCGTAAGTAACGCACCCTCGCAATTGCCAAGCCCTGCTTTCGCGATCCTTCTCGCTTCCTCCCCATATACAAACGTATGATCACCGGTGCGAAAAGCAACCGCTGTGGGAATCTGAAAGATTTCACTTCCGGCCATCGGACTTACCGTTTCAGGCTCACTGTTTTTCTGATATGCGAAGCTTACCATCGTATGCTGATCGCCAAGATCAATGCCAACATACAGATTTTCTATCCCTTCCATCCGCTACTCCTCTCTAAAACACATGAAACAGACGCTCCGTCAGCTCCTTTTTGCGCATTGCCAGACGCATTTCCTCTGCAAACGCCGCTTCGTCTCCGGCATTTTGCAGACCATTCAAACGATATAATACAGCCGCTTGATTATTCAGCTTTTCAATTTCTTTTGCAAGGCTGATCACACGGCTTTCCGTAATGATCTCTGACCGGCTGCTCCTCTCGGATATATAATATTCCAGTTCCTCATCAGCTGCCAGACGCAGATGACACATACAGATATTTGCGAATTTCGGCTGTAACTCCACTTCTTTAAAATCATCCGTACGCCCTTCAATCCGGTAGTGCAGCAACACAGTCGAATCCACGGTGGCACACCGATATTCGATCATGCACAGATCATAAAGATGATAGCGCACCTTTAAATCCGCCGTCAGATGTTCAAAGCAGGACAGATATATGCCGGCATTCAAAAGCTGCTCAACGATACGTTCCAACAGCTTCTGCTGCTCCCCATTCAGCTCCGGCAATTGCAGATAATGGGAAATCAGGGCGATCTGCTGGTACAGATTTGGCTTACGGGCGTTCATTAGTACTTTTTCCAGAAAATCATACAGCTCCGGTTCCACCGTCAGACCATTCACATACGCCTCGTAGGAAAAATAGATCAAATAGGCATTGCAGATGATCTCTCTGCCTCCCTGCTTGCAATAATTGGCAAACACGCTTTGCACTTCAGGAATAAAGGCGGTGGTAAACAGCATCTGCACAAGCAGTCGTTCTTCCATCTCATGAACACAGATGCCCATCGAAACTGCTTTCTTCCAGATCTCACAAAGCTTGTTTGTGGGGCCTTCATAATACGAGCACAGATATCTGACCAAAAGCTCCGGTGTCTGACCGGCAACAAAACAGCGGTATGCCATCTCGATCAGATGCGCATCCTCCTGCATATCGTTTTGTTTGACCGCAAATAAGACAATCTTTTTCAGTGCTTCTGCTGACATTCTGCCAACACCGAATTCCAGTGCAAAATCCCATGCCAGATCATACATCCCGATCATGACCAGTGCCTCTAAATACCGATCCTTTTCCAATCGGCTCAGCTTGCCAAAATCAATTTTTTTCAGATATTGCTTTGAATCTGATACATGATCATTATTTTTACAGTATTCCAAAAATCCCGGGCCGATCTTGCTTTTGTAACTCTCTGCGATCAGATCGGAATCCACCAGATTTTTGACATATCCTGCCATTCGCTCATCCATGTGCAAAAGCTTCGTCTTGCCATTCATATGATGGATGAGATACGGCAGTTCGCCCGGAGCCAGTTCCAGACATCTGCGGATATAATGTCCCGGATTCATCAATCGTTCCAGTTGGACACTCTCAATTCCTGCCACACGCTGCCCATTTACCGTCTCCAACAAGATCACATAGGAGCCCGGATACAGCGGAAAGAATGCTTCGTGATTGATAACCGGATATACCTGCGGAGCCTTCAGACATTCCTGTTGTACAATGATCCGCGAAACGTTCTGACCCACACAGCTTAATTTATTCATATACAACACTTTTGCAAGTGCTTTTGCAAGCGGTTCATCCATCGTCATCTCATCCAAAAGATGCGAATAGACAACTGCCAGATTGTCATCCATATGACCTTCGAGAATCTGTTGTCTGGTAAACTCCAGCATGATCTCGTGATATCTGTCGTACACCTCCGGCTGATTCATCCGATTTGCAATGATGTTCACATACAGCACCGCTTTCTGTCTGTAGCTGAGCTGATTGCTATACTGAAAATACAGCTGCACGGACCGTGGCAGCACCTTAACTTCTCTCGGGTCAAGGGATGCCATAAATGCTTCATATAATCCCGTGATCTGCAGATCATGCTGGATCGCCATGTCATACCACACATGATGTTTCTGTTCAAAGCATCTTCCCTTGATGCGATACGCGCAGACTGCAGCCAGATGTTCCAGCTCCGGCACTTCATTGTAGCAGGCTGTCAGAATCCGGTCCAAAACGGGATTGTAATCACGCACTCCCAGTGAACGTCTGACAATCTGTCCCGCCAGATCTTTGGATATCTTTTTGTTCTTACAGATCCATGTGAGCACTTCCAGTTCAAATCTTCCAAGGGATAAAAGCAGATACGGCTCCCTCTCATAGATGGCTGCTGCTCTCGCCAGAAGAAACGGGGAATGCAACCCGTTTTCCGACCATTGCTCCAAAAGCTGAAGCTGCCGATTCGACGTCTCAGTGGAATCCTCTGCCACCTGCATCAATAGCCACCGCATCCACGAAAGATCATTTTTTTGTCTGTAAATGTCTCTGATCTTATCGGACAACGGTCCTCTCAGCAATTCATCTTTTTCCGTCATATACAGAAGATACAGATAAAATGCCCACTCCGTTGTCATGCTCTCCACATGCTCTCTGCCATACTCCTGCAGAATCCAAGCTGCTTCCTGAAACTGCTTGTTCATCTGATAAGCATATGCCAGCCATAGAATATCCAGATCCTCACAGCGGTTTTCATCCCGTCTGTGTCGGAGTATCCGGATCGTCTCTGCCGCCCATTGTCCCAGTACCAGTTTTCGCGCAAGATATCCTTCGTACAATCTGCAAATCTGCAAGTTTTCTGCCTTCGTCTTTCTACGATCCTCCTGATCCAGATCTACAACGGCGCGAAGCGCGGCACCAATCTCAACCGTTTCCTGCTGAAACCGGTTGGAAAAAGTGATCCTTGCATAATTTTTTCCTGCATGCAGTCTTGCCGGATAGATCTGAAACCGAAATTCATAGGTATCCCCGTTAAAATCCTCACCGGTCAGTTTCGTTTTCTCTAACAAAATATATGGTTGATCCGCTGAAATATCAATGGAAGCATAGCCCCATCCATTTAACGTAACCGGTATTTTTTCCTCAATGACCTCAGTCACTGCCGGAAATTCCATACGATTTTCTCCCAGCCGGAAGCTGACCCGCTCTTTCAACTGACAACCAATCAGAAATTCTTCGATGTTGTCCCGCTCGACCGGTTTTACGGAAAGAAGCCGGTAATAGAGTCTTTGGGTATCTGTTTCCAGCAATCCTTTGAAGCCGGATGTCCGGAAGATCTTTAACGCTTCTGTCGGATTACTTTTATAGAGTTTGACAAAACCCTCCATACCCGTGATCTTCCCAATTGATGAATTGGCACTAAGTTTTTTTACCATCACGCAAAAGCTGAGGTTAAATTCTCCGCCATTACACAGGATATAAAAATCGCCATTGACCACTTCGCCCTCGCGCATCGTTTCCCCGTGAAAAACAAACCGGATCTCCGTTTCGGTTTCCTGAAATTGTGGATTGATCACCTCCATGCGAAGATCTGATGACAGAACAACACCTTTCACAGGAACGGCTCTCTGACTTTTGATGTGAAAGCTTCCTTGGACCGTCGCACCTTCTATGATCTCAAGTTCTACCTGCTGCGGTGTCACGTGTATCATCGGCAATGAACTATGAACTTTTCCTTCTGTGATCTCTTCAATACGTTTGTACACTTCTCTACCTGTTTTCTGTTGATTTTTTTGCGATCATGCGCTAAAGTATATTTGAATATTGAAAACTACATGAAATTGTATTTCCCCAAATATCATTATACAATATTTGGTGTTTGCCTGCAATCCTTTTATGCGGGAACGAAGATACGTTTTTGAGGAGAATGAATATGATCAAACAGAAAGAACATTTTCACGGAAGTGACTTGGAAAAAATTGAAAAAATATACGGTGTCAAACGGGAAAACATCACGAGCTTCAGCGCCAACGTCAACCCCCTTGGGATCTCGCCAAAGCTGCGCGAGACACTTGCCAGTCATGTGGATGCGATCACGACCTATCCGGACAGAGAATACACTTCTCTGCGCCGCTGTATCGCGGATTATGTGGATGCCGGCCCGGAGCAGATCATCGTCGGCAATGGTTCCACCGAATTGATCTCTCTGATCATTCAGCTGAATCGTCCGAAGAAGGCGATGATCATTGGTCCTACCTATTCTGAATATGAGCGTGAAATCAAACTGGGTGGCGGAACATGCCTCTATTATCCGCTCAAGGAAGCAGACGGCTTTGTGATCAATCTTTCTGATTTTACCGCCAAATTAAATGATACAATCGATATGCTGGTCATCTGCAATCCAAACAATCCGACCTCTACCTGCATTGATAACAAACAGATGCGTCGTATTTTGGATGTCTGCAAGGAGCACGGCATTTTTGTTATGATCGATGAGACTTATGTGGAATTTGCTGCGGATGTAGCAAAGATTACTGCGGTTCCTCTGACACAGTATTATGATAATCTGATCATTTTGCGTGGCACCAGTAAATTCTTTGCGGCTCCGGGGCTTCGTCTCGGCTATGCGATCACCGGAAACCGGGATCTGATCCGTTCGATCAATCAGAGGCAGAATCCCTGGAGTATCAGTTCTCTGGCTGCGATTGCCGGAGAGATCATGTTTACCGACCACGATTATATGAGGCAGACGCGCGCACTGATCTCTTCGGAACGGGATCGTATGTATGATCTGCTCAATCGTCATCCGGATTATAAGGTTTATGAGCCAAGCGCAAATTTCCTGTTAGTCAAACTGCTGCGGGAAGATCAGACCAGTGATGCGTTGTTTGAAAAAGCGATCCGGCAGAATATGATGATCCGGGATTGTTCGACGTTTCCGTTTCTGGATGAGCGGTATATCCGTTTTTGCATCATGAGTCCTGAGATGAATGATAAGCTGATGCATTGTATTCTGGAATAACATTGATTTTGCAAAAGATGCCGACATATAATAATCCCATGCTGTGTATTACTCCGATTTTGCTTACCCTCGTCAAGCTCGGTCGCAAAAAAGTCGTAATACACAACATGGGATTTATTTTAATGTCTAGCATCTTTGCATTCTCACATGCAAAAAAGTAGTGATTAATAAAATCCCCTTCTATGTATTTACGACTTTTGTGCGTACGAGCCTGACGAGTATAAGCACAATCGGAGTAAATACATAGTAAGGGGATTATATTATAATTTATTTGCTTAAATACTCATGAATACCTTTTGCAGCCGCTTTTCCGGCACCCATTGCAAGAATAACGGTTGCTGCTCCGGTTACGGCATCTCCACCGGCATATACGCCTGCTTTTGATGTAGCGCCCTCTTCGGTTGCAACAATACATTTTCTGCGGTTGATCTCTAATCCTTTTGTTGTAGAAGAAATCAGTGGGTTTGGAGAGGTTCCCAGTGACATGATCACGGTGTCTGCCTCGATCTCGTACTCTGAACCCGGAATCTCTACCGGGCTTCTGCGTCCGGATTCATCCGGCTCACCCAGTTCCATCTTGATGACACGAACCGCTTTTACCCAGCCATTGTCATCCACAAGGATCTCTGTCGGATTCTGTAACAGATCAAAGATGATTCCCTCTTCTTTTGCGTGATGTACTTCTTCTGCACGGGCAGGAAGCTCTGCCTCGCTACGACGATATACAACGTGTACCTCTGCGCCGAGACGAAGTGCGGTTCTGGCTGCATCCATTGCCACGTTACCACCACCAACGACAACGACCTTTTTCCCACGGCTGATCGGTGTTGCATATTCATCCTTGAAAGCTTTCATCAGATTATTTCTGGTCAGGAACTCATTGGCTGAGAATACGCCGTTTGCCTGCTCACCCGGAATCCCCATAAATCTCGGAAGTCCGGCTCCGGATCCGATAAATACCGCCTCGAAACCTTCCTCTTCGATCAGCTCATCAATGGTAGTTGATTTTCCGATCACCACATTTTTCTCGATCTTCACACCCAAAGATTCTACATTTGCCACCTCAGCAGCAACGACCTTGGTTTTCGGAAGACGAAACTCCGGAATACCATAGCTCAGTACTCCGCCTGCCTCGTGAAGTGCCTCAAAAATCGTCACATCATAGCCGAGCTTTGCCAGATCTCCCGCACAAGTCAGTCCTGCAGGACCTGATCCGATGACAGCTACTTTATGTCCGTTCATCTGCTGTGCTTTTTTCGGCTTGATGCCATGCTCTCTTGCCCAGTCAGCAACAAAGCGCTCTAATTTTCCGATCGCAACCGGCTCACCCTTGATACCGCGCACACATTTGCCCTCGCACTGGCTCTCCTGCGGACATACACGACCACAGACTGCCGGAAGCGCGCTTGACTCGCTGATGATCTGATAAGCTTCTTCAAAGTTACCTTCTTTGACCTGTGCAATAAATGCCGGGATATTGATCGAAACAGGGCATCCCTGTACACAAAGCGGATTTTTACAATTGAGACAACGTTTTGCCTCCTCAACAGCTTCTTCCTCGTTATATCCTAAACATACCTCTTCAAAATTCGTAGCACGTACCTTTGGATCCTGCTCACGAACCGGTACTCTTGTCATTCCTTCCATTACTTGTCACCTCCACAATGTCCGCAGCCGCCGTGGTGAGTATCTCCCTCTTCCTCAGCAAGCTTTGCTCTGCCTTCTTCTGTCTTATACTGTGCCATACGCTTCATCGCCTGATCGAAATCTACCTTGTGTCCGTCAAACTCAGGTCCGTCTACACACGCAAACTTCACTTCGTCTCCGACCACCAGACGGCAGGCTCCGCACATACCGGTTCCGTCAACCATGATCGGGTTCATAGACACGATCGTCGGAAGGTTCAGTTCCTTTGTCAGAAGGCATACAAATTTCATCATGATCATCGGACCGATTGCTACACAGTGGTCATAGGTCTGACCCTCATCATAGAGTGCCTGTAACTGTGCTGTGCCGACACCTGCGAAACCAAAGCTTCCGTCATCTGTGCAGATATAGCAATTTTTTGCAACTGCTTTCATCTCGTCCATATAGAATAAGAGATCCTTTGTTCTTGATCCCATAATGACATCCACATCCACACCATGCTCATGTAACCATTTGACCTGTGGATATACCGGTGCGGTTCCAAGACCACCGGCGATAAATACGATTTTCTTCTTCTTTGTCTCTTCCAGATTTTCTTCCATACAAAGCTCGGAAGGACATCCAAGCGGTCCGACAAAATCCATAAACGCATCACCTTCATTCAACGCATTCATCATATGAATTGTCGATGCGCCAATTGCCTGTACAACAATTGTCACGGTTCCCTTATCTGCATCATAATCACAGATCGTCAGGGGAATACGCTCTCCCAACTCATCAGTCTTTACGATTACAAACTGTCCCGGCAGACAAGATTTTGCACAACGCGGTGCTTCCACTTCCATAAGGAAAATCTTATCAGCCAGAATCTCTTTTCTTACGATCGGGTACATTTATCTTTTCCTCCATTCATTCAATCACTCGTGCTTATGCACACTATCGTTTTTATGATATAGGAAGTTTCACTTTTTTTCAATGTTTTCTTTTATTTTTCGACATTATATCTTTTTTTGTCTGTTTTCGTAATCTGATTTGACGCATTTTACCTGAAATGTTATGATGAAAACAGCAAAAACAGATACACTATTACTATTTTATATATAAAGGAGAAACTATGTCTATCGAAGAATATAACAACGCCAGAAGGCTGGCACAAAAAGCAGCGCGATCTGCCATGTCAAACGGACGGTATCCATACCTTCCCGCTTTAGATGAATTTATTTCCAGAGAAGATATCAGCGGTGAGATGCCGCTAGGAATCGTAGATATTCCGCTGAATAAGATCGCCGGAACCAAAACCTCCGGCCGCAAAAATTCCTTTGCCAACAACTTCATGCCACTGCTTGATGAAGGAACGGAATTTGCGACCAAATGGAGCAATCTTTACGAATCACAGTTAGAAGAAGGGATCCGTGACCCGATCATCGCCTATGAATACATGACCCGTTACTATGTTCAGGAAGGCAACAAGCGTGTCAGTGTCATGAAATTTGTCGGTGCCAGCAGCATAACCGCAAAGGTTACCCGTCTTCTTCCAAAGAAAACCGACGATTATGAAAACCGCGTCTATCATGAATATATGGATTTCTATGAGGTATCCAAAATCAACCTCATTGACTTTACCAAGGAAGGAAGCTATTCGGAACTGGCTGAATACTATGACTGCAATCTGAAAACACCCTGGACAGATGATCAGCGTCTGCAGCTTCGCAGTGATTTTTCCCGGTTTGAGGATCTCTTTATAGAAAAAGGCGGAGACAAATTATCGGTCAGTGCCGGAGATGCGTTTCTGGTTTATCTGAAGGTGTATAACCGAAAAGATCTTCCGTTCTGCTCCAATGCGGAAATCCGCAGCCGGATTGACCGCATCTGGAGTGAGTTCCGCACCCAGGCTCACAACAAAACAGTCAAACTGATGCTGGAGCCAACAGAAAAGCAGTCAGGCACCAATCTGCTTGCGCACCTTCCGTTTTTGGGCAACTCCCAGAAGCGCTTAAAGGTTGCTTTTATTTACGGAAAATCCCCTGCCACCTCTGCATGGACTTATTCCCATGAGTTAGGACGACTCTATCTCGAAGAGGTGTATGGAGACGATATTGAGACAACTGCCTACTCTCATGCGGAATACCAATTTTCTCCGACAGACATTTTAGAGCAGGCCATTCAGGATAAGAATAACATTATTTTTACAACTACTCCGTATCTGGGCACGGCAAGTATCAAAGCAGCCATCGCCCATCCGGAGGTAAAGGTGTTAAACTGTGCGACCAACAGTAATTACAGCAGTATCCGAACCTATTACTGTCGTATGTACGAGACCAAATTTTTACTGGGTGTCATCGCAGGTGCCCTCAGCCCGGTTGACAAAATCGGATATATCGCGGATTACCCGATTCACAGTACCCTGTCCAATATCAATGCATTTGCACTTGGAGCAAAAATGGTAAATCCTAATGCCAAGATTGAACTTACCTGGAACTCCCTTGCAAGCGATGTGCCGCCGGCGGACCGTCTCGATGCGTCCATCCGCTTCTTTTCCGATAAGGACTTCATCGTACCGGAACGCCCGGATCGTCGATTTGGTCTGTATGAGCGGGATGAAAACGGCAGCCTGACCAGCATTGCCACAACCGTATGTAACTGGGGAAAATTCTACGAGCAGATCATTGAAGGCATCAAAAATGATACCTGGAAAAGTGATTCCACATCCAATAAATATCGCGCGATCAACTACTGGTGGGGAATGTCTGCCGGTGTCACCGAATTGATCTGTTCGAAAAAGCTTCCGTTGGAAACCAAGCGGTTAGTCGATCTGTTGACCGAGAATATTATCCGCGACCGGTTCCATCCGTTTGACAGTGAGCTGATCGACAACAAGGGAAATGTTCACCAGCCTCTCGGAAAGCATCTCCGCCATTTTGAGATCATGACAATGGACTGGCTGGCAGAAAATGTCATTGGCGATATCCCGGCATTTACGGAATTGAAGGACGATGCACTGGATCTGGTAATGCTTCAGGGAGATTTAAAGCCGGAAAAATAAAATGTACAATTAAAGGAGAATACGCGTGATCACGCGATAAATTGCTATGAAAATATTGACACTTGCTGATGTGGAATCAAAGGCGTTATGGGAACATCTTGATCGGGATTATTTAAACAGTGCAGATCTGATCCTTTCTGCCGGAGATCTAAAACCGGATTATCTGGAATATCTGACTACCTTCTCGCGCGCTCCAATATTATATGTGTTTGGAAATCATGACCGGACACATGGGAAACGTGCGCCAGAAGGCTGCATCTGTATCGAAGACAAGATTTACGAATATAACGGTCTTCGTATTCTCGGTCTCGGCGGCAGTATGCGCTACAAGCCGGGACCGGACCAGTATACCAATGAAGAGATGGCAAGACGGATCCATAAGCTGCGCTATCAACTCTATTTCAAAAAGGGGTTTGATATTCTGCTGACACACTCTCCGGCAAAATCTCTGGGGGATTCCGAGGATCTGACACACACCGGATTTGATAATTTTGTCACACTGCTTGACAAATATCAGCCCAAATATATGATCCACGGTCATGTGCATCTCAATTACGGACAAAACATCGAGCGCGTCCGTACATATGGAGAGACCACGCTGATCAATGCATACGAAAAATATATGTTTGACTATTAAAAAAGGTGTCAGACACTGTGAACTTTGTTCACAGTGTCTGACACCACTGTGGTCAACTTAAGCCCGAAACCCTTGATTTATCAAGGGTTCCGGGCTTTTTTTCTTGTGCTAAAAATATCATATTTTATCAAAAAAATACTTGACATATTTCCTAAAAAGTGCGGTCG
>JALEJB010000002.1 GCA_022768825.1 Lachnospiraceae bacterium
CGACTGCGGAGTGTACAAGAACTTGTGAGTAGCGTGTTATGTGTAACCGCCAAAGCATACACTACGAAACAGTAAGGAGAATCCGTGAGGACTTCAATTTCTCGATGTGTTAAGTATATTTAAACACATTTTGAGTGGCAGGAAGGCATCGGCTGGGTAGGCGGCAGTATGGACAGTCAGTGGGGAATTATGATATCGTACCCCTGCGTTGAGGGCGCAAAATATGTAAAGCTGAAAAACAGCAACAATTATTACGACAAAACGCTTGGTGCAATATTAAAAAAAATAAATGGAGTTTAGAAAAAATTGCGGAATTCCTGATGGGATGCGGGAAAGCCCTGAAATAATAGTTTTATTCTAAGTGGAAAACTGCTATACTAATCAAAAGGATTGGTATAGCAGTTTTTACTTTTGCACAGGAGAAAAGATGTGTAGTAGTATGTTTTATGACGGAGGTGTAGCATGGGTGTTTATTTGAATCCGGGAAATGATATGTTTTGTGAGACTGTTCGGGGAGAAATATATGTGGATAAAACAGAACTGATTCGGGAGACCAATCGGCGATTGAAAACATCACAGAAGTTTGTCTGCATCAGTCGTCCCAGACGATTCGGAAAGTCGATGGCTGCTTATATGCTGGCGGCTTATTACGGAAAGGATTGTGATTCATCTGAATTGTTTTCCTCGTACAAGATTGCAACGTGTGACAGTTATGAGAAATATCTGAATAAATACAATGTCATTATGCTGAATATTCAGGATTTTTTTAGTATGACATCTTCGGTAGAGGAGATGCTGTCCTGCCTCCAGTCAGAGGTGATCGGGGAACTGGGTGAGGTTTATCCCGATGAGGTTTCAAAAGGCGAGAAGATCCTTAGTTTGGCGTTGGACCGATTGTATGACAAGAGAAAAGAAGCATTTGTATTTATCATTGATGAGTGGGACTGTATTTTGAGAGACAAAAGATATACACTAGATGACCAGAAAAAGTATCAGGATTTTATAAGACTTCTGTTGAAAGACAAGGCTTATGTCGCATTGGCTTATATGACCGGAATCTTGCCGATCAAAAAGTATGCTACGCATTCGAATCTTAATATGTTTGACGAATACTCCATGATCGATGCGGGCGATTTTCAGGAATTTGTCGGGTTTACCGAGGAGGAGGTGCGTGCGCTCTGTGAGCAGTATCAGGTGGATTTTGATACAATGCAAAGCTGGTATGACGGCTACACATTTCCATACGTTCCACATGTATATAATCCGAAATCCGTGGTGGACAGTATTCGCAGGAAGCGTTTTGGCAGCTATTGGACCCAGACGGAGACCTATGAGGCATTGAAGATCTATATCGATCTGAATTATGATGGATTAAAGGAAGACATTATTGAAATGCTGACGGGACAACGCATCTGTATTTATACCGGCCGGTTCCAAAATGACATGATCACATTCAAGAGCAAGGACGACGTGTTGACGCTGCTCGTGCATCTAGGTTATCTTGCGTATGACAGTGAACGTTCAGAAGTGTTTATTCCAAATATAGAAATCCGGGGAGAATTCCGCAATGCCGTCACCGTCGATGGTAGTGGAACTGAAATGTGATGCTTCTGCAGATGGTGCATTGGCGCAGATCCGGGAGAAAAAATATGCGGATAGTCTGAAAGATTATAAAGGGAACTTACTCTTCATTGGAATCAATTATGATAAAAAGACGAAAAAGCACGACTGTCAGATAGAAAAAATCGAAATGTAGAGTTAAAAAATGTCCGGGTCTTGAAAAGAGATTCCGGATATTTTTTATGAAGTGGGGTGTGATGACTGTCTCACAATAGAATGCATGCTGCATACCTAAAGATTTCATGAATATGCTACAATTCAATAAAAATAGGCAGTGATGGGCTTGTCAGAATGCGGAAGTTGAGTAATGGTGAAGGTGCAAAAGCCATTACAAAATGAATGATTCAAAAAAGTGATTCATGAACATGGAGGTAGACGATGAAAAAGCGAAAATTGACAGAAATTGTAGTAATGGTTTGTATTACGATCACTCTTTTGACAGGTATGTTTGGCAGCACAGGAGAAACCCTTGTTGCAAATGCAGCGCAAAAAAGTACCGTCTATCAACAGTATAGTAAAAAGATAGACAAACGTGTGAAACAGATAAAAAATCATAAGACAGACATCAAGACAGTCGGGACCGTATTTTATGTCTCCAGCTCGACAGG
>JALEJB010000047.1 GCA_022768825.1 Lachnospiraceae bacterium
GAGGTTCTTATGAAAATATTATTAGTTGCGATCAACGCGAAATATATACACAGCAATCCGGCAGTTTTTTCTCTTCGGGCAAGCTGCAAAGAATACCAATCCTCCGTTGAGATTGCCGAATACACGATCAACCAGCAGCCGGGCTATATTCTCTCGGATATCTATCAGAGAAAGCCGGATGTGGTGGCATTCTCCTGCTATATCTGGAATCGCCGGATCCTCACTGAGCTCATCCCCGATCTCAAACAGATTCTGCCGGATGCGGATCTGTGGGCAGGGGGTCCGGAAGTCACCTATGATGCCAAAGAGACACTGCGCGAGCTACCACTTCGGGGTGTGATGACGCACGCAGGCGAAGGTTCCTTTTCCTATCTGGTCAAATGCTACAACGAAGGTCAGAGTGCGTCACTGCCTGCGGTTCTCTCCCTGCCTCCTCAGACCCTGAATGAAATTCCTTTCTGGTATGAGGATCTGAGTGGATTCGAGCACCGCATCATCTATTACGAAAGCAGCAGAGGCTGTCCGTTTTCCTGCAGCTACTGTTTATCTTCCATTGAAAAATGTATGGATTTTCGAGACAAAGAGCGTGTCACAAGAGAACTGCAATTTTTCCTGGACAAGCAGGTTCCACAGGTCAAATTCATTGACCGGACCTTCAACTGCAAAAAAGATCATGCGCTCTATATCTGGCAATTTATCCTCACCCATGACAACGGGGTCACCAACTTTCATTTTGAAGTAGCAGCCGATCTGCTGGATGAAGAGATGCTTTCCGTATTGGAACAAATGCGTCCCGGCGCGGTTCAGCTGGAAATCGGTGTCCAATCCACCAATCCTGCGACCATTGCCGAGATCAATCGCAAAATGGATTTTGAAAAAGTTGCCCACATCGTATCCCGCATCCTCTCATGGAACAATATCCATCTGCATCTGGATCTGATCGCCGGACTGCCTTTTGAAGATCTGGAGACATTCTGCCATTCTTTTGATGATGTGTATGCCCTGCATCCCGAGCAGCTTCAGCTTGGCTTCTTAAAGGTGCTGAAAGGCTCTGTCATGTATGAAAACCGGCAAAGCTATGGCTTGCGTTACAGGAATCAGCCGCCTTATGAAGTGCTGTCTACCAACTGGTTAAGCTTCTCTGAGATCTGTGGTCTCAAACAGGTGGAGGAGATGGTGGAGATCTACTACAACAGCGGACAGTTCTCTCATACCCTCACATTACTGGAACAGCAGTATGCGTCGTCCTACGAGCTGTACCGGCAGCTTGCAGACTTTTACAATTCCCGCGGGTATTTTGATGTATCCGCATCGCGCCTGAAAAAGTATGAGCTGCTTCTTGACTTTGCATTATCGGTCGATCCAGCCAGGGAAAACCGGTATCGGGAATCTCTGATCTACGACCTGTATCTGCGGGAAAATGTGAAAAACCGTCCCGCCTTTGGAATGTCCATTGACCATTACCACGATGCGATCAATGAGTGGCTGCATAAAGAAGCACAGACGCACGCGGCACTCCCGATGCTGTCTGAACGAAACTTTCGACAGCTGCTCACAAGCCTGCACATAGAGGTATTTACGCACCTGTTTGATGCGCCTCAAATGGTGGTTTTCCACTATGATACACGCAATCCGCTGACCAATAATTGTGAGACATACACCGAATCATTAGCACTCATTTGAAATGAGTGCTAATTTTTTATTGACTTTTACAATGCCAAGAGTTAATATATGTTCTAACGAGGTAACATATTTTTTAAAGGAGTGATTATTTCATGAGTAACAAACACGGAAATCTTTCAATTAATAGCGATAATATTTTTCCTATCATTAAAAAATGGTTATATTCTGATCAGGATATCTTTTATCGCGAATTAGTATCGAACGGTTGTGACGCGATCACAAAATTAAAGAAGCTGGACATGATGGGGGAATACGCTCTCCCGGCTGATTTCAAGGCTGAGATCCAGATCGTTGTAGACCCGGATAAGAAGACGATCTCGATCACGGATAACGGTCTTGGTATGACCGCTGAAGAGGTCGAGGAATACATCAACCAGATCGCATTTTCCGGCGCGACTGATTTCATCAGCAAATACAAGGATAAAGCAAATGAAGATCAGATCATCGGTCACTTTGGACTGGGCTTCTATTCTGCATTCATGGTAGCGGACGAAGTACACATCGATACGCTTTCTTATAAAGATGGTGCTGCACCGGTTCATTGGGAGTGCGACGGCGGTACCGAATTTGATATGACAGAGGGAAATAAAGACACCGTCGGAACAACCATTACCCTGTTTTTAAATGAGGATTGCTTAGAGTATGCCAACGAGTATCGCGCAAGAGAGGTACTGGAAAAATACTGCTCATTTATGCCGACTGCGATCTTCCTTCGCAAAGCGAATGCGCCGGAAGAATATGAAACGATCAGTCCTGAGGACAAGCTGGATACCGACACCGTCATCGAGACGATCGTCGAGGAAGCCAAGACCGAAGAAAAAGAAAATGAAAACGGCGAAAAAGAGATTGTCGAGGTCAGCCCTCGCACCGAGAAATTAAAGATCGTAAAACGTCCGGTTCCTTTGAACGACACGGCTCCTCTTTGGACAAAGAATCCGAATGACTGTACCGAGGAGGAATACAAGACCTTTTACCGCAAAGTATTCAACGATTACAAGGAGCCGTTATTCTGGATCCATCTGAATATGGATTATCCGTTTAACTTAAAGGGTATCCTGTACTTCCCGAAGATCAACACCGAATATGATTCGATTGAGGGAACCATTAAGCTGTACAACAATCAGGTATTTATTGCCGACAATATCAAGGAGGTCATTCCTGAGTTTCTGATGCTTTTAAAGGGTGTCATCGATTGTCCGGATCTGCCTCTGAATGTTTCCAGAAGCGCGCTTCAGAATGATGGATTTGTGAAAAAGATTTCTGAATACATCACAAAGAAGGTGGCCGATAAGCTCATCGGTATGTGCAAGACCGAAAAAGAAAACTACGAGAAATACTGGGATGACATCAGCCCGTTCATCAAATTCGGCTGCTTAAAGGATGAGAAGTTCTGTGACAAGATGAATGATTACATTCTCTTCAAGAACATTGATGACAAATATCTGACCCTTCCTGAAATCTTAAAACCGGTTGAAGAAGACTCCGATGAAGAAAAGAAGGATGACGAGAATACCGAAAACGCAGACAGCTCTGAGACTTCGGAAACCAATGCGGACGAAGAATACAAGGATGAGCGTTCTGTCATCTACTATGTGACCGATAAGAATCAGCAGGGACAGTACATCTCTCTCTTCCGCGAGCAGGGAATGGATGCGGTCATTCTGGACCACAACATCGACAGTTCCTTCATCACGCAGCTGGAGCGCCGCAACGAAAAATACAAATTCATGCGCATCGATGCGGATGTCACGGATACCTTGACAGAGGAGACCTCTGAGGATGAGTTAAAAGAGCTCACTGAGTCTCTGACGGAGATCTTCAAAAAGGCTTTGAATAATGATAAGCTGACCATTCAGGTTCAGAAATTGAAAAATGCGGATATTCCTTCGATCATCACGCTTTCTGAGGAAGGAAGACGTATGCAGGATATGATGAAGATGTATGCGATGTCCGGCATGGATCCTTCGATGTTTGGCGGCGATTATACGCTGACACTCAATGCCAATCATCCGCTTGTCCAGTATGTCAATAACAACAAGGACAATGAGAATGTGAACATGTTCTGTGAGCAGTTGTATGATCTGGCTATGCTGAGCAACCAGCCGCTTGCGCCGGAGGCTATGGCGAAGTTTGTGAAACGCAGCAATGATATTATGATGTTGCTTGCGAAATAATATGCACAAAAATGCCACTTTTGACCAAACATCAAAAGTGGCATTTTTCGTTATTTTGTATATCTTATTTTCCTACAAATCTACTCAACCAGAAATTCTTCATCCGCAAAATATTTGTCATAAATCTCGTAGAAGTTGGCGGTCTCGTAATCACGGAGCTCGTCAATGGAGATCGCATCCCAGACTTCCTCGTTGAGCTTGGAATTCAGTGTCTGCACAAACGGATCATACACATCATGGAAGGCGGATTCTTTTCTTTCATGGGCAATGTCTGTTTTGTGTTCTTCCGTGAGTGCTTCGTCAAACTTGCTGTCACAGCAGAGAATGTAATAACCGTCCTCGCTTTCAATGATATCCGAGATGTCCCCGTCTTCCATCGCAAAAGCTACCGTCTCTACTTCCTCTGGCAGCATACCCCGTTCCAATGTCAGACTGATATCTTCTGCCTCATTGTCATTGGCTGCTACCGATGAAAATTCCACCTGTGCATCCAACTGTTCCTTTGCTTTTTTTATTTTGGAATGATCGGTATTGTAGATGAGGCGAATCTGCATCACACGGGCTTCATCATCGCTGACTTCGAGATTGATATCTTTTACCAGCATCTCATAGACCTTCTGTGCCAGCGCATAGTTCGTGTATAAATCCTCTACCTCGCTCTGTGACAGTTCCAGCGATTCCTTTTCTGCGTCCGATAGCGACTGATAGCAGTCCTCCCCTGCCCACTGTGCTGTCTGCTGTTCCTCATCGGTCAATGCGATGTCGCTGCTTTTTGCAAGGGCGACCATACTATATACGCGGGTCGCCTCTTCTAAGCAATATTCTTTCAGGTATTTTTCCAGCTTCTTTTGTACCTTGAGGTTCTCGTTGTTCAGCAGGTCGATTCCATAGCTTTCACCATGCAGATTCATATTGTTTAACAGCAAAAGCTTCATCTCGGAAACACGAAAGCTTTGTCCGTCGATGCTGAAAACCTCTGACTGATTCAATTTCCTTGAAATCGTGATCTCCTCACCGCGAAAGCTGCAGGCTGTGGCGGAAAACAGGACAGCGACTGCCAGCATCATTCCGGTAAAACATGTTATCTTTTTTCTCATCCTCTAGGCCTCTAAGATCATATAGCGATTGTTCGGTAACGCAAATACTTCCGGCTGGTCTAAAATCTCCTCCATGGACATTCCGTAGATATCGACCCCGACCTCGTCTAAGTATTGTTTGACTTCTTTTTCATTTTTGCAGAGCACTGCCATGCAGTCTTCCAAAAATTCTTCTGCTTCTTCCAATGTCTCTGCCACCGGCTCCGGAAAAAGCTGCAGCTGCTGATCTAAAAATGCCTGTATATCCTCCTCGCGAAAGTCACTCATTTTGTTTCTCCTCTATATTTGAACATGAATCCTTAAAAATAATTTTACACATATGTTATTACTTATCATTTTATCGAAATTTCGTTTATTTGGCAACATTGGAATATCGATGTGTTGCGTACATGAGACGCAAATTTTGTTATTTTTACAGATTATAGTCATCCACCCATTAAATAATTGTTATTAGATATGGTCTTAATCCCTCTTCGTAGCAATTAAGTGCTAAATAGAATAATACACATAAAAATACATTTAAGTCAAGTTTTGCACATATCTTCATCTACTTCCAGATTGAACAGTTCACATATCGCCACCAAATTACACAGCCCGTTTTGATATTCGCCTGCATTTTACTGCAATTATAAAAGCTCTCCGACGTTTCCACTAAAGGGCAACACATCGGAGAGCATTCATAATTATAGGTGATAATTCTTCGCAATTGTTCCATAAAAACATCTATTTTTGAACGATATCTATTAATTCTTTCCAATACTTGGGATACTCATAAAAACCCTGTTGTACAAAGCTTTCTTCGCTATTTTTATAACTCACTTTAACTGACCAAATTACTTTCGAATCATCTAACCCACTATTTTTATTTTTTTCTTCAAATTTGGAATTAACAACTTTTTGCTGAATAAACTGTTCTAATTCCTGTAATTTACTATAGTCATCCTCTTCTTCTACCATTGTTTTGGTTACTGTTGACTTTGTTCTTTTTCCACTTTCAAAATTAATAGCATATTCTATTTGCGTATCAGTATCTTCTTCATATGATACAATAATTTTTCTTATTTCACTACTCATTTTTCCCTCACCATCCGAAATATTATTATTGATATTTTCATTTCCCGGATTACATCCGCAAACAAGACATCCACATAATATGCACAATGTACTCAATACGATTCGTTTAAACCTTCTCGTCATCCACCCCACCTCTAATCCAGTTCTTCTTTTAACATCTGCTGATACTCTTCATACGCCTCTGGGAACACTTCCTTAATATAATCCAATTTCGTCGAATCTGCTGCCATTCCAGCTTCAAAAAAATGAGCAAACGCTTCCTTTTCTATAGATTTTTCTGTGTAATAGTCATCACTATGAGACCATCCACCACAAGATTTTCCCTCTGTAATTCCCTTAGCCAAATCTGAAATTCCGTTCTTCATGTTTCCATCTGTCTTAAGCCATTTTGAAAAATCATCATACGCATCGTCTCTATTTTGATATCCTTTTTCTTCCATAATATTATTAACATAATTCTCAACATCAGATTCTAATTTGTTATAGAATTCATAACTACCATCTGTAGATGTGCTTCCGAACCAGTCAGACTGGTCATCGACCAGATGACCAACTTCGTGAAAATATGTACATCCTATGCCTCTAACATTTGTTGCATCATCCCCTTCATCATATTTGATATGATTCCATATATTATCATAATGTGCTGTATCAGAATATGAATCGTCCTTGATTCTAATTTTTTTTAAATATTTCTCATACATTTTTCTTGTATTTATATCAGCCGCATTGTCTATTCTATATTGTAAAAATTCTTTGTAAGTCATATCTGACGGTGACGCACTGCCATTATCTCCAACCTGATTATTCGATGAATTTTTTTCTAACAAATTACCATTCTGAACAATCTTGTTCTCAGTTTTATAATATATTTTCTGTATCCTTTCTAAATATATTTCTAGATTTGCAACACAATTCTTATCTTCTTTTATTTGTGAAATTATTATATCAATCGTCTTATCCAGTTCCCTGTATTCGCCTTTATTCATTTCTTTCCGAATACTATCCAATTGTGATATATGAGAATCAATCTGTCTCTGAATTTGATCAAACTGTTTTACAAGAAATATCAATTTTGATGTACTTACATTTAAATTCACGGCATCCCCCATTTATCTTACCTATTCCGATAATATGTTTTAATTTGATCCTGATAAGTTCTAGCACATATTATATCGTTAACCATTGACTTTTTGCAAGCACTTTGGGAACAGAATTGCATGCCTCGGCTGGCTACGAGAAAACCAGCCGAAGCCCATTTCAGACATGTTTTAGTTGTGATAACTCGAAGTATAGAATTAGAAGATATTTCAAACGATATGTTTATTTTTTTTCTACTAATTTAAATACTGCCGTATTTGCATAGGTCAGCGGGTCTGTATGCATAAAAAAGACCTTCGCGTCTACCGGCGCAAACAAAGTTTCCATGATCTCTCCGTCATAGGGATGCTCGATATTGGCAAGGGATGCTCCCTCTCCCACATCCTCGCCGACGTGAACAAGCGGTTCAACACATGATTTCATATTTTATCGTTTTTCAGCCCTTTTTTACAAAATCTATCACCCAAATAATTCAAGTACGCCTTGGCGTACTTGCTGCGAGGATTGTCATGCTTTGCATGACATTCTTCTTCTGCGCACCTCTGCAATCCGCCGGAGGCTTTATCTTGGAAGGAGATTGGACTCCCACCAAGATGAATTTGTTTTACTC
>JALEJB010000055.1 GCA_022768825.1 Lachnospiraceae bacterium
AAGTGGGTTTTGAATGTGAACGAAATGGGAAGCGATTTTAAAATAAAAGTTGTCGGAACCAATGAGCTGTACGGCGTGACTGCGTGGGGATTCGGATATGCCGGAAGCGTAGAGTTTACCGGAACAGGAAAATTGACCCTGAATAAGGCAAAGACCAGATCGGAAGCGATCACAATCATGGCTGAAGAGTCCAAGTCCGTTCTCAAGGTTGGAAAGAAAGTCACATTGAATGCGTATGCAGGAAAAAAATCAAAAAACAGTGTTGTGATTTATGATAGTACTGTTAAGAAAGCTTCCGGTTCTATGATTTTCTCCAACGGAACATCTACCAAAAAGGTGAAAACAACGAAGGCACCGATTGAAAAGATCGGACAGTTTGCATTTCAGATGGATTTTGGAGATGCCGGAGTGATGGAATATTCAAGTTCGGCAATTGTTCTTTCAAAAAAAGGAAGCACGAAGCAGTATGCAGCCTGCAAAAACAGCGAGCTTGGCGGATGGATGATCTATGAGGTGACCAAGAATGTCGGAGAGGAGACCGGGCTTCCGCTTTTGAAGTATTTGAAGGATACTGCGGACTATGAGAAGGACGGGTACAAGGCAACAGTTACCGGCTATAAGTATACACATACTTATAGCGGCAATCTTCTGTTAAAATCAAAGTAATTATATGGAATGGCGCCTTTCGAGAAGAAGGCCAATAGGAAAATGAAAGTCAAGTGCATATCTCGGCTGATATTTTATCACAATAAATATTAGACGAAGTGTACTTGATTTTTTTCTGTGTTTCGGCTAATATTTAGACAGAATAAAAAATAGCCGAAGAGGGTGCGCGAGTATGAATTATATCAAAAGAAATTTAGAGCGAGTAGTAAGTCAGGTTACAAAAGAATATCCGGTTGTTCTGGTTACCGGACCCAGGCAAGTGGGTAAGACTACCATGCTTCGGAAATTGATGGAAGGGACTGACAGAGGCTATGTGACACTGGATGATCTGAGTGATCGGAATCTTGCGAAGACAGATCCGGAACTGTTTCTGCAGCTGCATAAGCCACCGGTATTGATTGATGAGGTCCAGTATGCACCGGAGTTATTTACCTATATCAAGATGCATGTGGACAGCCACGATGAACCGGGAGCATTCTGGCTGACAGGTTCACAGGTTTTTAAATTGATGAAAGGTGTACAGGAGTCTCTGGCAGGAAGAGTCGCCGTTCTTTCCCTTACCTCATTATCACAGGCAGAAATCTATGGTGGTAAAACGGAACCTTTTATGGTTGATCTGGAAGCACTGTCTGCAAGAAAAGAGGGAAGAACAAAAGCAGATGTGACCGCTGTCTTTGAACGGATCTATCAGGGCTCTATGCCGGCAATTGCAAGTCATGCCAACAGTAACAGCCAGATTTTTTACAGTAGTTATCTGAGTACCTATATTGAGCGTGATGTAAGGGAATTGTCTGATGCCATCGATTCGCTGAAATTCTTTCGATTTATCACTGCGGTAGCCGCTCGTTGTGGTCAGATGCTGAATGTGGCTGAGATTGCAAGAGATGCGGATTTGAATCAGATGCAGGTAAAAAGCTGGTTGGGAATTTTGGAGACATTGGGAATCATATTCTATCTTCACCCGTACTCCAATAATTTATTAAAAAGGCTTGTAAAAACACCGAAGTTGTATTTTTATGACACCGGAATCGTTTGCTATCTGACCAGGTGGAGCAGTGCAGAAACGCTGGAGCGCGGTGCAATGAATGGTGCTATTTTGGAAAATTATGTAGTCTCTGAAATCATGAAATCATATTTGAATTGTGGGAAAGAACCGTTTCTGTATTATTATCGTGATAAAGATGCGAAAGAGATCGATATTGTCCTTGAGCATGATGGGGTGTTGAATCCGATCGAGATCAAGAAGTCTTCAAATCCGGGAACAGAACTGATCAAAGTATTTGATCTGCTGGATCAGTCGTCCACACCACGTGCAAAGGGGGCGGTGATCTGTATGAAGCCGGAATTGAGTGCGATTGACAGGGATAATTATATTGTGCCGGTTTGGATGATTTGAAGATCTAATGAAACAATAAAATTATGAAAGAGAATGATAAAATGGACCAACAAAAAACAGCTGAACTAATCTGCGAGATCGGACGCCGCATGTATGAGCGAAATATGGTTGCTGCAAATGACGGAAACCTGTCGGTAAAAATCGGCGAGGATGAAATCTTATGTACGCCAACCGGAATTTCAAAAGGCTATATGACACCGGAGTGTATCTGCCTGATCAACCAAAAAGGGGAGCTTCTTCGTGCGAATGAAGGTTACAAGCCATCGTCCGAGATCAAGATGCATCTACGTGTCTATCAGGAACGGCCGGATGTAAAGGCGGTCGTTCATGCTCATCCGGTCTATGCAACCACTTTTGCCATAGCAGAGCAGCCACTGGAAGCGCCGATCCTGACAGAAGCGGTGGTATCCCTTGGCAGGGTGCCGGTTGCGAGATACGCCAGACCAAGTACGGATGAGGTGCCGGATTCCGTTGCAGAATATGTGCAGGAAGTAGATGCGATGTTACTGGCGCATCATGGCGCATTGACTTACGGCGACAATCTGCTCGAAGCTTATATGCGGATGGAGTCGGTGGAATTTTACGCCAGACAGCTGTACCAGACCGCATGCATCGGTGTCAGGAAAGAATTGACTCCTGCGCAGGTAGACGAATTGTATGAGATTCATCGCACATTGGGAATCAAGGGCAGACATCCGGCAAAAAAATAACGCAGTGAAAGTGACAGGACTGTGATTTTGTGTTATGATCCTATCAAAATAAAAAGTCAGGAGGAATGGAACATGCCATTTATTGATTCAAAGCTTACAGTAAAAGTGGACGACGACAAAAAAGAAGTATTGAAAGCGAAATTAGGTCAGGCCATCGGGATTTTAGGAAAAACAGAAAGCTATCTGATGGTGGGCTTTGAGGATGATTATACCCTGTATATGGGTGGAAAAAAATTAGACAAAGGTGCTTATGTACAAGTAAGCTTGCTTGGAGAAGCAAACTCTTCTGCCTGCGACAAGATGACGGCAGAGGTATGTAAAATATTATCGGATGAATTAGGGATTCCGGGAAGTCAGGTGTATGTCACATATCACGGTATCCGTGACTGGGGCTGGAACGGATCGAATTTTTAATCGATGTTAAGACAAGCCGCGAAGAAATTCGCGGCATGTTTCATGTTGCAGGTGATTTCTCCAAAAAGGCAATTCACAAAAACTTCACAAAAATTATTAGCACTCGCTATTGACGAGTGCTAATAATGGTGGTATAACAGATGTAGAACAAAGGAAGGGGAAGAAAAAGATAAGAAAAACAGATTCTTATCAATTCGGAACATTTCCGGTTCACAAACTATAACATCTATCACAAGATCAAATAATATAGAAAAGGAGCGATGACTTATGTTGATGCCGAGTATTTTTGGAGACAATTTAATTGATGATTTCTTTGGATTTGATTATCCGGTGAGAGGATATCAGAGAACGGATACCAGCTCCCTGATGAAAACAGACGTGAAAGAGCACGATCAGGGCTATGAATTGGAGATCAGCCTTCCGGGCTATAAAAAGGAAGACATTCGTGCAGAGCTGAAGGATGGCTATCTGGTAATCAATGCAACCACCTCTCAGAACAAGGATGAGACGGATGAGAAGACCGGTAAGTATATCCGCAGAGAGCGATATTCCGGCTCCTGCAGCAGAAGCTTCTATGTAGGCGACTATCTGACACAGGAGGACGTCAAGGCAAGATACGAAAATGGCGTGCTGACCATTGCAATCCCGAAAAAGGATGCAAAGAAGATTGAGGAAAAGAAAGTAATTGCCATTGAAGGCTAATGAATAGGCCGCGTGCTAAGAGAGACAACATGACGGCATGACCTGCAAACAACGAAATGACAAAAACAGAACAACGGAGAAGGAAAGAAAAATTCAGGTTTCTTCCCAAACATCCCCGGTTCCGGTAAACATGTAATTATTTTTTTAAGGAAAAGGAGCGATGACTTATGATGACACCTAGTATTTTTGGAGAAAGCTTATTTGACGAATTTTTTGATGATTTCTTTGATTTCCCTGCTTTTGATGACAAGGCAATGCAGAAAGCACAGAAAAAACTGTACGGACGCCATGCGGCAAATATGATGAAGACAGATGTACAGGAGCATGATGATCACTACGAGGTAGATATTGATCTGCCGGGCTTTAAGAAGGATGAGATTGGTCTGGAGCTCAAGGATGGTTACCTGATCATCAGTGCAGCGAAAGGTCTTGATCAGGATGAGCAGGATAAGAAAAATAAGAAATTTGTCCGCCGTGAACGATATGTGGGCAGCATGAGCAGATCTTTCTACGTTGGAGAAGATCTGAAACAGGAAGACATACATGCGAAGTATGAATGTGGCGTTTTGAAACTGTCATTTCCGAAGGTTGACCAGCAGAAACCTCAGGTTGAAGAACACAATTATATCGCCATCGAGGGATAAACTTGTTCCCCTTCACATAAATCAAGCAGGCAGGGTTCCAATCAAACAGGAACCCTGCCTGCTTTGTTCTACATTGTTTAGGAATCTGTCAGGATTTTTTCAAATTCAACAGCCGGCAAAGGCTTTGAAAACAGGAACCCCTGAATATCATCGCAATGATTCACCTTCAAAAACTCCAATTGAATCTTGTTTTCCACGCCCTCGGCTGTGATGTGAAGTCCAAGCCTCTGTCCCATACTGATGACATAATATAGTAATGTCTCGCCATTTTTGTCACCAATATGATCGATCAGGCTCTTATCCAGCTTTAATGTATCAAAGCACTGCATATTAAGCGTGGAGAGCGAAGAATATCCGGTACCGAAATCGTCCATGAGAATTCGGATTCCCATATTTCGAAACTGCTCCAGCAGCTCCCGGATACTGTTTGTCTCATCCAGCGCGCTTTCCGTAATCTCAATCTGTATGTAATCAGGATCAATGTCATATTCCTGTATGATCGCCTTGTATTTTTCAATAATATCAACATAATACAAGGATGCACGGCTCAAATTGATAGAAACCGGATAGATCTTGTGTCCTTTGGCAAGCCACTGTGTCTGCTGCTTGCATACCGCTCGAAACATATATTCATCCAGCTTGGCGATCATTCCGTTTTGCTCAAACAGCGGAATAAACCGGCCCGGTGAAATCAGACTGCCATCCGTGTCTCGCCAACGAACGAGTGCTTCACTGCCTACGATCTTACCGGATGCGGCACTGTACTTTGGCTGATACCAGACTTCAAACTCTCCGGCTGCCAGAGAATCCTCAAAACGCTCCTCAAGCTGCTGATCCTGCAGCAGCTTTTCATGATCCATCTCATTATAAAAGACATAATATTTTTCACGCTGCATACGGGCCTGTTCTCTGGCAATCTGGGCTTTGCTGTAAGCATCCTCCAGATCTTCATTTTCCGACCATTTATAGATTCCATATCGGGCATGAATCCCCTTTATCTGCAATTCCTTTGCATGCGTATTGATGCGAACAGAGATCTGCTTTAGACGATCAACTAACTGCTCTTTATCCTGCGTTTTCAAAAACATGCTGAAGACGTCTTCGCGCACATGACTGGCCAGCTCCTCACTCCGGAGCTCTTCGGTCAGGATCTGCCAGATATCACCGATCATCCGGTCACCGGCTATTTTACCGGCAGCAATATTGATATTATTAAAATTTGTAATATCCATCGAAATGATAAAGCCATTGTCGCGCTTTTGGTTCATCTCGACGCAGAATCTCGCATAATTTGCTCCTTTTGTAAGGGGATCTTCATATGCATAGCGAAGGATCATGTTTTTCTGCTCTCTGGAGAGAGCAATGACAAAACCAACACCGATCAGGATGAGGATGGATACAATAAACGCCATCAGATACACACTGTTCTGAACCGGTGTCGCCCGACTTCCCAAAACATCTGCCGGTATGATCGTCAGCATATACCATGTCACATCACCACCCATCAATTCAACCGGAACGCAGTGATAATAATTTTTTTCTGCCAGGTAAAAGGTACCGCCGCCGGATGTGTTTTCTTGCATTTGCTTCTGCAATGCTGCGATTGCTTTTTGATTCCGGGGATCTGTGCCAAGTACATCTGTAAACATATTTTGGGAAAGCTGAAGAATGTCATTTCCCATAGCAACTAAAATCTGTCCATCGCTACTGATTGCGCAGCTATAGCCTTGACCATTAAAGCAAACGATCTGCAAAGCATCATTAAAGTCCTGAGAATTATAAGTCAGACCAAATACGCCTTCCACATTCCCGTTGTCATCAATGATCGGAATTGTCATGACATTGACCAGGTCATGGTGTGCTTCCAATGCATCTTTCAAAATACCGGTGATGGTCGCCTTGCCTTTTATTCCGCGCTGGAAAAATTCGCGGTAATGCAGTTTGGCCAAGCCGTGATCTGTGGAGTAGCTGTTTCCGTTTGGAAATACAAACGCAAAACGCTTGAGATCATACTCGTCGAGAAAGATCTCAAAAGACTGTAGCTTGTCATCTATGGTGTCCGGCGTGACGCCGTGCATTTCTTTTGCGAGACTGAGCAGCAGCTCATAATTCGAATGAATCTTGTTGTGCAGTGCCAACGCATTCTGCGCAGCGACATCTTCCAGATTTTGCTCCAATTGCGCCTCGAGTTCATGAAAAATGATATAGGAACTGGATAGAACCGTGATCACAATCGCAAGCAAAGCTGACAGCATAATGATAAACTTTTTCCGATTTACTTTTTTCGTCTGTTCGCTCATAATGACCTCACATTTGTGCTAATCAATTATAAGAATATTATAGAACCGGGAGTGCGTTTTTTCAAGTTTCCAATACCCAGTTTTAGAAATAAAAGTAAAAGGTATCATTTGAGATTTGGGTATGTTATAATGAGAGGCAGTGAGTCAGCGACCGAGCGTGATTGGCGAACGGTGCTCTGCGCTTGCAGAAATATGTAGAATGTGGAGGAGAACGATGTACAAAGGAAATGATAAAATTACGATCTGCGATCACCCGTTGGTGAAGCATAAAATAACAATGCTTCGAATGAAAGAAACCGGAACGAATGAATTCAGAAAACTCGTGGAAGAAATCGCAGTGTTGGAAGCTTATGAAGCATTGCGAGATCTGGAGATGGAGGAGATCGAGGTAGAAACTCCAATCGAGGTGACAAAGTGTCCGGTGATCGCCGGAAAGAAACCTGCGATCGTTCCGATACTTCGAGCCGGTCTTGGTATGGTTGAGGGACTTCTGAAACTGATGCCGGCTGCAAAGGTTGGTCATATCGGTATGTATCGGGATGAGGAAACGCATGAACCGCACGAATATTACTGTAAATTGCCGGATCCGATCGAACTGAGAAAAATTTTTGTGGTTGATCCGATGCTTGCAACCGGTGGCTCGGCAGTAGACGCAATTGATCTGATCAAACAGCGCGGCGGAAAAGACATTACATTTGTATGTATCATTGCTGCGCCGGAAGGATTAGACAAATTATCTGCGGCACATCCGGATGTCAAGATCATTGTAGGTAATCTGGATCGATGCCTCAATGAGAACGCATATATCTGTCCGGGACTTGGTGATGCCGGAGATCGAATTTTTGGAACAAAATAAAATAGAGGAGAAACGTATGAAATTAATATACCAGGTAGAAGATAAGATACCCTTCGGACCGCTGGTTGTGTTTGCGCTGCAGCAGCTTTTGGCGATCATGACAGCGACACTGGTGGTTCCGATCATCATCGGTCACGGAATGGATTCCGCAGCTGCATTGTTTGGTGCGGGTGTGGGAACCTTGATCTATGTTTTATTTACAGCAAAAAGAAGCCCGGTTTTCCTTGGATCATCCTTTGCATTTTTAGGATCTATGTCATCGGCATTTGCAGGTGCTGCATCCGCAGAGGCAGGTTTTGTCGGAATCATAATCGGTGCATTTCTCGCAGGACTTGTCTATGTCCTGATCGCATTGATCGTGAAGCTGGTAGGTGTCAAATGGATTGATAAGCTGATGCCTGCTGTAGTCGTAGGACCTACCGTTGCGATCATCGGTTTATCCCTTGCGGGCAACGCAATTGGTGATCTGACAACAGGAGGATTTAAGGTAGAGCAGCTGGTGGAAGGTCAAACACAATATGTATCTACAGCAAATCCGCTCGTTGCTGTGTTGTGCGGTCTGGTTGCATTGTTTGTAACCATGCTCTGTTCTACATTTGGTAAAAAGACCGTCAAGCTGATTCCGTTTATATTTGGAATCCTGGCCGGATACGTCGTATGTGTCATTCTGACACTGATTGGTGATGCAGCAGGAATGGAACAGCTGAAACTGATCAGCTTTGATTCTTTCAAGGCTCTTACCGAGAATGGAGTGAGTCTGTCAACCTTCTTCCGGGTGCCGGATTTTTCATTTTTAAAGATCGGCGAAGGAATGAAATATGTGGACAGCTCTTATTTAGCAACTGTTGCAGTCGCATATATGCCTGTTGCATTTGTAGTATTTGCAGAACACATCGCAGATCATAAAAATATCTCTTCCATTATTGAGAGAAATCTGTTGGAGGATCCGGGACTTCACAGAACCCTGCTTGGAGATGGAGTCGGATCCATGGTCGGCGCATTTTTTGGCGGATGTCCAAACACAACTTACGGAGAGTCCATCGGATGTGTCGCAATCACGAAGAACGCATCGGTTTATACGATCATAGCGGCTTCTGTAGGAGCGATCCTGATCTCCTTCTTCTCGCCGTTTATCGCATTTGTCAATTCAATCCCGCCTTGTGTCATGGGTGGTATTTGTATGGCGCTTTATGGATTTATCGCTGTATCGGGACTGAAAATGGTACAGGGTGTTGATCTGAATAAAAACAAGAACCTGTTTGTTGTATCTGTGATTTTGATTGCCGGTATCGGTGGTCTGACACTCAGCTTCGGAAAGGTCACAGTCACAGAGGTTGCCTGTGCATTGATCCTGGGCATCATTACCAATATCATGCTCAAGAATGCGCCGGAAGAAGAGTAATATAGTTATCGCCCAGAGCATTTCGGTAGTAGAGAGTCTGCTGCCGGAATGCTTTTTTGTTTCATAGGAAATTCCGATGGATTTCCCATGAAACAAAATGCTCCGCAAGGATGCGCACCTCGCGGAGATGAGGTATATGCTTCGCATACCGCTCGGGCGCGAAGAATGCGCAGAGCGCATTCTTTTTTAAAAAGGTGAGAATAGGGCTGTAGAAGGATAGTATAGGATCAACTTATGGGATAAAACTATGAGTTGGTCCTTTTTTATGTCTGATTTTGGGTAAAGAAAGAAAACAGAACATTTGTACTGTGCTGTATATCGGACAATTGGGAGAGTAAGATGGAGTCATCAAGGACCTAGCGGGCTTAGCGGGGCCGGAAAAGGACTTGGAACAAAGAGTATCAAAGTGAACGTGGCAACAAATTGATCAGAGGGGAGCGACGAATATGAACGACTGGAACAGAAACGGAAAATATGATATGTCAGATAGTTTTACAGATTATCACATGGCAAATGGTGGTGGGACATCAGGTTCCTCCTCGGATTGGTGGAAATGGGTATTGCTTGCAATCGTAGTGGGAGTATGTCCACCGATCGGGATAATTATTTTACTGGGGATACTGATTTTTGGATGAAAGAGTGGTATTATAAAGGGTATAAATTTAAGCTGACACGGAAAGAAGCAAAAGAAATTGTTATGCCAAATACGGACAAAACGGCCGTAGAAATCGAATGGCTGCTGGATGTTCCGGTGCGAGAGGATCTGTACGAATATATAGTCAACGAGTAGAGGTATAAGATGAAAACAATACGAGTAGTAGCTGCTGTCATAAAAGTAACAAACGAAAAAGGAGAACCAATGATCTTTGCGACGCAAAGAGGCTATGGAGATTTCAAAGGAGGCTGGGAGTTCCCTGGAGGGAAAATCGAAGCAGGAGAAACACCGCAGGAAGCCCTGGTTCGGGAGATCAAGGAGGAGCTGGAAACAGAAATCGCAGTCGGGGAATTAATAGAAACGGTCGAATATGATTACCCGTCGTTTCATCTCTCCATGGATTGCTTCTGGGCAAAGATCGTGTCAGGTAATTTAGTTCTCAAGGAACATGAAGCCGCAAAGTGGTTGACAAGGGATGAGTTGGATACTGTGGAGTGGTTGCCGGCGGATGTGGCGTTGATTGAGAAGATGCGAGTAGTCATGTAGAAGTATATTGACAGCCTATAAAAGCGCGAATGAAAGAAGCAGGGCACGAATACTAGTTAGAGGCTGTTTATTGGACACACGAGAGAGTAGGATGGATATACAAAACATCATTCAAGCAATTCAAGGAATATTTGGTTGAAAAATAATAGAGAAGGAACTATACTATAAGAGTGTTGTTAAATAATCCGATTCGTATTATAGAGGAGAATAAATATGATTAAAAATGACATTGAAATCGATACTAAGATTAAGTGCTTAGAAGCTAAAATGACACAGCAACAATTAGGAGAAGCTGTGGGAGA
>JALEJB010000058.1 GCA_022768825.1 Lachnospiraceae bacterium
GATTGATGATATATATGAGGATGGCGTTCTTGAGGGACAGATGCGTGGCAGAGCTCAAGGACGTGAAGAGGGCAGAAATGAGCTGATCAAAAAAATGCTTGGCAAAGGAAAATCAGTCGAAGAGATTGCAGACATCTGTGATTTAGAGTACGAAAAGGTACAGCAGGTTCAAGAAAAATACTTGATGAAGTTATAAAAACTAGGTGCCATCCCCTGTGAACAAATGATAAGCCTCGCCCCCCGACGGGGGGAGAGGTGTCATGCGAAGCATGACGGAGAGGGGGAGTGTAATTAGATTTTTCGTTTAAAAAAAGCGATCAATCCATCGGCAAACCGTGTGACCCCATCCATTTCCTGAACCGCTTTGCGGTTTTTTTCATTGAAGCCGATGAGCGTGTTGTGATTCGCTTCGGACAGGTAATCAATGATACCGTCGATATCGGACTTCATATTTTTCGGAAACTGGATATACAGGTGCTTATTTGCGGTAATGTGCAGCGTATAGGAGATACTGAAGTGATACCACAAAATCTTGTGCAGCGTAGAATGCTTGTAGATCCATATGATCTCCTTGATCGGAATGACCGCAACACCTTTGTTGGCAAAAGCAATAAAGAAATGCTCCGTGATATACATATCCTCGGTGGCAAGCTGTGGCAGTGTTGCAAGCTCTTCCTCAGCCTGTGCTAACAGGACGGAACGTTTGCCATACAGACCGAGTTGTCGGCTGGTCGGTGACAATACCGGCACAAAGGCGTAGATCAGGAATAAAACAATACTGATCAGCGCATAGCCACCGGATACAAAATAGACAAACAACAGCAGCGAACTGGTCAGTGTACCAAATCCCGGTTCACTGATGATATAGTGGGAGACCTGTTTCGTCAGCCCCTGCTTGGTCCAGCCCAGATCCTCGGCAAGCTTTTCGGCAAGCTGTTCGTAGGTCTGCGGGGCACTTTCCAGCCGGGCGCGCACCTTGATCTTTTCAATACTCGGAAGACCTTCTTCACAGGTTCTCGGAGAAAGGATCACCAGATAGCATTGATCATCCCGCATCGTATAATAGTAGTATCCCTGACAGAAACCAAAACGGTTGAGTGTATAGCCAGTAAAACTGAGATTGCCAAGCTCTACATTGATATAGCGGTTGTCATTTTGGGCAAGTACCGTGAGATCATCCGATTGCCCCACTTCCAGTGGATGCATCAGGGCATGCATCGGTGTGTAGAACCAGACGATCGCAAGAAAGATCAGATATATGATCGGGGAAGAAAGGCGCCTGAGGTAGGTGCTTTTTATTTTTTTTGTTATCAGATGCTCTAAATTCTGCATCTCATCCTCCTGAAAATATCGTAAGTATACAATGTCTTGTCAAAAGTCCTTTGCATCGGCTGACTTCTGACATACATCATTATAAAGAGTTTATCAAAAAATACCGATTTCGCCAAGCGATAATGGTAGAAAGTTTATGGAAAAAATGGTAGAGTGAATATATTGATAAAAAATAGAAAAGGATAAGCGGTATGGAAGCATATACGGGATTTGCGCAGGTGTATGACCAGTTCATGGAGGATGTGCCCTATGAGGACTGGCTGAATATCATTCATACACATCTGAAAAACGAAGCGATTGAAGACGGACTCATACTGGATCTGGGTTGCGGAACCGGAACGATGACCAGGCTCCTTGCGGATCAGGGATACGATATGATCGGCATCGACGGCTCAGAGGAGATGTTGATGGAGGCACGAGAGGCAGAATATGAGACCGATCGCAGCCGGCCGATCCTCTATCTGTGTCAGGACATGCGTGAGTTCGAATTATACGGAACGGTCCGGGCGATTGTCAGCATCTGTGATTGTATGAATTATATGCTGACAAAAGAAGATCTGACAACGGTTTTTCGACTTGCCAACAATTATCTCGACCCGGGCGGTATCTTTTTGTTTGATATGAATACGCCTTATAAGTTTCGTGAGGTGATGGGAAATCAGACCATTGCGGAAAACGGCGAGGGCGCAAGCTTTATCTGGGAAAATTATTATGACGCGCAAACCGGGAGAAATGAGTACGATCTGACGCTTTTTATTGAGCAGGAAAACGGCTTGTACGAACGGGTGGAAGAGGTCCATGAGCAGCAGGGATATGAGATCCATGAGGTAAAGACATGCGCAGAACGGGCCGGAATGGAATTTGTCACCGTGTTTGACGCGGTGACTCTTAGCGAGCCAACCGATCAGTCGGAGCGACTGTTTTATCTATTCAGAGAGAAAGGAAAAACAAGATGAGCGATTATATGGTGAGAGCAACTGCGGCAGACGGAGCGATCCGCGCCTTTGCAGTGACATCAAAGGAATTGGTAGAGGAAGCAAAAAACAGACATGGCACCTGTCCGATCATGACAGCGGCATTGGGACGACTGCTCTCAGCAGGTGTGATGATGGGTTCTATGATGAAAGGCGAGAAGGATCTTTTGACACTGCAGATTCAGGGCGACGGTCCGGGAGGCGGGCTGACTGTGACAGCAGATGCAAGTGGTCATGTCAAAGGTTATCCCCATGTGGCTGTGATCGATCTGCCGGTCAATGACCAGGGCAAACTGAATGTAGGCGGTGCCATGGGAAATGGTACGCTTCGGGTCATCAAGGATCTGGGATTAAAGGAGCCGTATATCGGACAGGCTGCTTTGCAGACCGGAGAGATCGCAGAGGATCTGACTTATTATTTTGCGGTCAGTGAACAGGTGCCTTCGTCTGTTGGACTGGGCGTATTGATGAACAAGGATAACACGGTTCGTCAGGCGGGCGGTTTTATCATCCAATTGATGCCTTTTGTGGAAGATGAAGTGATCGAAAAGCTGGAGGAAAATCTGAAAAGCTTAGAGCCGGTGACGACGATGCTGGATCGGGGCTTTACGCCGGAGCGCATGCTTGAGGAGGTATTGCAGGGCTTTGAGGTGACGGTGAATGACACGATGCCGGTCAGCTTTTACTGCAACTGCTCGAAAGAGCGGGTGACAAAAGCGTTGATCTCGATCGGAGCAGATAAGATGCAGGAGATGATCGATGATGGGGAACCGGTTTCCATCAACTGTCATTTTTGTAACACCGACTATACATTTGAAATTGATGAGTTAAAGGAGATTGTACGTTGCAGCAAGGATTCATAAAGGTAGCATGTGTTACCCCGACAATAAAAGTAGCAGATCCGCATTATAATAAGGAGGAATTGTTAAAAGGAATACAAAAGGCCGCAGGACAGGGAGCCAAGATCATTGTGACACCGGAGCTTGGACTCACCGGCTACACCTGCCACGACCTGTTCTATCAGGAACTTTTGCTGCAGGAGGCAAAGCAGGAACTGTTGCGTCTCCTGCAGGAGACAACCGGACTGGATGCGATGATCTTTGTGGGACTTCCGCTGGAATATATGGGAAAGCTTTATAACGTGGCAGCTGTATTGTGCCGCGGACAGGTATTAGGGTTGGTGCCAAAGACGCATCTGCCCAATTACGGAGAGTTCTATGAACTGAGACATTTCACAAAGGGTTGTGAGCAGCCGGTGGCAGTGAAATTATCCGATGATTGTTCGGTACCGATGGGCACCCATCTGATCTTTCAATGCGAGACGATGCCGCAGCTTCGTGTTGCGGCTGAGATCTGCGAGGATGTATGGGCAGTCAACCCGCCAAGCATCTCCCATGCGCTGGCAGGCGCAAATCTGATCGTCAATTTATCTGCAAGCGATGAGACAACCGGAAAAGATATCTACCGCAGGGATCTGATCACCGGACAGTCTGCGAGGCTGCTGTGCGGATATGTCTATTGCAGCATCGGAGAGGGAGAGTCCTCACAGGACGTGGTTTTTTCCGGACACAATCTGATCGCGGAGAACGGAACCCTGCTGAAGGAAGCAGTACGTTTTCAAAATGAGATCACGATTTCCGAGATTGATGTCAATCGTCTCATGGCAGAACGAAGAAGGATGACCAGCTTTGAGACGCAGCAGCTGGACAGCTATTATTATGTGCCGTTTGCATTGAAACCGGAGCATACGACGCTGACACGGGCGATCGATCCGGCACCGTTTGTGCCGCACGACAAAAAACATCGCCGGAAACGCTGTGAGGAAATCCTGCAGATTCAGGCGATGGGACTAAAGAAACGTCTGGTGCATACCCATTGTCAGTATGCGGTGGTAGGTATCTCAGGTGGACTGGATTCGACGCTGGCGCTTCTTGTGACCGTGCGTGCCTTTGATGCATGCAAGCTTCCGAGAAAGCAGATCATCGCTGTGACGATGCCGGGATTTGGCACGACAGACCGGACCTATGACAATGCGCTGCAGCTGATCCGAAGCCTTGGTGTGAAGCTGGAAGAGATCTCGATCGTAAAAGCGGTCAATCAGCATTTTTCCGATATCGGACACAATCCGTCCAAGCATGATGTGACCTATGAGAACTGTCAGGCGAGGGAGCGCACACAGATTCTGATGGATAAGGCAAATCAGTGCGGGGGAATGGTGATCGGAACCGGCGATATGTCGGAGCTGGCACTTGGCTGGGCTACCTACAACGGAGATCATATGTCGATGTACGCAGTCAATTGCTCCGTGCCAAAGACACTCGTGAGACATCTGGTGGAGTATTATGCGGATACATGTGGGGATGAAAAGCTGGCAGAGGTACTTTTGGATGTGCTGGATACGCCGGTCAGTCCGGAGCTGCTTCCGCCACAGGACGGAAAGATATCGCAGAAGACAGAGGATCTGGTAGGACCTTATGAATTGCATGATTTTTATCTGTATTATATGATACGTTTTGGATTTTCACCGGCAAAGATCTATCGTCTGGCGAAGCTGGCATTTGCCGGTATCTATGATGCGCAGACGATCCTGAAATGGCTAAAAGTATTTTATAAGCGGTTTTTTGCCCAGCAGTTCAAACGTTCCTGCATTCCGGACGGACCGAAGGTCGGTACGATCGCTCTGTCTCCGAGAGGAGATCTGCGGATGCCAAGCGACGCCAGTGTCAATATCTGGGCAAAAGAATTAGAACAGTTAAAATAATTATTCAATCTGTTTGTTTTGTAATTTAAAATCGACGGTGTTTCGCAATTCGGACTGATCGTAGGGACTGAGTTTTTTGTAGCTTTCCATAAACGAGAAGTCCGATTTGTTTAAGGAGAGAAGCGCTTCGCAGTTGATACCCAGCTGATGCAGGTATTGCAGCATGCGCTCGTCCGATTTCTTTTCATGTTCGAGGTCATTTTCTAATTCCAGATCGATCGTCCAGTTGGCATGAATGAGCTCGTCAATTGTGATACCGTAAAACCTGGCGAGAATCGCGGCGGTTTCCAGATCTGGCATCCGATTGTTATTTTCATAATAGGAATAGGAACTGCGGTTGATATTTAATTGTTTACAGAGCTGACTTTGGGTCAGTTGTCTGCTTTTGCGAAGCTCAAAAAGTGTAGTTCCGATGGAATGTATCATGTTTGTCCTCTTTCGTATGATGGTTTATAGGAGTATTATACCAATTCCATATTTGGTCGGAATATGTCGCAACGAAATAAGACACGGGATGAAAATGAGAAACAATGTGGCAAAAGCAGACAAAAAGTCGCATGCAAATTCTGTTGATAGAACGGGATGAGATTTGATATAATGGAGATAAGATTTTACAGACGCCGACATGTGTCGGAAGTATCTGCAACGGGAGAGGGGATTACATATGAATACCACATTAGTGATTATGGCAGCGGGGATCGGTTCACGTTTCGGAACCGGGATCAAGCAGCTTGCAAAGATGAACGCAAACGGTGAGATCATCATGGATTATTCGATCTATGATGCCAAGGCAGCAGGATTTAATAAGGTTGTGTTTGTCATTCGAAGAGATATTGAAAAAGAATTCAAAGAGGTGATCGGAGATCGGATCAGCCGGTTTATTGATGTCGCATATGTATATCAGGAATTGACGAATCTGCCGGAGGGCTTTACCGTTCCGGAGGGACGCACCAAACCGTGGGGAACCGGACAGGCAGTGCTTGCCTGCAAGGATGTGGTAAAGGAGCCGTTTGTCATCATCAATGCGGATGATTATTATGGAAAAGAAGCATTTGTAAAGCTGCGCGATTTTCTGATCAGCCATCAGCCGGATGAGAAGAAACACACGATGGCACTTGCCGGATTTGTTCTGGAACATACATTGAGCGAGAACGGAACCGTAACGCGGGGAATCTGCGAAGTAGACGGTGATGGATTTCTGACCCGGATCGTTGAGACTTCCGGAATTCAGGTGGTGGATGGTGTGTTGACTTGTGCGAATGATAAGATGCAACAGACCCTATCCATGCGCGCAAATGTCTCCATGAATATGTGGGCGGCATATCCGGATTTCCTGGAATATCTGGACAACGGTTTTTCGGATTTCCTGCAGGGAATCTCTGACAACCCATTGAAGAAAGAATATCTGATCCCAACGATTGTGGGGGATATGCTCACGAAGGATGAAGTCAGCGTACAGGTACTGGAGACGAGCGACCATTGGATTGGCATCACCTACCGGGAGGACATCGCAAAGGCACAGGAAGGCTTTGCAAGGATGACGGAAAATGGTACATATCCGCAGAAATTGTGGGGTTAGAATAGTTAGAAAAAGCCTCCGGCAATTTGCCGGAGGCTTTTTAAAATCCAATTAAAATTCATATCTGCGTTTGCGGCGGCTGCGTTTTCCGGTTTCCCTGGCAGTCTCGATCGCATCCACACCGGCACGACCATAAACAAACTGATATAAGATGAACGCCATGAGCAGGGCGGTCAATACATCAAATACCGAATGCTGTTTGATGAACATGGTCGACAGGATGATGCTGATCATGAGCATGAAGGAAGCATTTTTCGCAACCTTACTGTGTTTCCAGTTCTCACTGCGACAGATCGCAATGTGTGCACCGATGGAATTAAACACATGGATGCTTGGAAACAGATTCGTCGACGTATCTGTCTGGTACAGTTCACGGATCAGATTACAGAAAAAACCATTATCCAATGTCACACTGTTGCGGAGCAGATGTCCGTTCGGATAGATCGTAGATGCGATGAGGAAAACGGTCATTCCGGTAAACAGAAACTGACAGGTCTTGATATATTCTTTTTTATTCTTATCGTGCAGATAGATGTTGACAAATGCGACAGCCACATATCCGAACCACAGGAAATATGGGATGACAAAAACCGGCAGAAACGGAATGTAGTCATCCAGTTTCATGTGTATAATATGGAAATGTTTGGTGACTGTTTTTTCCAAATATGCGAACCAGGGTAAATAAAGAAGCCAATAGGCCTGTAAAAACAGATACCGGTTCGAGTAAATCAATTCTTTGAGACGTTTTTTACGTGTATCGTGCGACTGCATCTCCTGCTACCTCCCCCAATGTGCTTCACACAACAAATTGATATGATTTTTCTTCCCTTAGCCCATGATTATAGCACTAACCTTTTTTTTGTACAATAAAGTTTTGGCAAAAATAAAGACCAAAGTTTTCCATGTTTTTGTCTCATTATATGGTAAAAATGTTGCAAGTAGACCCGTCACAGATTGAAAAGTTGAAGCGGCAGGGATATAATCAGATTATCAAAACGAGATCAAAAACAGATCGAACAAATAGATACTTATTGGGAGGAAAAAACGATGCAGGAGAAGTTATTAGAGAAATTTAAAGAGTTGTATGGAGCAGACGGAGATATTCGCGTCTATTTCGCACCGGGACGTGTCAATTTGATCGGTGAGCACACCGACTACAATGGGGGACATGTTTTTCCGTGTGCACTGACCATCGGTACTTACATGGCAGTTCGTAAGAGAGCAGATCGCAAAGTGAATTTCTATTCTATGAATTTTGAAGATCTTGGAGTGATCGAGTGTTCTTTGGATCACATGAACCCAAAGGAGGATGGAGAGTGGACCAATTATCCAATGGGTGTGATGTGGGCATTCGACGGACGTGGAATGAAGATGGACTGCGGTTTGGATCTGGCTTTATATGGAAATATTCCAAATGGTTCCGGACTTTCTTCTTCCGCTTCTCTTGAGGTGGTTACCGGATATATGCTGAAGGATATGTACGGATTTGATGTGACCAATGTAGATCTGGCAAAGATCGGTCAGTATTCGGAAAATAATTTCAATGGATGCAACTGTGGAATCATGGATCAGTTTGCATCTGCGATGGGAAAAGCAGATCATGCGATTTTCCTTGACTGCAATACATTGGAGTATGAATATGCACCAATTTCTCTGGACGGAGCAAAAATCGTTGTGACAAACAGTATGGTGAAGCATAGTCTGGTGACTTCCGCATACAATGACAGACGTCGCGAGAGCGCACAGGCACTCGAAGATTTACAGCAGGTCTGCGGCATTGCGTCACTTGGCGAACTGACAGAGGAAGAGTTCGACAAGTATGCATCATCGATCAAAGATGAGATCTGCCGTATGCGCGGAAAACATGCTGTGTATGAGAATCAGCGCACGATCAAAGCGGTAGAAGCATTAAAGAACAATGATCTGGAGACCTTTGGCAAGCTTATGAACGCTTCCCATGTATCGCTTCGCGATGATTATGAGACCTCTTGTGAAGAAGTGGATGTTCTTGTAGAAGAAGCATGGAAGATTGACGGCGTGATTGGATCCAGAATCACCGGTGGCGGTTTCGGCGGATGTACCGTCAGCATCGTAAAAGACGAAGCAATTGATGCTTTCAAAGAGAAGCTGACAGCTGCATATCAGGAAAAAGTCGGAAAAACACCGGAGTTTTATGTGGTATCCATCGGTGACGGACCAAGCAGACTGATTTAATAGCAAGGGGGAGCATGTGATGATTCAGGAGAAAATTTTAAAATTGGTAAATTACGGTCTGGCAACCGGACTGGTAGAAAAAGAAGACACGATTTTTACAACAAACCGTCTGTTAGAGTTATTTCAGGTAGACGATATTGACGATGAAGTACTGCAGGCATGGCAGGCAGCACCGACTCCGAGCCGAGAAGAGGCGGAAGGGTACTTAGAGGAGCTGCTTAGCGAGCTTTTGGACTACGCCTATGAGAATGGCATCACCACAGAAAACAGTGTGGTTTACCGTGATCTGTTTGACACAAAGATCATGAGCATGCTGATGCCAAGACCTTCGCAGGTGATCAAAACCTTCCGCAATCTGTATGAGAAGGAGTCACCGGTAGCGGCAACCGACTATTACTATCGCACGAGCTGCGACAGCGATTATATCCGCAGATACCGGATCAAAAAAGATCTGAAATGGACGACTGAGACCGAGTACGGCACACTGGATATCACCGTCAATCTGTCAAAACCGGAGAAGGATCCAAAAGCCATCGCAGCAGCAAAGCTGGCAAAGCAGAGCGGTTATCCGAAATGCCTCTTGTGTAAGGAAAATGAGGGATACGCAGGACGTGTCAATCATCCGGCTCGCCAGAACCACAGAATTATCCCGATCACCATCAATAACAGCGACTGGTTTTTCCAGTACTCACCATATGTCTATTACAATGAGCACTGTATCGTATTTAACTCACAGCATACGCCGATGAAGATCGAGCGTGCGACCTTTGGCAAGCTGCTTGACTTTGTGGAGACATTTCCGCATTATTTTGTGGGCTCCAACGCTGACCTCCCAATTGTTGGAGGCTCCATCTTAAGT
>JALEJB010000072.1 GCA_022768825.1 Lachnospiraceae bacterium
TGATTTTTCTTGCAGGCTGTCTGATTGGATGGATTTATGAGGAAATCTTCTACTGGATTACAGAGGGGATGCTGCGAAACCGGGGAATTCTGTATGGACCGTGGCTTCCCATCTACGGAATTGGGGCATTGGGCATATATGCTATGAAGCCGGTGAAAAAGCATCCGGTATTCCTGTTTTTTCTCTGTGCGTTTATTACAGGGCTTGTGGAATATGTCATCGGATTTGCCGGAATTTATCTCTTTGGTATGCGGTTGTGGGATTATCGCGGATTGTTTTGCAATATCGACGGGATCATCTGCTTGCGCAGCATTGTGAGTTTTGCAATCATGGGATTGGTATTTCACTATCTGTTGGAACCTTCTGCGGAGAGCCTGGTCAGTCAGATATCACCCAAAATTCTACATAGCATTTGTCTCGTTCTGCTTGCTTTTTTTGTGGCAGATTGCATATTGAGTGCGTTATTCCGCGTGCCAATCACCTATTAAAGGAAGATTCCTGATTAAGAAAGAAAATACCTCTTGACTCGACCCTTAGGGGAGACTATAGCATGGTTGTATCAAAATGATTTCAAAAAGGGGGTATATTATGAACGAAATGAAAATGAATCAACAGTGGGAACGATCAGTGATATGTATTCGCTTTTGCGGCTGCTGTTTTCACGGATCGGGTCTCCCGCGATAGGGCCGGCATCTTATTTTTCATCTTGAAAGTAGATGAAGCTTGCGGATTACATCATCGATGTAGGACCGGATGGTGGAACAAAGGGTGGAGAGATCGTATTCACCGGAACTCCAAGAGAGATGTTTGAGAATGGCACAACGATCACGGCGAAGTATTTGAGGAAGTAAGTGACGTGTGTAAAAACCTGTTTCGTGTAAAATAATGTGAATAAACATGAAAAATTCGTGGAAAAATACACGAATATATGATATGCTTTATTTATAACTTTTAGGGAGGTGTTATGATGTATCGTAAAATAATGAACTTTTTAGAAACTTGGAGAGAAAACAAACACCGTAAACCTTTAATTTTACAAGGGGCAAGGCAGGTTGGTAAGACCTATTCCATTTTGGAATTCGGACGTAAACATTATGACAATGTAGCATATTTTAACTTTGAAACGAATCCGAGACTAAATCAAACCTTTGAGGAGAATATCAGTCCGGATTACCTGATTCCTATTTTGTCACACATCGCAGGTCAGACAATCGTCAGGGAGAAAACCTTAATTGTGTTTGACGAAGTACAACTTTGTGAGAGGGCGTTAACGTCTCTCAAATACTTTTGTGAAGATGCGCCGGATTATCATATTATAGTAGCAGGCAGTTTGCTGGGGGTAGCTGTCAACAGAGTAGAATTCTCATTCCCGGTTGGAAAGGTAGACATGAAGACGATGTATCCGATGGACGTAGAAGAGTTTATGCTTGCTTTGGGAGAAGAAATGTTGGTTGCACAGATTCGGAAAAGCTTTGAGACAAATATGCCATTAGCTTCTGCGTTACATGACGTGGCGATGCAATTGTACCGGCAGTATCTGGTGGTGGGAGGTATGCCTGAATGTGTGATGCAGTTTGCTCAAACAAGGGATTATATTCTTGTTCGACACACACAGGATACGATCTTGGCAAGTTACCTCAATGATATGAGCAAATATAATAATTTGAATGAAATCAAAAAGACCAGACTTGCCTATGATAATATTACTGTTCAGCTTTCAAAGAGAAATACCCGTTTTCAATACAAACTGCTCAAGAAAGGCGGGCGGGCTTCTGAGTTTGAGAATGCGATAGAATGGTTGTGTCTTTCAGGGATCGTATCACAGGTGTATAAAGTAGAACAGATCAGGAAGCCGCTTGAAAATTACCGTGATATTGATGCATTCAAGATTTATGTCTCAGATTTAGGCTTGTTATGCGCAAAGAAAGATCTGGCTGCAAATGATGTTTTGTATATGGTTGATGAAATAAATGATTTTAAGGGAGGTATGGCTGAAAATTATGTGAATGTCCAGCTTTCCATGAACGGGTACAAAACATATTATTGGGAATCTGAACGTGGGGCAGAGATTGACTTTGTTATTCAGCGTGATGGGCAAATTATTCCGATTGAGGTGAAATCCGCGGATAATACGAAGGCAAAGAGCCTAAAGGTATATATGGAAACCTATAAACCGGCTTATGCGATAAAACTTTCATCCAAGAATTTTGGCTTTGAAGACGGTAAGAAAATCGTGCCGCTTTATGCGGCATTTTGCATTTAATATACAAATTTTTACTCTACTTTCCGTAGGTGGCGCACTTTTTGGTGGCGGGCTATAATCAGGGCATGGAGGTAAAAAGGATGAACCAATATGTAACAGGAGCAGTGATCAAAGAACTGCGGGAAAAAAATAAGATGACACAGCTGCAGTTAGCAGAAAAGTTGGGAGTGAGTGATAAGACAGTATCAAAATGGGAGACGGCAAAGGGATATCCGGATATCACCTTGTTGGAGCCCATTGCAGATGCTTTTTCGGTATCGGTAACAGAATTGATATCCGGAAACACCGTTTATAACGCAAATGTATCAGCCAATATGATGCGGTCGAAATTTTATATTTGCCCGGTGTGCGGAAATGTGATCCACAGCATGGGAGAGGCGGTGATCACCTGTCATGGAGTAAATCTGCGTCCTGCCGTAGCTGAGGAAACAGATGAAAATCACATGATCTTCATTGAACGGGTTGAGGATGAATATTTTGTGCGCATTGATCATGACATGACAAAGCAGCACTACATATCCTTTCTTGCAGCGGCATCTTCCGACCGTATGCAGATCGTAAAGCTGTATCCGGAAGGAGACGCGCAGGCACGTTTTCAGATCAACGGCGTAAAGAAGATTCTCTTTTACTGCAATCGGGACGGATTATTTTCCATCAATGTTGTCAAGGGAATTGATGACAAAGATCGGACTCATGATGACACAACAGAAAGAAGAGAACTGGAAAGAGTTGCGGATCTTATGTTTGGACAATGAGAAGGGAGTGGAGAACACGGATCATGAAAAAGACAGTAGTGACAGTTCTGCTTGGTTTGTTGCTCTGTACGGTGACAGCCTGCAGCAAAAATCAGGTAGTACAAAAAGATGAATCGAATCGCGAAGCCCCAAGCACTCAGGAACTATTTGAGGATGAGAGTGTTGGACGCTTGGATGTGGAGACCGAAGAAGCGGATATACAGACAGAGGATATACCGACAATAGAAGTGCAGTCTGTCATCAATGAGCAGGGAATGACTCTGGCCGAGCGTATCCAGACGCCGAAGGGATATACCAGAACGAAAGAGGAAACGGGAAGTCTTGCGGAATTTTTGCGGGAGTATTCGTTAAAGGAGGCAGGCGCAGAGGTACTGCTGTATGACGGCAGTCCAAAGGGAAATCAAGGGGCGCATGTTGCGGTGCTTGAGCTTCCGATCGAGGCATACGATCTTCAGCAGTGTGCGGATTCTGTGATGCGGGTCTATGCGGAATACTTTTGGCACACCGGGCAGTATGACCGGATCGCATTTCATTTTACCAATGGTTTCCTTGCGGAATATACGAAGTGGAGAGACGGATACCGGATCGAGGTAAATGGGAATGATGTCACATGGAGCAAATCGGCAGCTTATGATGATTCCTATGAATGCTTTGTGAAGTATTTGAAAATCGTATTTTCCTATGCCGGAACTCTTTCGCTGGAAACGGAAGCGGAGCAGATCACACCGGATGAAATAGCAGTCGGAGATGTATTTATACATGGAGGCAGTCCGGGACATGTGGTTATGATCGTTGATGTATGTGAAGATCTGGAGGGAAACAAAGCGTTTCTGCTTGCCCAGGGCTATATGCCGGCGCAGGAGTTTCATGTGCTGAAAAATGAACAGCATGAGGAGGATCCATGGTATTATACGGATGAACTGGAGTATCCGTTCCGGACACCGGAATACACATTTGATGAAGGGGCTTTGAAAAGATTCATGTATTAAGTTGACAGATGCTTGCACAGATGCTGGAATTTATAGGAAATGAACTGATGCCGGAGGGCGATGTAGAATAACCTTTAAGGAATGAGAAAGACTGGTATGCATTTGCCGGTCTTTTTGATTTATACATATTGGGGTTACAAATTTGGGTTGCAAAATACATTTCTTTTGCCTAGAATAGAAAAGTAATATTCATATATTTAGGAGCAAAAAATGACAAATGAAAAATTGAAACCAAAGCTTTTTAGTGTAATGAAAACGTACACAAAACAACAATTTGCGAAAGATGTGATATCGGGAATCATAGTAGCGATCATCGCATTGCCGTTATCCATCGCGTTGGCATTGGCATCCGGCGTGGGACCGGAGCAGGGTATCTATACCGCGATCATCGCCGGTTTTCTCATTTCACTGCTGGGTGGAAGTCGTGTGCAGATTGCGGGACCGACGGCGGCATTTGCTACGATCGTTGCCGGAATCGTTGCAAAAAACGGCATGGAAGGGCTGGTAGCAGCGACTCTGATTGCCGGTGTATTATTGATATTTATGGGTGTATTTCGATTGGGAAATCTGATCCGTTTTATTCCGTTTACGATTACCACCGGTTTTACCGCGGGAATCGCGGTGACGATCGTGATCGGCCAGTTAAAGGATTTTTTTGGTCTGACCTATGCAGCCGGTGTAAAACCCATCGAGACGATGGAAAAAGTCAAGGCGGTGATCGATTATTTTTCCACCATCAATATTCAGGCACTGATCGTAGGAATCGTATGTCTTGCGATTTTAATCGTTTGGCCGAAGATCTCAGAGACGATTCCGGGATCACTGATCGCTGTGATCGTAGGAATTGTCATGGTCAAATGCCTGGATATGAAAGTGAATACGATCGGTGATTTATATACGATCAGCAGCAGTCTTCCGCAGTTTCATTTTCCGGCGCTGACTCTTGATGTGATTCGCAGAGAGTTTTCCGATGGATTTACAATCGCGATCCTCGCTGCGATTGAGTCACTGTTATCCTGTGTCGTTGCAGACAGTATGATCAATTCCAAGCACCGTTCAAACATGGAATTGATCGCACAGGGTGTCGGAAATATTGGCTCCGTTTTATTTGGAGGTATTCCTGCAACAGGCGCAATTGCCAGAACAGCAGCCAATATCAAAAACGGCGGACGTACACCCATCGCCGGAATGGTTCATTCAGTTGTGTTACTGCTTGTACTTGTGATCCTGATGCCATGTGTTCACAGTGCCTGACACCTTTAGAGTAAAACGAGGGAATGAAATTGCAGGAAATAAAACATATTACGATTACTATAAATAGAAAAAAGGCGGTACTCAGTATCAATTCGATTCTTTATATCGTGATGCGGGGAAAAATTGCTGAGATTCATATTTCCGGCGGTGAGGTATACAAGACACATATGACGCTTGGTGAATTGGAAGAACAGCTCGGTGAGGGATTTATCAAGGTACACAGGGGATGTCTGGTGTCAGCCATGGCGATACATGATATCACTGACAATATCAACCTCAGCAACGGTGAGAAACTGGAATACACGATACGAAAGAAAAAAAAGATTATTGATCAGTTTTATGTAGAACGCAAAAATATTGTCAGCAACTTTGGCACTGACGGTATACCAAAGACACCGGAGGAATATAAAACATATTATGGAAGCTTCGATCGTCTGCCGTTTGCATTTGCAGATATCGAAATGATCTTTAACGAGGAGAGACACGCGGTAGACTGGATTTTCCGATACGGAAATCCGGCGCTGGCAAAACTGGAAAAGATATCATTGGAGCAATTGATCGGAAATACTTTTGGCAGTCTTTTTTACAACATGGATGCCAAGTGGTTACGAAGCTATGAGCGTGTGGCGCTTTATGGGGAAACATTGGAGATCATGGATTACAGTCCGGAGATTGATACCTATCTGAAGGTGATCTGCTTTCCGACCTTCGAGGGACATTGCGGCTGTATCCTGTTTGATATTTCTGACATCAGATTTACGAAAAACAGCAGTGATGCAGATCAGGCTCTGAAACTCTATTTTGGGCAACTGCCCCAAATGGATGCTTGAAGTCTGATAATGTCGTTTTACACCATTTTTCTGTCGTTTTATACCATATTTATAGAAAAAAATACAAAAAAATTATAAAATTATTCCGAATATGTTCAGAATTTTTATTTTCATAAGCCTGTATTGGATGAGCATATATTTGGAAGGAGAACAAAACGGTATGGATGTAAAATTGTTGACAGGAAGTGATCTGGCAAAATTTTCAAAACTTTGCGACGAGGATTGCCTGACGCAGGTATTGGATGCTGCGGGTGGATTTCGCGAGGGCTGCTTTGGGATTGGAATATTAAATAAAGATGGAATTGGACGTGCATTGCTGCTGGCGGTATCAAAAACCGACCGGTCTTGTCAGCTCGTCCGTTTTTTATATCATGAAGAAATTTATCCGCAGGATGGTGAGACACTCCTTCGCATGGCAGGTACTTATGCAAGACTGCAGGGAATTGAGAAGATAGAGTGTGAATATATAGAGAGTGAAGGAGAGGAAGTGCTGCAAAGCTGTGGCTGGAGTGAACCGGTGACAGAGCAGATCGTCTACCGCATACCGGCAGATCATATGAAAAGTCTATGCGTGGAATCAGAGGCTTTTGAAGGGAAGATTCTTCCTTTTCTCAAGATTTCACCGGAGGCATGGGTACAGTTTACAAAGGATGACGTCAATGGACAGAACAATTATCACAATGTCTATGAAGCAAGTCTGGATTTAAGCTTTGGCGCAATGGTGGATGATTGTCTGGTTGGTTATCTGTTGTGCAGGGAAGAGGAAAGATGTCTGGACGTTCCTGCTTTTGAAGCGAAGAGCGAATATCCACAGCTTCTTGGTATTTTTCTGAATCAATTATGGAAAAAGACGCGGGATAAAAATCAGATCGTGCATGCATTGCAACTTTATTCCTATGACGATGTCGGGGATCAGATTATGAATGAATTGCTGGGACATACACCCTATCAGCGCATTGTCTGGAAAAAATGCGTTTGGAGCATATAGATATCCGAAAGGAAACAGGCGGATCGATCAGAACAGATTAAAAAGGAGACGTTACGATGGAAGGACAGGAACAGGAGTTACAGCGCAGACAAATGACACAAAGCATTTCCCGGCAACAGCAGCAGGATATGGAGATGTTTCTGGGCGATAAACAGGCAATTGCTCAATATCAGCAGAATAAGACTAGGAAATTTCAGATTTCATCCAAGAAATCAATGGCACGAAATTACAGAGATTATGAGATATATCAGAGCCTTCAGGATACGCAGATGGATGCTTACGGCGCGTATCAGAGCGCGGTGGAATCCGTTGTCGATGGCGATATCATGTTTCGGAATGAACAGGAAGATAAAACACAGACGCTGAAAGTGCCGGGAACAGATCTCGCTGCAAAGCAGGCAGTGTTACATCTGTGCCAGAGCAAACTGTTAGACAAAGATGTCAGCACAGAGACGATGAAGACGATGGTAGAGCATCTCATGGCAGGACAGATGTGGAAGGAAGGAGAAAATCCAAATGCAAAGATTCAGGGTCAAATGAATACAGCAGGGGCGGAATGTCTGAAGAACATCTATTTCAAGCATCTGATCGCATTGGATAAAAAGTATGGTGAAAAACTGATCAGTTTCACACCTGCGCAGTATTTACAGGCAATGCCCCAGCTGCAGCAGCATATGAGTATTGTAGAGGACATGAGGGTGTTTTTCCAAAACTATGCACCAAAGCAGGATGAAAAAGCGTTATTTACCCTTATGAAAAAAAAGATGACATTCTATGGTGATGTCTGGAATGTACTTCAGGACAGGGCACGGACTTACATCGACATGGATCCGGATAAATTGACAGAGAGGGGAGAGCTTAACAAGACAACTGCGAAAGACTACCAAAAGCAGCTTCGCGACTTGCGCGACCGGGCGAAAAAGGACAAGGCTTTTCAGTCATGGAAACAGCCGCTGCCGTCAATGGATGATCTGTTTTCACAGGCAAAAGAGCGAAAGAGTCAGGCGTTGTATTGTCTGAGCACATATGGCAGGTTTGCAGAAATGGTGGATGAGAAAGATGATCTGCATTTTTTGGAAACAGCTTCCGATGATGAACTGTTGGAGAAGTTTGGAGAGCGTTTGCAGGAGATTACAACAGCTACGGATGCCCGGAGTGACTTGCCCAAAAGCGAGAAACGCCTTTCCGGAGCAGGATATCGAGGACTGGCAAGACGTTTGGAGGAAATCGTCAGATATGGTTGTTCACAGGGGCGCAATCTCACAGACGAGGAGGCTGCTTTTTACACAGGAAAACTGGCACGAGAAGCGTTGCAAGAAGATCTGCAGAAACAGACAGATGCACCGATGTCATTTCAGAAAGCCGTCTTATATGGAAACCAAAAATATGACGAAAACGGGAAGGATATTGGAATCCCAATATCGAGTGATTTCACGGCGGACATTCCAGAAGCTCGTATGAGGGCATTGACGAGTGCGTTAGAGCAGCTGCGGGTCATGAAAACAATCCGGGAACGGAAGGAACGACATCCTGAGTTATACAGATTCGGTCAGAGCTATCAGGACTATATCCATTGCGAATTGATGTTAAAGAGACTGCCGGTACTGGAAAATTTGGTTACGCTGATGCTTCGTATCAATCATCTGGACCGCTATGGTCATACAGCAGAAGATCAGTACGATCAACGGGAGCTGGAAATACAGTTGGAACAGGCGAGGATCGAATGTCGCGCATTGTATCAAGTGACTGATTGGAAAGACTGGAAACAACAGTTGAAAAATGACATCGGCAGGGGAGCATTGCTCACAAATGAAAAAAAGGAATTTTTAACCGGACATCCGGATGCTGATATGAAGGTATTCAATGAAGAGAAGCTGAAAGATGGGATATATAACTGCGCACTCAGCTTTATAGAGCTTCCGGCAGAGAGACAGAAAATTTTTGATTTGGATGTGACAGAGCGTTTCGGTTCGCAAAATGCGATAGAGGATCTCAAAAAGAAAAAAGCACAGATCACAGGAAATGAACAGGAACGCGAGACGATCCGACGGGATCTGCAGCGTGTGCAGTGTCTGATGGATACGACAAAAGAGGATGAGCTCACTGAGGAGCGGGAAGAAGCTGCACTGAATCTGCTTCACAGATTTCAAGCGGCCTACGATAGAGTGATACAGGAACTGACAGGGGATGGGGCATTCACCCCGCAAAGTCTGGTGGAACAGTTTGCGGCTTTAGAACAGTGTGGGCTGATGGCAAATTTTCTCCGTGCGAATTTGATGGCAAATGATCTTTCAAAGAAGCTGATTGCAGCTTTGAATCAGCCACAGCAGGAAGTGGATCGGACGATGCTGCAGGATTTCAATGACCGGTATGAACGGCTTCAGATCCTTTATCGCTCTGCCCGGCAACTGATGCTGAGTCAGGCTGTGCGCAGCGGAGTGGAAGATATTATCTGCCAGAATTTTTACGGAAAGGAACGGCACTTTACCAGTATCTCAGAAATAAGTGAGGATGTGACGAAAAACAAAAGCGGTAGTGAGAGTGAGCTCGAGCACAAGATCCGGATACCTTATCTGGAGGAAAAGCATGCAAAAGAACTTCGTGATATGGAGATGCGTTCCCGTGTGAAGAATGCGGTGGGACGGGAACTGATCGCAAGCGCAAAGCAAGGTGAGGAGATCGGGGTAACTGGTTTTACCGCAAAATTAGGACATAAGATGGGAAAGGCGTTGCAGTTTCTGGCGTGGTACAACCGGGGAACACGTGTCTATCATGGTGCGCACAATTATGACAAGGCAAAGGACGTGTATGAGAAAAAACTGGGAACCTTGAACGGATCCGTGCTGGCTCCGTGGCAGCGAGGAGATGAAGGGCTGTCACCGCAAATTGAGCTTGGCAAATATTATTCCAGTCCGATGAAACAGACGATTCATGGCCTTGTGGAACATGCAGGAGCGAACAATGCGGATTATGAATTCGAGAATGAGGATTTTGCCCGTGCCATAGAAGCCATGCAGTATTATTCAGGTATCGAAGGCATTGTAAATGCTGACACGACAGAGATGGAAATGGCATTTTTGGATACCTTTTTCAAACATGCTGACAGATATATGCAAAACAATGAGGGTGTACATACACCGCAGATTGACCATTCCAAACAGTTATTGCGAGAGATCAAGGGTCAGTTGAACACAAACTTAAACGGTACACTTGCATCCACCATGTCTGCGGAAGAATATACGTTGATCTGTGAGCAGACGATCGCCTATTCGGAGGATACGACTTATGGTGCCAATCTGGAGGAGAGTAATATAAAGGAGATACCTCTTTTTACCCACGAGCCGAATATCAATGACGTGAAGCAGAGTGTCATTGGTGACTGCTGGTTTGTATCGGCAATCAGTTCTGTTGTGCAGACAAATCCGGATTTTGTGCGCAGTATGTTTCAAGATCTTGGAGACGGCAACGTTCTGGTTCGTCTGTATGCATCGGTGGATAAAACAGGTAAGCCATTGAAATCCATCGAAAACTTAAATCCGGCAGATGTACAGCTGCGACCTGCTTATTTCAAGCTTCGCAAGGACTATGAAACGGGATGGGGAAACGCCTGTGACTGTCCGTGGGTTCAGCTGTTGGAAAAAGCATATGCGCTGGGCGGATTCAGTTATAACCATGAGATGGAGGTGCGGGGAAACCGGCTCTATAATGTGGCAGATGAGATGACGTTGGGAAGAGTGGATGCGGGAATTGCACATCTGACCGGGCATATTCCTGAATTAATAAAACATCATATCCGATTGAATAAAACGCAAATGTTAGATCAGGATATGATCGATGGTCTGACAGCAGGTTTTACGGATGAAGAAATCAAGTTTATGAATGAGATCTTGACCAAGTTTAAAACAATCTATGAAGCTCTTCCAGAAGATGCCAAAGATGAATATACCTATGATGTACTATATGTATACTTAAACGAGATTGCGTCAGATCTGGGTAAGACATGGAGAAAGCGAATGCAGATTGATTCGCAGGCAGAAGTGACAGATCAGGAGAAAGAGGAAGCACTGACCTATTATGAGAACCTGATAAAAGAAAATCTGACTCGCATGAAAAATGGCGAACGGTTGCCATTTGGCGATCATCAGCAGGCTTTGAAAGAGGAGGAATTGAAAAAAACGGGTGAATATTCCACAGTGCAGAGACGAAAAATTTTCGCGCGCTATTTCAGCCGGAAACGGAATCCGCGTTATACACCTGAAGTCATGCGGACCATCATGGAATATTCTTATTGTATTGAGCAGGGAGGAACGGTATCGATCTCGATTCCGCATTTTGTCAATATCATTGACGTGCAGGAATATGATGGAAAATACTTTTTCCTGATGAGAGATCCCTTTAACATCTATAATACGGTTTATACGAGGGAAAAGAATCAGGTCGTTTCGAAAAGCGAGGGCTTGATGGAGGTTTTTACAAAACGAAACGCGAATCGTCATCTGACAGATACGAAGGAAGAGATTGTCTCCGGAGGATTTCACGGTACGTCCTGGATTGAGGCAGCGGATTTTTATAAGCAGATCCAGCTGGCTTGTACGGTTACGAAGGAGATGACACAGATTCCAAATTATAATTAAACAGGCAGCCGCCACTTGGCTTAGACAAGAGGCGGTCTGTCCGATCAAAGCAAGGGAGAAAAGATCAGCATGAAATGTATCATGATTTCAGAAGAAAATAAATCTCAATATGTGGATCAGATGGATGCGGAGATGCTTGAAAACATTGGACGAAAGTATTACCGGGCACTCGCATTGCATGAGGATGTGGAGCATGCGCCACAGGCGGTTGTGGTCTGGAAGATTTTGCATATTCCGAATGAAAAGAAAACGGCTGCGGAAATCCGCTGGTTTTATGCCAAGAACGAAGCAACTGCCGGATCAATTCTGGCGGAATGTGAACGGGAATTTGTTCAGGAAGGCATTCGCAGGGTATTCTTTGAATGTGAAGATGAGAACGAAGAACGGAAAGCCGCACTCAAAGATCACGGCTATACGCTGCAGATGAAAGAAAGCAGAGAACTGGTTATGACCGTGGCAGAACTGATCCCACTCCTGGGAACCGGAGACAACCAGCCTCCGTCTTACGTCAAAAGTATGGATCAGTCCACATTCCGGCAGGTTCGCGCAGACATTAAGAATTGTATGAAGCAGGGACGAATGGGAGCTTTGGAGGATTTGGATGAGCTGCCTTTTGAGTGGTTTGAACCGGAAGTGTCCTGCGTTATACAGATAGAGGGAAACATATGTGGATTTCTGGTGGTGCACAGAACCGCAAAAAAACGTCTGGCGGTCAAGCTTTTTACTGCATGGCGACCGGCAACGAATCAGGACCTGATCCATATGATCCGGTTTGCGATTCAAAAGGTACAAGCAAAGTACGATCCTAAGACGCAGGTGGTGATCCGTACCTATGATGCGGCCGGAGAGGCTTTGGTAAAAAAGCTTTTTTCAAAGGCAGAACGACGAAAATTACAGGAAGCACAAAAAAACTTATAGGGAATTATGAATAAAGGAGAAGATTATGGCGATTCATCACGAAGAACAACAACGTAGGAATATGCAACATCAGATGGCACAGCCCATGCAGGCGAAGCAGGAAAATCAGGTTAGACGATTACAGGGTGTGCAGGATCAGACAGAAATGCAGCAGGCAGTGATCAATGATGAAATGATGATAGAGGATTATCAACCACTGCAGCTACAGAATACGGATATACTTCACGTTAAGGTTGTACAGCAACAGAACATTGCACATGTAACCGAACATGCGATAGAGGCTCCGATCAATGAGGAATATGCTGCATCGTTAAATACGTTGACGTATCATGATTTTACAAAAATGATCGGAACCTATAATCGTGGTCAGGTGGAACTGTCAGATGGACAGTTAAAGATCATAAACAATCATAAGTTTAGCCGTTCAAAGGGAAAGATGTCGGTAAACAACCGTGCTCTGCGCGAACGGTTTCTTGCGCTTGCCATAGAAAAGATGGGTGGTCAGATGCCGACGGAGTTGTATGAACACATACGCAAAACACTGAAATTGGATCAGGAAGGAGAGAACTCACTTCCATTGACGCGTCAGCAGATTCATGATGTTCTGGCAGATGTCAATATGCATACCTCCACGGTGTCCAAAGTGCTTGCTTCCGATCAGGGGATGGAGGATCCGCAATATCGGCTGGCAAAGGCTGCAAATGATCTGCTGTGCGGTGATTTGTCTGCTTATGAGCGTTCGCATACGACACCGCAGACGGAAAAGAAACTTCGGGAAACGGTAAAAGCGATCATTAAGAAGGCAAAAGAATCAGGCAAAACGAAGCTCTCGCTCAGTGAACATCAGCTCGATAATCTCATCAAGGGAAATCTGGAGCTGGTACGAGATGATATTTATCAGGCTTTGCAACAGACTTATCAGGGTATGGTAAATGGTAATGATGAGCAGCCGCTTGATGAAGGTGCGATGAAGCATCTACTGGATCATATAGGCGAGATTGCAGCATTTGCGATCATGAAAAGGGCTGCGGCTTCGGAAGCAGGAGTGCAGTTGGCGGAATTCGAATGGAAAAATTACCGGGCAGACCTGGCTGATCAGTGGGAAGAAAAACAGCAATCAGGGAGAAAGTCTTATTTTACTGAAATGGAGAATCTGAAAGTTGTTTCTGCAGGAGCAGATGTGGCATTTGAAGATGCCAGAACAGAAAATGCCACTGCATTGATGGAACTACAGGCAAATGAGCGTAAGAGAGCAGAAATCGGTATCACAGATCTGGAAACCTTATTTTCGAATCTGGGGAAAATTACTTGTTATTGGGATCGGGCAGAGGGAAACGGACTGACGCCTGATGAAGCTGCAGAAATGAGAACTGCTGTTGAAACGATCAATGCTCTGATGAACAAGGAAAAAACCGAAGGTCCGAATATGGAAGTCGCTGCCAATGTATTGAAAGGCACGCGTTTTGAAGTCGATTTCATGAGCTTCAAAGAAAAGATGGACCATGATGAGCATTATTTGGAACATGTTGTTGAGAAGTTTTTGGATATGACAGAGCACAAGGAACAACCGCAGGTTGCTGCCGGGCAGCAGGAGTCCTATCAGTTTAGTATGCTGTCGCCGAAAGCAAAACAGATTGCTTCTATTTTCTTTGCGAAAAACAGTCCGCTGGATTATTTGAAAGAAAATGATGAGAAAATGGCGAGCGATTATCTGCAACTGTATAAAAAAATAAAGGCTTTGGTTGGAGCTTACATAGATCAATCTCAAATGACCAATGACATTGTGACCATTGCCAATGGGACCATTGACGGGGTGGATTTTTCAATCGAACAAAAGACAGACGGATTGCTGGAATTGATTATTGACGGCAATCGCCTGACACTTCCTGTCAATGCCAGCTTTCTTGCAGAAAAAATGGAGACAGACATCGTTCAAAACGAGAAATTATATGGAACGGAAGCGGTCAAAGAAGTGATCAGCAATTTTCAGGGGATTACATATGCGCAGTCTGAATGGACACATGTGCGCACGGTTTGTCTTCATTTCCTGCAGGAAAAGACGCAGCTGCCAAGTGATTACTTCAATAATACACCGACCAATCTTGTGCGGCGATATGCAGGGTATCTGCTCAGCGGCGATATGACGCGAGAGAATATCATCAAGCTTGTTTCATTTTCAGACAAGATTGAGAACGGTGCGCTGATCAACGGAGCGGAGACGATGGAGCTTTTGGCTATGGCAGAGCAGAGAGCACAAGAGGAGCAACAAAGATTGCAAGATCTGCAGGAGCTGCAGGAACAGGAAGAATATGCCGAGATTCTCCAAACCGTCATTCGCCATGAACAACAAAATGTCGAGGAGAAAGAAGATGGTTGGACGCATGAGGAGAGCCAAGTCAAGGATTTTGTCGCAGATCTGATCTTTGCATCGGATACCTGGACAACAGACAGGCTGGTGGAGAAACCGGGTGCGTATCTGGCGACGGTGCTGGATCGGCATGCGAGTGACATTCTGCTGTTGATCCGCCAGCCGCAGCTGCTTACAGATATGCTGGATAAACTGATGCTTGATGAAGGGATCAAACAGCAAGCCCGCGATAATTTGGAACAGATTACGGGAAATCCGGCATTCCAGATGATTACGGAGTTGGTTCCGGATGAGATGGCTCTTGGGATCATCCATCAATTGATCCGGTCAGATGTTTTTAAAGAAGATATGGAAAAAATGGAGCTAAACATGCTCCTTGAGATTCGTAATCAGGTGGATGAGATTCAGAAAACTATTGCGGATAGTGCAGATGAGATATTTGGGGGACCACAACAGGCGAATCAGGAAAATCAGCAGGCAGCACAGGCCGAGCAACAGAGAAATCAGGCTTTGGAACAGGCTCTGGCAAACAACAAGAAACTGAAGAAACAGTATGAGTTTAACAAATCAGTGGATAAATTAAACGATATGATGAAGGAGTCCGTCAGTGGAGAACGTGGTCAGGGTAAATTTATGAAGCTGGTTTTAAAACAGTATTTTTCAAATGTATCGGAGCTCGATCAGCGTGCAATGGTAGCGTCTGCAATCCGAAATGCGAAACCGATGCCACAGATTCCTGATAATGCAAACAAGGAAGAACGGGATAGAATCGAGCGTCGAATACAGGGAAATTATCTCGGAGGATTTTTAAAGGGCGCGGGTCCTTTGTTGCAGAAGATGCTTCAGGGTATTCCAATGGAAGGTTTGCCGGATGAATTAAAGGATGCATTTAAGGATATGAAATCGAAGCTGGCACCGATCCCGGCGGAGATTGTCGAAGCACAGATGAATGCCATGGTGGAGCGTTCCCACGGGCAGGTAACTCAAATCGAGATCACACGTGCGCTGGGTGCGGCGTCTGTCGGTCAGGCATTCTTGTGCAAGCTGTATGGTCCAAATTTGCCCCAGGATGGAAAAGACGTTGTGGTCAAGCTGCTTCGTCCGGACGTACGTAATCGTATGATGCGGGAAAAACAGATCATGTTGGATTGTGCAGAACGGACAGATACGAACCATGGTATGTATGATACTTACGTGGGACAGCTTTCCCGTATTGAGGAGGAGCTGGATCTGACTCTGGAAGCAAAAAACGTGAAAGACGGTAAGGTGTATGATGAGAGTTTTGAAAAGGTGAAATCGATGAAACTCAATACGTTGATCGAGCCGACAAACAATTCCATGGTATTGGAGCGTGCGCCGGGTACAACTGTTGATAAGTATCTGGAGGAGGTCAAAGAAACAAAACAAATGTTGGAGCAATTTTATTTGCGGGATGACGACGGAAAAACGATGATGTGTAATGGAAATCTTAAGGGAGGAATTCGGGTTCCTATATTGGAATTAAATGATGGAAATAGGATTTCTTATCTTAAGCTTCGCAGGCGCTTGGCACAGCAACTGGAACAGCTGAGAAAACGCCAAGCGTATTTGGTTCAGCTTTCGCAGACCTGGGTGTCGGAAGGAATCTATGGTAAAGGATTTTATCACGGAGATCTCCATGCCGGAAATATTATGATTAATGATGACGCTCTGACGGTCATCGATTTTGGAAATGCTACCAAACTGACGAGTGACCAGCAGACAGAGGTGACCCGAATGGTGGCAGCTGCAGCATTTGGAGAAGTAAAGCAATTTATTGATGGTCTTCACAATTTATTGGAGTATAAAGATGAAAAAGAAAGGGAAAAAAAGGAGGCGTACTTTCAGGAGAAGAGGAAAGATCTTCAAAAGGAATTTGAAACCATATTCAGTTTGGGAAATCATCAGCAAGCCGGACAGCGTATTGCTGTTGCTTTGTTAAAAGCACAGGAGTTGGGAATTCAGGTGCCGCCTGCAATCTTTAATTTTTCCCAGTGTCAGATCCGACTTCAAAATGCGCTGGAAGAGGTGAATGGGCTATTAAAGACACTTCAGGATGGTATGGTGAGTGCTATGAGTATGGATTTGCATTACGCAACGATAGCAACTCTATCGCTAGATGCTTTACCTTCGAGTGCAGGTGGGGATGCGAATGCGATAGAGGATGCGATGCATACTTATGGGTTTTCATCTGAAGAGGCTGTATTTGCTGAGTTGGATGAACAGATTGAGCAGAATAAAACACTTGACGATATATATGCGAACTATGAAAGGTCTTGCTATCTTGGACTCGATCATTCTCTGGAGGAGATTAAAACTTCATTTTTAAGGGCGAAAAATGGAGAGATGGAAGAGGAAGATATTATCCAGTGTATATTGTCGCTATCGCCTTTTTGTAATTTGTCCCCACTTAATCGGAATTTAACAAAATTAAAAAATCAATATTTGGACTGTTTGAAAGATCCAAAGAACAATGAGGAAAAATTTAAAGAATTTTTGGAGACTCTGGAAAAATATACAGAGCCCGGTCGGGAGGCGAGACAACGCTTTAGACAGGCCTTGCAGGAGTATCACACGGCAGCGGGAGAGCATGTGAGTGATGACCGAAAGAACCAACTAAAAAAGGAAGTTTATGAGACACTGTGTGAGTTGGAATTTGTGGACCTGTTCTACATGAATGGTACTTGTGTACATATTGAAAACCAATTGAAAGATGTGGAACCTGCTCAGGTGCAGAAGATGACACAGAAGTTTCAACCATTATTTGAAGACGAAAATTATGGTGGACAGCAGTTGCGTGAGGCATATGAAGCATTTCGTGCAGCCCAGCAGGCATATATAGCATTTTCTGAAAACCAGCAGAAAAATGCAACAGATGATCAAAAACTGGCACTTAAGCGGCAATATGATCAGACAGAACGTGCATTTTTAAGGCTTTTCCAGCAGTCTGTGATCAAACAGATTGAAGAAATAAAGAACGTGCATGATATGAAGTTCAAGTGGCAGGAGCCGGAGACATTTTTCGGAGTGATGGCAGATGTCATAACGTCAAATTTAACGACTTCGCTAAGTCGATTGGGTAAAGTGGCGACATTGAAATACAGCGGAAAAGTGAAAAATTTAAATGATTCCATGCAATACCAAAATATTGATGACCAGTTGAGACAGGCGACGGCGGCAGTGAACAATGCAAATCAGGGAGGAGCGCAGGCATAGATGAAGATCGGAATATTGATGAAAGAGCAAAGAGAGCTTTTTGCGGATATGGATCCTTTTTGGATGATGGAACGGCTGGAACTGCCGGGTTATTTTGCGATGGCAGCCGCAGAGTCTGATGAGGAGGAGAACAGTGAGCTTCCGGCAGGTTTGATGATTGGCGAAATATTAAGCGATAAACTGATCGTTGAATGGATTTATGTGCAGAACGAGTTTCGAAGCAGAGGGATTGGAGCGCAGCTATTGGATGCGGCCTTTACGATCGCAAGGAAAAACAATCTGCCGACCGTCTGCGCCTATCTGAGTGAGGAATGGGGACGTGAACTGGTGTGTCCGAGTGAGGAAGTGTTTTTGGAAGCATACGGCTTTGGAAACAGATCTTCCCTTGCGGGTGAGTGGCTCACGAATCTGCGGGCGTTGTCTGAACAGGAGTATTTTCAGCAGTCCACAGACAATCTGCCGATCGTCACACCGCTGCAGCAGTTGATCAGCAGTCAGGCGAGAACCGCATTAGATGCCCTTGCCGGAAAAGAGGATGCGGTGATGTTGTGTCCGATCAATGGTCAGCAGGCCTTGTTTGATGAGGAACTGAGTTTTCTGCTCAGTTCCAAGGGGGAGATCAAGGGCGGAATACTCGTGAAATGTCTCTCCCGAAACAGGAATGAGGTTCGTGAGGGAAAAGTGGTGCTGCTTGCAAAAGAGAAAGTGCTATATCCGGTTTTGTTATGTGCTTCGTCGGAAAGCGAGCAGCAGGCCTTATTGTCTGCCGCATTGCAAGCTGCGATGAAAAAATACGCAAAGGATACAGAAGTGCATATTCTGCTGAGAGATGATCGTCTCGATCCGTTTTTGAAGAAGCTTCGCCTGGACGATGCGATCCCGTGCAGTATGCTTTCTGCCAATGTAGAAGAATATTTTCATCGGGAAGTACCACAGGACGGATATTTGTTCCTGTAACAATGCCGGACATTGGTTGTATGTTTGGGATATCAGTATAAAAATGGAATTATGTCAATCCATGGAAAAGAAGAGGTTAGCGTATGGAGATACTACAATTAAAACAAGAATCCTTGTCTGAATGGTCAAAATTTATACCGAAAGAGTTGGTGGAGGAATGGATGTACGGCCGACATCCATTGTATGCAGCCGGCATCACTTTTCAGGATGAGCCACAGGGAGCTTTGTGTTGGGAGGAAAACGAGAAGGAATGGGTGCTTCGAAGCATCTATATCCATCCGGAATACAGACGCATGAGGCTTGGAAGCGAGTTGGTGGTATATCTGTCTGATAGGATGAAAGAGAAGAATTGCAGGCAGTTGACCGTGTCTTATGAGCCGGAGGGAGAACGTGTGACACTGACACCGTTTTTGGATCACTGTGGCTTTTTGGTGGAGTCCATGGATATTCCGGTGGGAGTGACGACACTGGGACAGGTGATCGCATCGCTGAAAGAACACAATGCCTTTCAGAAGAAAGGACGGATCCGTAGGTTAGATGAATTATCGAACCGGGAGCGATACCTGTGCAGCGAGTGGCTGTTTCATCAGATTGGAGAAGATCTTCGACCTTATGTGAAGGACCATCCGTCCAGCTTTGTTCTGATGAAAGAGGATGAGGTAAATGGCATCCTGTTATTGAATGAGCTGAACGATTCGATCAGTCTGGATTATTGTTGGGTAAAGCAGGAAAGTGCCGCGAGTCTTTTATCGCTGTTGGCAGTGGGTGCAGATGAATTGTATAAACATTATCCGGAAAATAAACAAATAGAGATGATCTTAGCAACGGATCAGGCAAAAAAACTGTATTCACGTCTGTTGGGAGAAGTGAGCGAACAGATGATATTGTGCAAAGGATATTTTGAACCGCTGCCAAGAGAACTGATCCTATGGGTTTAGGTGTTTTTGAAAGGAGAGATTACATATGTCTATTAATCATGAAACGATGGGACAACAGAAACAGCAGATAAATACTGTCGCAAGGCGGGAACAGCAGCTGCAGAATCCGGTTCAGGAGATACACTATATTCAAATGTATGAACAGCGGAACAGACAGAAGCTCACAGAACAAGCAGAGGAAAGGCGCCAGAATTATCTGCAGGAAATGGCTCATGTGCAGGATACTGCAAAACTGGGAAAAAAGAGTTTCAAGTCAAATACAGCAGAGAAAAAACTGCGAAATGAGAAAATCGACAGAGCAAAAAATCTGACTGCCAGGGCAACTGCGCATACACTGGATATTTACGAGCAGCTGCAGCAGTTGAAGCAGTCGGATGAGGAAAAAGAGGAGCGTGAGAAGGCGCGCGCCGAGGAGCTCTCGAAACAGCTTGATGAAATGAAAGCAAATCAGATGTGGCCCGGGGATGATACGAAAGAGGAGGCAGCCTTGTGGCTTCGCCTGCAGTCTGTGGAAGAACATTATCCGAAGGAGAATTTTTTCCTGACTTCAGAGCTTCAGAAAAAAGATAATTTCATGAGATATCTGAACTGGATCGAGGAGTATGAAGCTTTGGTAAAGCTCTATGATAGCACGTGCGAAGATGGCAAGTCCAAAGTATATGCCAAATACGAAGCCCACGTGACGGAGCTGAAAGCGTATCTGGGTCCGGTGATCGAAGCCCTTCGCCATCGCATGGAGGTATACTGTGAGCAGAATCGGGTTTCTATGACTGGTGAGATTTTAGATGAAGAACAAGAGGGTGCAAGGCTTACAGATGAGGATATTACCGGCTGGCTGGATAAGGCGCATGCATATAATGTGTGGAAACATCATTCAGAGTTTACTTCCTGTGGTCCGGTTTCAGATGAGGAGCGCATACAATTTCGGAATATGCGGGAAGAGGCAGGAAGAGCGGATGTCCTTCAGGTGAGACAACCGGTACAGATCATGAGGCTGACCAGAGAGGAAGCGATTGCGACCCCTTCTGATCTGAATGAGCGGGTGTCCAGACAGAACCTGCAGCAACTGAACGATCAGTTGCATGATGCCGGTCTGACAGAGGTTGCAAACATTGTGCAGGCATATATTGCGGGAACGCGGTATACGGTTGGCTATACCGAGGAACGGGAACGGCTGAAAAAAGCCATCGCTGCAGTGAAGGCTGCAAAAAAACAGCATGCCAATGGAGCTGCGGCTGAAATCCTTTCGAACATGCAGAATTATTTCGATCAGATGACAAACGGTACATTGGAGGTTCCGCAAGGTTTTGAAATCGACTATACAAAAGAAGAGTTAAAGGAAACCGGAGGAGACGGAGCCGGAAGCACACGAAATGCCATGCTGCGCGGTGTGATGCACTGGAGCGATCAAAAGGATACGCCGTTGTTTTCCCATGAACCGGTTGTAAATGATCTGAAGCAACGGTTAGTGTCCAATTGTTACATGGTAGCAGCTGTGACCGGGTTGGTGAATCTGAATCCGAACTTGTTAAAGGAATGTATTGTAGATAACGGTGATGGTACCGTTACGGTACGACTCTTTGACAAGATTCGGCTGCCAAAGACAAGTACAAATGAACCAAAGTCGACGAAAGAGGCGATAGGGGAGGAACTGAAAGACCTGGAAGGCTTGGATGAGGTTGAGATTTTTGGTGAGGATACGATCAAAGAATATGATGTTCAAATCATGCCGGTTTATGTGAAGATCACCAAAGAGATTCCCCGTATTGCCGGGATGGATGCGCTGTCTGCCGGTGCATTGTGGATGCAGATGATCGAAAAGGCCTGTGCATATCTTGGCAGAGACGGAAGAACCGGCTATCAGTCCCTGTGGTACGGCGAGGGTGGCGAGTTTTTACAACGCTTATTGGGAGTGGAACCGGTGACGGATTATAAAAAAGATGGCGCCCGGTTAACCCCTGAGGCTAAGGAAACATTGTTTCAAAACATCTGCAATGCCAGAGCCCGCAATGAGATTTACAATGCAGGAACGGGCAGTGAAGGCGCAGATGGATTAAATAGTGGTCATGCATATGCTGTTTTAGGCGGTAAAGTAGAAAATGGGAAAAAGTATGTGCTGTTGCGCAATCCTTACAGCACGCATTCCATGCAGCAAAATGAGAAGGGAGAGAAAAGCACAACCGGTTTTGCCTTGTCGATCAATTCCGATGAGACATACGGACAGTTTTATATGGAGTATGATGAGTTTCTGAATTCATTTGCCAAGGTGACGCATACGAAGGTTGCCTAAGACCTAGGGTGTCAGACACCAATGTGGTCAATTTACCATCAACTTAAGGGAACGCGTGTCTGTTTAGTCCTATGAAATACCAGATGAGAATGGAGTAAGGAATCATTGATGAAAAAATGACGCACTTTAACAGAGCTTCGCTGTAGCAAAAGCTCCTGCAGAGTATGATATGAAGAGGATTAGAATGATACTTTTTGGTTGTTAAAATGCGTTCGTCCTTTTGCCTTATTTTTCTTACGTCGAAATGATCTGCCGGGCATAATCTGGGACCTGCATCGGAGTGCGTCGGTATATAGTCGGTCAATAGCAGAAAAATCATACATGCAGCATAAAATTTTCGGAAGAATCAATTTCATCTGTCCAATGATAAATGCCCGGTTCGCCTGATAACGATACTTGTTTGAACTTTTTGAAGTTATATTTATTTCCTCGTCAACCTCATTTTTGATAAGGGAAGAAAGGTTAGAAAGAAGCATATTTATGTAGAATTCCTGGAACACAGAAGTTGTAGTAGCTCCTGAGAATTCTTCCATAGCCAGACGGCTTTTCAGCTCTTTGTATTTTGTTTCCACCCCAGCGATAAAAATATAGTTCACGAAACATAGCCTGGGTAATTTCAGGATCGAAGATGTTTGTTGCAAGATATTCTTTTGTACCATTATCAAGAATAACTTCTATGACTCTGATTTTAACATCCTGTGTACATCTTTGGGATTGCCGGGCAGCATGGTGATCATGTCACCGGAGCATTTCCTGGCAATAACGTAATTTTCTTTTAAACGCATAACACAAAGGTGATTGTGTTCCACACAATAGCGAAACATGGCTTCGGAATAATAGCCGCGGTCAAAAATGCTGAATTGGAATACGAAATTCCTGTTTGCAAAATTAACTTCCGATTCAGCATATCTCTTGTGAAGCACTAGGGGTCAGGTACTCGAAACTGCAGATAAAGAAAATTATATGCAAATGAATGTTTCCTGAAATATTTATAAAATTCTTTCTACGAGAATTCTGTAATCAGGTTGCTTCCGAAATGAAGAAATTGAACAGGAAAAGCCGACTTTCTGATTGACTCTACACGAACCCGATTATTCTCTAATTTTGATTCGATTGATTTTTCCCATAGTTACTATATACAGATTCAAGTAGGACTAAATCGCAACATCTCGCTTTCACCTGTTTATCATATTCCCCCAGTTTATCATTTGGAGTAAAAATCAGATTTCTCAAGTTCTCAGCAGTCTTTTGAATCGCACACCGGTCAGCCTTTATCGCATTATACTGATTCTGCAACAGGCGCTTATACTGCTGATCTGGTTCATTATCAATATCTTTCAGAAGTAAGGCACTATTCGGAACAGGAATCATGTTATTAAAGTTAATTGCACCATATATACCCTGATTTATCTTCCTGAAGTCTTTACCATTTTTCATTCTCTGATGCTTCGGCTTCGGGGATGTAAATGGAGCATAATACTTTATTGCGCCAATTTGAAATACTACCCCCACATATGGGCGACTTTCATGCTTATTTTCCGCAACTTTGGTATCAAAAGTGCGCAGGAACTGAATATAATCATCCTTAAGGTTATAAAACTTCATTTTTCTCCTATGTACAAAAAGGGGACGATCGCTCGCCCCACTTTTTTCGGTTTCCACTTAATGGTAGGAACTCACCAGCTTTTTCCGGGTCTCTCTTTATGGCGGAGACTCGCCGCTTTTTTTGGTTCCCATTAATGGTAGGGACTCACCGCTTTTGAGAAAACATGGACTCTCGTCCTTCTTCTCACTTATATTATATTCAATCCAGAGCATTTTAGCAACTCATTCTGAAAATTTCTTTTACTGATAACTGCCCAATTTCGTGAAGCACTAGGGGTCAGGTACTCGAAACTGCAGATAAAGAAAATTATCTGCAAATGAAAGATCTATGAAATATCTATAAAATTCTTTCTACGGTAATTCAATGATTCGATTACCTGGTACCCTAAAATTGGAACCCAGAATCTTTCTTTATTTTACATTTACATGCAGCAGAACACACTCACTGCAGCACTTATTTTAATCAACAAACTAAGCGTTACTTCTGAAAGATATTGCTAATGAACCAGATAAGCAGTATAAGTGCCTGTTGCAGAATTAACCTAAATTAGATACCATTTTAATTAATCTTCATAATGTCCTCTGCATGAAATAATTTTGATATTCTGAGAATCATCAATTTCATAAACTAACCTATTTGTATCATCAATGCGCCTAGAGTAGCCAGATCGTATTTAAGTTTTTCCGGTTTCCCGGTACCGATAAGTGCTCCATTACTGCGAACGTCTTTGAGCAGTGCAGTTTATGGTGTCAGGTAACCCAATTTTTTTCTAAATTTTCTAAACTTTTTATAAACCAGGTATCCCAGTCAGAATCTTAGGTGCCCATACAAAGAAAAAGTCTAACTCTACGACATAACCGTGGGTCAGACTTTTTCTTTTCTTATGCATTTACCGGAACTTTATATCCCGCGGAAGTCATCTGCCTGGTAAATTCTGCAACAGACAGATTCATTTTCTGGGCACCGCGTTCAATACTGTAATCGCCTTCCTGGACAGATGTGAAAATCTCGAATCTCCGCCCTTGTTC
>JALEJB010000077.1 GCA_022768825.1 Lachnospiraceae bacterium
CATTGTGCATGGATCTCTTTTTTCAGTCCATAGACCACATTACTGATGACATACTCGCCGTTATTGACAAAGACTTCGATCAGATTGGCGTCTACATAGATATCCAGATGATACCCTTCCTTCACCGCCGGAGTCTCAAACTGCATTCGGAAATCAGAAAGCCCCTCAAAGACAGCTGTCCGGTCCGTACAGATCCGGTCTCCGGCTCTGAATATCTCATAGCCTCCGATATTGATATGTTCGCCGTCTTCGATGTCGAGACTCACACGGTATCCATCGCAGTCCGCTTCCGATACACGATCGATCCGACGCGTATACTGTTTCTCCACATTGGGATGAACGCGGAAATAGATATGTCCCCTGTCTGCTTCCACCACTCTTGGAATGGCAAACATGCCATTCCATGCTCCATCTACCGCCCGGGGCATACGTGCCCACGCAACAAGCACACGTCTTCCGGCTTCATCTACGGTACTCTGTGCCGCGTACAGATCCAGTCCGTAATCCAGATACTGATAATCGTCCGGCATGTTCATGCTGCAGGTTTTTTCCTCAAACTCCACCGGCATACAGATCAGATTCTGCGCATACTGCTTTCCGTCATTCAGAAATTCCATTGGGGAAAATACCAGCACCTGACCACCGTCGGTTTCAAAATAGTCCGGGCATTCCCACATCGTTCCGAATCCGTTTTCCTTTGATGCGCAGTTCACATATTCCCAGTCTGTGAGATTACTGCTTTTGTAAAAAAGAAGTTTTCCTCTTTGGTCTTCTCCCCTGCTGCCTATCAGCATATACCATGCATCCGTACCTCTCCACACCTTCGGATCTCTTGTCTGTGTCTCGTCTCCGATCTTCGCATCTGTGATTGGCGGAATGACCACCTTTTTCCCTTCAAAATTGTCAAAGGTAAATCCGTCTTCAGATGTGATCATCAGCTGCGAAGACACAAACTGATCATCCAGACAAAGATGGATATCATTTGGATCCGGCTTGTGATAATGCACCCCGGTATAATACAGATACAGTCGTCCATCCTGCTCAATGGCACTGCCGGAAAAGCAGCCATTGCTATCTTCATATTTTGTCGGGAAAAGGGCAATGCCCTTGTGTTCCCAATGTACCAGATCAGCGCTTATCGCATGTCCCCAATGCATGGTTCCCCATCTCGGCGCATATGGAAAGTGCTGGTAAAACAGATGATACATTCCTTTATAGTAGATAAATCCGTTCGGGTCATTGATCCAATTTCCCGGTGCTTTCAAATGAATCCTGTTTTTCATAAATACATGCCTCCAAACTGCATGCAGTAATCGGTAATGCCCATGCCCACCGCAAACATCGTCACGAGAATCGTCAGCACGATCGCTCCTTTGTCGTAGACGAGCTGATCGTGCTCCGTGTCACTGTATCTCATGTTTGAAATGAGCATCTCCATTCCCAGACAGATGAGAAGCAGCGGCCATAGGGAAAAAATCGTCGTATAATCGATCAGACCAAACAATGTGTTCAGCAAAAACAGGATGCCAAAGCCCACCATGGCGATGCCACAGGTCAGACCGCCCACACGTCTGGTACGGCGAGAGTGCATTGCTGTCTCACAGTTCCTCTTTGCACTGTTTTGAATGCTTACTGTTTGATTCATAGGATCACTCCCCCTTTTTGTCCGGCAGTTCGTAGACGACTTCCGGCTCTTTGTCCAACTTCTGTTTCTTTCCGCGGATCAGGTAAATTCCGAATGCGATCAGAATGAGGGCGATCACGATACGCGGTACGCCATAACGCAACTCCTGCAATTGTTCATACAACCAGTCCGGCAGATTGTTCCAAAAAGAATCCCATAAAGTATTGATGATCGTGTAGCCGCCGATAAAGATCAATGCTATCGCAAGAAACTTTACTTTTCCCCGTTCCCACTTATCAACGCCGACGAGCTGATCCATGTGAAGGAACACATAATCATCCTCCTGCTGATAAAATTCCTCATCCGGCAGACTCACCAGATTGTGCACCTGGAAAAAGCTGTAGAACCACATGACCGGCAGAAGATAAGTACCGATATCAAATCCGGTTGCATGACAAAACATCCACCAGCCTATAAATAAAGCCATCATACTCACACCGCGCTTCATAAACCCGAGATACATCTCTCCTGCGCCGGGTATGAGTGAAAAACAAAATGTCCAAAATCCGTTCTTTTTCTTTGTCATAAAAATGTCCTCCTATCGAAAAATAATAAAATTCGTAATCTGATCCAGCATCTGTGAATCCATCGCAAACAACATAAAGATGGACGCTGCCAATGCCACACCGACCTTGAGACTATAGATCAAAAGCTGCACTCTTTTGGAAGTCGTGTGTGCCTTCTGCGCGATCACCACATCCGGCTGATGCACCCGCTCCTTAATCTCCTCTTTGAGATACGCCGGCGGCTCTGGCAAATGTTCCTCATGGTGATTCATATACACAAACCATGCATCTGCGCAATGGGGGCAGTTTGCCGTGTGCGTCAGAAATGCTTCCATCTGTGCGTCAGAGAGGCTGCCCTGCTCCCACGCGCCAAAATCATGGTCTGATAAATGTATGTTTTTTAATTCGGTTGCCATAGGCCTTCCCCTCCCTTTAATAATTTCCGTATCTGGGCCCGCGCCCGATAAACTCTGGTCTGAACCGTCTTTACATTGGTGTCCTGCTCCTTTGCGATCTCCGCCATCGTTTTTTCCAGATAAAAGTGCTCATACGCCACTTCCCGGTAAGGACTTTTCAGCTGATTGCAGACAGATAAAATCAATGCTTTCGTTTCCTTTTGTATGTAAGCTTCCTCCGGTCCGTTTGATGAATCTTCGACCTGTACAAAAAATTCGTCCTCCTTGCACTCCTCTGTACGTTTTTTGCTCTTCATATAATCGATCGCTTTGTTGCTGGCAATGCGGCAGATCCATGCCCGTTCATATTGCCGGTCAAAGGTACCCAGATGCTTGTAAACCGATAAAAACGTATCCTGTGTCAGATCCTGTGCATCAAAAGGGTTTTTGCAGGTCTGATAGCAGATGCTGTAAACCAGCTTTTCATATTGCTGCAGCAGATATGAAAAATATTCTTCTATTTCTATGTCCATGTCTGTGTCCAATTCTAATTCCCTTTCGATAACACTCACCACCTTCATTTTCTGTCTGCTAAACACTATAACGCACGGTCTGCATAAATGTCTTCAGCTTTTTGTGTTTTTTGCAAAAAAAAATGTATTTCCTGCCCGGTTCCTCTTTGCCCTCATAGGAAAAGAGGAATCCCGCAGAAAATACATCTTCTATTTCGTTTGATCCATTAGATCAACATATCCTTATAATATTCCGAATAATCTTTTCTCTTGTCCTTGGTGAACTGGATCGCTGTTCTCGGATGCTGATTTAACAAACCCGTGATCAGGTACTGCAGATCATATCCCCATACAACGCCTTCTTCCTGAAGCTTCACCATATGTTTCTCGATAAATTTAAATACCGGATAAATATTGTACTTCGGATTTTTGAGAAATCCCAAAAGAAGCTCCATCGAACAGTTTCCGGCTCCGCGTCCCATTCCAAGATAGGTCGCATCCAGCCAGTCCACACCGTCACCACACGCCTCGATCGTATTTGCAAACGCAAGCTGCTGATTGTTATGCGCATGGATTCCAAGCTTTTTGCCGTATTTGACAGCAAATTCCTGATACAGATCCACGACTCTCGCCATCTCCTCCGGATAGATCGATCCGAAGCTGTCTACAATATAGATGACATCTACCGGAGTCTGACCAAGCATCTCCAAGCCGGCCTTTAAATCATTCTCCTGTGTGTTGGAGATCGCCATGATATTGCAGGAGGTCTCATATCCTTTTTTATGGGCATCCTCGATCATGTCAATGGCTTCCGGCAGCTGATGGATGTAAGCTGCTACCCGTACCAGATCCACCGGGCTGTTGACCTTTTCATCAAAATCATTTTTATCATGTCTTCCGATATCTGCCATGATCGCAATCTTCAGATCAGTGTCATTCTCACCGATGATCTCCCGGATATGCTCGTCTGCACAGAACTTCCATTTTCCGAACTTGCTCTCGTCAAATACCTTCTTTGATGCACGATATCCCATTTCCATGTAATCAACACCCGCATCAATGTTTGCTTTATATAAATTTTTGACAAACTCATCAGAAAAATAAAAGTCATTTACCAATCCGCCATCGCGAAGTGTGGCATCTACGACTTTGATACTCTCTCTGAAGCTCAATAACTTATCAATCTGTTTCATTCTTTTGTTCTCCAATGCTTTCTATTTTTTACACTTCAATGCGTTGAAGCGTCAAAACATACTATACCGTATTTTTTTACATTGGTCAACTATAATTTTATGTTTTTTCATGATTATACAAGATTCCGGATACTGTCACAGATGCGTTTTGCAACTACCGGATTGTTCATCGTGTACACATGAATGCCGTCCACATCATTTGCGATCAGGTCAACGATCTGATTAATGGTGTAGGCAATTCCCGCATCCATCAGTGCTTCCTTATGATTCTCGTATTTCTTCAAAATCTTTGCGAATTTCTCCGGAAGGGTAGCTCCGCACATATGAACCATGCGCTCGATCTGCGCTTTGTTCGTCACCGGCATCACTCCCGCATCAATCGGTACATCGATGCCTGCACAGCGGGTTTTTTCATAAAACCGGTAAAACACCTCGTTGTCAAAAAATAACTGACTGATCAGATGCTCTGCTCCCGCATCTACTTTTTTCTTGAGATATCGAATGTCTGTAATTGCATCCGCTGCTTCCAAATGCTTCTCCGGATAGCAGCCTCCGCTGACCGCAAAATCTCCCTGACTCTTGATAAAGCTCACCAGATCACTGGCATAGGCAAAATCCTGCTTGATTGGAAAGTCCGGGTTGTGATCTCCCCGCAGTGCCAGGATATTCTGAATGCCTGCCGCTTCCAGCTCCTTTAAGATCTCGCAGATCTCTTCTTTTGAATAATACAGACAGGTCAGATGCACCACCGGCTCCACGCCGTAAGTTTCCTTGATCTTGCGAGCAATCTCTACGGTCTGATTATTTCTGAGACTTCCGCCTGCACCAAAGGTCACGCTGATGAAATCCGGATGCAGATCACACAGCATCTCCAGTGTCTCATCGATATTTTTCAGTGCCGCTTCCTTCTTTGGCGGAAAGATCTCAAAGGAAAGGGACGGTTTTCCCTGTCTTTTTTTCTCTTCAAAAATTTGTGGTATTTTCATCGTGTTCTCCTTACTTTCTATTTTCTTCCATATTTTGGTTCCGGTAATATTAAAATACTTTTCTTATTATAGCAATCTGATTTCTCCCTGACAACATGCCGCTTTCAAAACTTTTTACCGTTCACAAACATTTCAAGCATTTTGGTCACTTCATGCATTGACCATTTCTATGTATAGATGTTAGAATTTTAACGTAACTATTAATCGCGTCTATGAACGCAAACCGGAAGTATTGGGGGATAAAAATACTTCCAGCAACTGATCTATTTCACACTTTAATTTTAGGAGGATATTGAAACATGGCAAGATTTACACTACCAAGAGACATTTACCACGGAAAAGGATCTTTAGAGGCTTTGAAAACCTTTGAAGGAAAACGCGCCATCATCTGCGTCGGCGGCGGATCTATGAAACGCTTCGGCTTTCTGGATCGCGCGATCGGCTACTTAAAAGAAGCCGGTATGGAGGTTGAGGTATTCGAAGGTATCGAACCGGATCCATCCGTTGAGACCGTTATGAGAGGTGCTGAGGCGATGGCAAAATTCCAGCCTGACTGGATCATCGCAATGGGCGGTGGCTCACCAATCGACGCTGCAAAGGCGATGTGGATCAAATATGAGTACCCGGATTGCACATTTGAGGATATGTGTAAGGTTTTCGGACTTCCAAAGCTGCGCACCAAAGCTCACTTCTGTGCAATTTCTTCTACATCCGGAACTGCAACCGAGGTAACCGCATTCTCAATCATCACCAACTATCAGGATCGTATCAAATATCCGATCGCTGACTTTGAGATCACACCGGACGTTGCGATCGTTGACCCTGAGCTGGCAGAGACCATGCCGCAGAAGCTCGTTGCCCACACCGGTATGGATGCCATGACTCATGCGGTTGAGGCATATGTATCAACCGCAAACTGCGATTACACCGATCCTTTAGCGATCCATGCAATTGAGATGATCATGAACGACCTAGTTCCATCTTACAACGGAGATAAAGAGTCACGCTTCCGCATGCACAATGCACAGTGTCTGGCAGGTATGGCATTCTCCAATGCACTGCTGGGTATCGTTCATTCTATGGCACACAAGACCGGAGCTGCTTTTGAAGATCTCGGCGCCCATATCATCCACGGTGCAGCAAATGCGATGTATCTGCCAAAAGTCATCGCTTTCAATGCCAAAGATGAGACTGCCAAGAAACGTTACGGCGTAATTGTTGACTACATGGGAATCGCTGACAAGAGCGCCTCAGACGACGACAAGGTTGCTGCTTTGATCGCTTACTTAAGAAAGATGAACGACGATCTGAACATTCCGCACTGCATCAAAAACTACGGTGCTGACAGCTATCCGACCGAGAACGGTTTTGTTCCGGAAGAAGTATTCTTAGAGAGACTTCCTGAGATTGCCGCAAATGCAATTCTGGATGCCTGCACCGGTTCCAATCCACGTATTCCGACTCAGGAAGAGATGGAGAAGCTGCTGAAATGCTGCTACTACGATACCGAGGTGGATTTCTAAAAAACAACATAATTTTGGGGCTTTCGCATCTGCAAAAGCCCCTTTTTGATTTAT
>JALEJB010000108.1 GCA_022768825.1 Lachnospiraceae bacterium
GCAAACCTATGCCAGATTTTCATCAATATATTTTAGATACGGCTTCTTCTTCACCTCTGCCTCATTTGTCAGATACCATCCAGCACACTCTTTTAACCCTTCCTGCAAAGGGATGGTATCTGCATAGATTTCCTGCTGCTTTTTTACATCTAAACAGTACTCATAATCAGAAAAACAAAAATAATTTCTCTGTTCGATACCTTCATAGACATTCACAAATTCAGGTGTCTTGTCAAAGCAGGCATAACACATTGTCACCCAGTCTTTGATGGATACCGTCTCGGCATTTCCAACATTAAAAATATGCTCTGCGGGTCTTGTTTCAATCAGCATCTCCATGAGTCTGCATAAATCCCTCACATGAAAAAACTGTAATTTCATCTTCCCGTCTTTGGGCAGATAAAACTTTCTGTCGGCATTCGCGCAATCGAAGATAAATGCTTCTCTGTATACATTATCCATCGGTCCGTACAAATAGGGTGGTCTCAAAATATATGCGTCCTCTACCCGTTCCAACAAACAATTCTCTGCTTCCATTTTATCTGTTCCGTATTTCCCCCAAAATTTATTTTCTGCCCTCGTGGAGTTTTCTTGAAACGGTTGCACACCATCTTCGGGATATACCGCGCTTGAGCTGATCATGATGTATTGATCAAAGGAACCAAGTGCCTCATATAAGTCTATGATATCATCTGAATTGTAGGCTGTGATATCCGCCACAACATCAAAATGCATCCCTTTCAGGTGATCCCCTAATGCATGCCTGTCCCCTTCGATTAATGTAACGCCCGGAATCTGTGGTTTCGTGTTTCTGTTGAGCACATAGACCTCATAGTTATGCTCTGAAAAATACTGCGCAACATACTTGCTGACAAATGTTGTTCCACCGGTGATCAGAATCTTTTTCATCATATTTTTTCCTTCTGCTCCACATCATTCCTCAATAACAACTCTGTCGGAAGATATTTCTGAATCATTTTTTCAAGTTTTGCCGGAATAATAGGCTTTGAAAGATAATCAGCAAATCCCTTTTCCAAAAACATTTCCCTTGCCCCGGAAACCGCGTTAGCGGTCAAAACAATGATGACTGCATCCTTACTGCGATTCGTTTTCAGTTCTCTGATCCGGCTTAATGTCTCCACACCATCCATTTCCGGCATCAGATGATCCATAAATATAATATGATATGCATTTTTCTCCATTCGTTCCAGACATTCCCTGCCACTCATTGCAGTGTCAATATGCATACCATGCTTCTTAAGTAATCCCGAAAAGACTTTCAGATTCATCATATTGTCATCTACAGCAAGGATTTTGGCATCCGGAGCATAAAACTGCTCAGTAGAAATACTGATTTTGCCTTTTTCATTTTCACAATATTTCTGTATATCTTCTCCGATCACCTCATCGTCCAGTTGTTTTTGTTCCAGATAAAAATAGAAGTCAGAGCCCTCCCCGTAGGTACTTTCCACTTGCAGACGACTGCCCATCAAGTTCAACAGACGCATGGTAATAGAAAGGCCAAGACCGGTTCCTTCAATATTCCGGTTTCTGCTTTCATCTACACGCTGAAAAGAATCAAACAACCTTCCGATATCTTCTTTCTTAATTCCGATACCGGTATCCTTAACTGATACATACAATTGTACTGCTTCTGCCGACACTTTCTTTCCTGATACCGTAAGTATCACTTTTCCCTCCGGTGTATATTTGACAGCATTTGTAAGAATATTGGTAATGATCTGTCTGAGTCTTACTTCATCTCCGTGCAAATGCACCGGCGTATTCGATTCAATTTTTAATTCAAGCTGCAATTTTTTCTCTTCTGCTCTGGAACGGATCATGTCTATCGTATCACTCAGCAAAATTCCAAAATCATAGTCAACCGGAATAATATCCATCTTGCCGCTCTCTATTTTAGAAAAATCCAGTATGTCATTAATCAGAGAAAGCAGCATATTTCCTGCCTGTTTGATATCCAAGGCATACTCCGATATTTTCGAATCAGTGCTTTCTCTTAAAATCATCTCATCCATACCCAGCACCGCATTGATGGGTGTCCGGATTTCATGACTCATATTAGCCAGAAACTCTGACTTTGCACGATTCGCCTCCTGCGCGATTTCCTTTGCCCTTTCTGCTTCTTCTTTCGCCTTCTCTGCTTCTTTGGCTTTTTCCAGTTCACTAATCACAATCGTGTTCTGTATAATATAATGAAATCCAATACATACAACTAATATAACAAAAACAGATGAGATTCCGGTTACTACCATAAGAATATGATTATCTGCATACAATAAATTTATGATTGCTATAATATCAGTATAAACTAATGAAAAAGCCGGTAAAACAATAAATGCTCTTCTTCCAATTTTATTATCAACATGTGTAATCTTAGAAATCGGAACAATCAAAAAATGATAGAACATATATCCCAGAGCCAGGATTAATATACTTTCTCCCAGAATCTGAACAATATCCCCGATTGTTGCATTTTTTGCATTCATTGGTGGTAATGATGAAGGAATGTATGTAATGATACTAACCATAAAATACACAAATATAGCAATTGTTTTATTGACAGGTTTAAAATACAAAACATACAGATATGCTGCTAATAGAATGAATGCAATCTCGCAAAATGTTGATAAAATGATTCCCTCAACAGATAATTCACTAATATGGAAACCATCCGCCAAAAACATAGAAAGAGCAGCGGAATATTCATACACTAACATGGGCATCAAAAGAACGCATACGAACCCATTACAAATATTTTTCTTAAGGCTTGTTTTTTTCCAAAAACATTTTTTCGTTACAATTGGAAATAATACACAGTAAAATATAATTCCTGTAATCCAAAGTAACATTGCGAATTGAAAAAGCAAATGCTCCATACTACCACCTACCATATCTTTTTATCTTGTATCACAGCACCAAATTTCTTCTATTTTTTAAGTCAATCAGCTCAAAGCACTTTAAAATATTCAACATTCCTTTGAAGAGTCCGAACACTCCAAGTTCCTCTAACCGCCTCTTCCTCATACCGCGTTCTTGCAGTCTTATCCAAAACCCTGATAGAATTGCATAATGTGACCACTATTGCATTGTCCCATCATAACTTACTTTGATAATTTTCTGATTGATGAAAAACACCAACCACATTTACAACTTCTGCTCTTACATCAAAAATAACAACATATTCCATCTGTGGAACAACTGCTTCATGATATCCCTTATTTGCTAAATAGATGTCTCTACTAAGTGGAAATTGAAAAGGATTTGTTTCCAACCTATCATAAATACTATCAATATCATTTAACAGATGTTCCGCAGCTTGCTTATTTTTCAAACGATAAATCAAGTAATATATCAGATTATTAAGCAATTCATCCGCATATTCTGAAATAACCAATTTATAGCCCATACTTTGCCCTCATTTCTTTGAGTGCTGTTCTGGCATCTTTTACCTGACCTGCTTCAATCTGCTT
>JALEJB010000110.1 GCA_022768825.1 Lachnospiraceae bacterium
CTGGTATCACCAACAACTGCACCCGCAGTTCCAGCCCCAGCAAGAGGAATATTAACTGTACCACTAACATTGTGAACTACCCGTTGTATAACTTTTCATTAGATTTACGATTTTACTGACTGACATTGTCGGCTCTGTTTCTATCATGTAATGAATATGGTCTTTATCTGTTTCCATATGTCTAATAATAACCTTATGCTTTTGACATATCTCGTAAGAAAACTGTTTTATATCATCCGATATCTGCTTTTATGTCAGCAGCTTCTTTCTGTACTTGCATACGAAAACAATATGGTACTGTAATAAATACTTGTGTATGTTCTTTGATTTCTATGTTCCCATAACGAAAGTATAACAGAAACCACCACTTTTGGCTACCTTAACCCACCGTCTAAAGCCAGTGGGATTGCGGTAGCCCTATTTCAAATAGTAACTCCTTTCTCAGGAGTCTTTTCACACTTTATCGAGCGTTTATCAAAAGACACCTGCTTTTATATTTTGTTTGTGATTTTAAAAGCACGACTTTCATAAACTCTCTCTTCGAATATTGCTCAGAATAAAATGATTTTTATTATACAAAAAGTTGCTTTGCATAGATTTTAACACCTACGCAAAGCAACTTCAATGGTTTCAAATATTAAATTTTTATAAAATCCTGCCTTTATTCTGCCTGAAAATCCCGGATCAATTCCAGCGTCGGCAGCGCATTTCCGTCGTAGTCAAACAGTGCCTGATTTGCCCATTCATTGCCGCATGGTCCCGGATCGTTCATATATTTCAGTGACTCCGGTGTTGCCCAGCCACTTCCTGCTACCGGAATCCAAGCCGGCTCCCACCAGAAGAAACCTTTTCCTCTTCCTTCCTTCACCGTGAGCAGTCTCTCCAACAGTGTCTTGGTAAAATCATACTGTCCCTGCACCGTCATAGGAAACTCGATCTTTTCCACAAGGGCAGGTCTGGTAGCATAACCTTTGCGCTCCTCGTCTGTCAGCTTCTCATAAGCTTTGTAATCGTCCATCGTAAAGCCCATAGATACCTCTGCAATGACAAGATCCTTGTGATAACGCTCGGCAATATCATTCATATTGTGAAACAGCATATCCATCGTACCATGCCAGAACGGATAATAGGACAGACCGATCATGTCAAAGTCTTCCCCTCGCTCCACATAATGATCGAACCAGCGGCGATACAATTCATTATTTCCACCGTTATCCAGATGGATCATCACGCCTGCGTCCGGAGTCACCTTACGAACAGCCCGAATCCCGGCGCTGACAAAACGCGCCACATTATCATATTCTGTCTTTCCGAGATCCTCACGGATCATTCCCTCCGGCCAAAGCAGACCGTTACTCAGCTCATTACCCACCTGCACCATTGTGATGTTGACGCCTTCTTTTTTGAACAATTCCATCGTCTCAAGGGTAAAGTCATAAACTGCCTGTTCCAGTTCATCCACCGAATAATCTTTCCATGCCTTTGGCTTGATCTGTTTACCCGGATCAGCCCAGAAATCGCTGTAATGAAAGTTCATCAGCACGCCAAAGCCTGCTGCAGTCACTCTCTTTGCGATCTCCAGTGTCGTCTTTACATCGTTTTCTCCGGCACCATAGCTTTTACCGTCCTCGCTCCAAGGATCATTCCAGATACGAAGACGGATCGTATCGACATCATATTTTTTCATGATGTCAAGGATGGCCATTTCCTGTCCATGATCATAATACTTTGCGCCGCACCTTTCGAGTTCCAGCAAAGTAGACAAATCCATACCTTTTACAAATTTCATTGTGATCTCCTTTTTATCAATATTCAAAAAGCCCCCGCGCTCACACGCGAGGGCCAATGCTTTTAATCGAAGTCGAACTTTGTGAATCTCTTGTACATGTCGCCGTAACGCTCACGTACCTTCTCATTCCACTCTAAAATCTTTGCCTCGTCTCCTCTGAACTGGCAGCGGATACAGCTATAGATTCCGGTATCTTTATCCAAAAACATATCGATGTCGAGGTCTCGCATAAAGCAGGATGGACATCTGTAATTTAATTTGCCTTTTCCAAGTTGAGCCATGTTGCAAATACCTCCTTATCAGAAATCTTCTTCTTATATCCAAGCTTGAACATTGGAGAGAATGCATATCCCTCTTCAATGTATCCGGTTGCCTTGTCAGATGCAGTCAGTGATACAACAGTCTGGATTGCAGGAACGGTTGCTTTTACAAGGTCAGCACCTTCGCTCTTGGCATCGCGACACTTGTACTCATAGTCGATGGTTGCAGGTGCGTTTCCGCCAACTGCCTCAAGAGTGATTCCTGTCATGTCCTCCGGATACTCGGTCGTACCGTAGCATGCGGTGATATACTCATCCAGATAGATCTCTGCGTTTGGATCGCTGATCTCAAGGATATTACGCTCGATCTTGATATTTGATGCGCCTTCTTCAAAATATTCCTTGGTCTGAAGTTTTACTGTCACGCCGTTGAACTTGATCTCTACCGGATCCAGTGTCAGGATTCTGTTCTTCTTGCCGTCGATCATCTCCTCTGAGAAATGTGATTTGGTCGGGCACAGACACAGATCTACTTCTTCACCGTTATAAGAAAGCTTTGCACTTCTGACGGTTCCTGCTCCGGCATAATGGGTAAAGTATCCGGCGCGATATTTCTCCTGAATCAGGAACGGATAAGAAGCATCCTGTACATGCTTGGTTCCGATTCCTACCGGCCACTCCAATTTTGCCACATACGGGCGAAGGTCGACGATGGCACCACCCTGATCCATGTTTACACATGCTCTCATGTATGGATCGCAGTACCAGAATACCTGCTTGTCAGATCCGTAAAGGATATCTCTCCAAGGTGCACATTCCGGTTCATTGTAGTTGCCGGCATTGACACCCTTCTTCTCTCTGTAGAAATCTGCAAACTCTGACATGGTCATGTCGATCAGCTTGCCTTCTTTTTTCAATTTACCGTAGTATGCACATCCGTCGGTATAGGATTTCAAAAGCAACTCATACGGCTGCTCCCAGCGTCCCATCTTGTTCATCCAGCCCGGTCCGACAAACATCATGTTGTATGCATATCCGTTGTTGTATTTCTCCAATGAATGATACTGGTCGATCAAATTGTACAGATACGGATATTCCCATGTCTTGGTATCATAGATCATTCCGCGAAGTACGTTCTGCGGATGGGTACCAAAGTTGGAACCATTTCCATCATAGCAAGCCAGCAGGTCACGTGACAAATGAGGAATCGCTACAATGCCGCTATCCTCTGCCGCATTTGCAGCCGGTGCGTGAGTGTTCTGTTTGGAAGGAATCCATGGAGCCCACGGGCCACCGTCAAACAATGTATACCAAGAATTGTTACAAGTATGATATGCTTTCGGTCCCTCTTCCCAGCAGGTTGCAACCGCACATTTTACAGAAGGATATTTCTCCTTGATGTAGTTGGTCAGATCTGCGTCCATGTAATAAGAACCGGTTGATTCCGGATAAAATCCGAAGCAGTCATGAAATTTTTCAAACACATCATCCACGATCTGTTTTTTATCTTCCATGGAGAACATCCAGATACAGAAGTCCTTTGTCTTATATTTCTCGCGGAACTCTTCGCAAGGAAGTCCGAGAAGTGATAATGCGATCTCATCACCATACTCTTCATGATCATGTTTTGCGATCTCAATTGCTTCCTGATTGAACAGTGCTGCGTATGTCATCTGAATCGTTACTTTCAGACCGTTTTCATGTGCTAATCTCTGCTGTGTCTTAAAGATATCCAGCGATTCTGTGATGAGCGCTTTATCTCCGATATCTTCCTCTTTGCCTTGTCCTGTAACAGTCGCTGAATACTCAGGTACCATCTCAGGTCTATGGATTACATTCAATACTAATGGACCCATAATTTCCTCCTTATGATTATATGATTACTTAACTTGGTCTCTGTCCACCAAGTGAACAGAGACCATAATTTCCAAAAAATGATTAACCTTTTACAGAACCTCCGGTAATTCCCTCTACATAGAACTTCTGCATAATGATAAACAGAATACCGATCGGAATACCTACCAGAATACCTCCTGCGCAGAATCTTGAGAAGTAGTTTGGCAACAGGTTACGGTTCAACATATTGTACAGTCCGATTGCAACCGTCCAGTTCTCAGATACACCGGAATTCAACATGATCTTTGCGAAGATGAAATCTGTCCAAGGTACTAAGAACGAACTGATTACTGTATATACAATAATCGGTTTTGACAATGGCAGCACAATCGTGATAAATGTCTTTGCCTCTGATGCTCCCTCTAAGTAAGCTGCCTCACGAAGAGAGGTCGGAATCGTATCAAAGAATCCCTTTGCAACCAGATAACCCAGTGCCGATCCTCCGGAATAGACAAGGATCATTCCCAAATGGCTATTGGTCAGATTGACCGATTTCAAAATAAAGTAGATTGCGATCATGGATAAGAATCCAGGGAACAGCTGTAACATAACAGCAATGTTCATCAATGCTTTTCTACCTTTGAATCGCATACAGCTGATCGCATAACTGGTCATCAGCACGAAGCTGGTTGAGATCAGACAGGTAAAGATCGCAATGACCAATGTATTTTTGAACCATGCACCAAATTGAGCGACGGTATCCGGCTCAAATAACATCATTTTGTAATTCCAAAGTGTCCATGTCTCCGGGAAGAAGCGGCTGGTGTTCATTCCCTTGTAAGCACTAAAGGAGGTTACCAAAAGCCACACGATCGGAATCAGCCAGATCACTGCCAATACAGCTAAAATAAAATGTATCAATACTGCTGTTGCTCTGTTTTTTGCTTTCATCGGAACGCTTCCTCCTTATCTCCTTTAATCAGATAGTTAAAGGCTATTAATGTGAACAGTGCACATACGATAAATACCATAATACCGATTACCGCTGCCATCTTGTAGTTATACTGTCCACTGGTCAGGTTATACAGCCAGGTAACAAGCAAGTCTACTTCCTTTGCATTGGAAGCTGCCAGCTTTTGATCGGTTGTGACATACACGCCATTGGTCAATAGGTAGATAACGTTGAAGTTGTTGATATTGGCTGTAAACTGTGTCACCAGATACGGTCCGGTGATAAACAACATATAAGGCATCGTGATATGTCTGAAAATCTGTGCAGAGTTTGCGCCATCAATTCTCGCAGACTCTTTCAATTCTTCCGGAATATTCATCAGAACTCCGGTAGCGATCAGCATCAGATATGGCACACCGACCCAGATATTGATCAGGATGATCGTAATCTTAGCCCATGTAGGATCTGTCAGGAACGGAATATAATTGGTCGATACCCATCCCAGTTTCTGCATCAGTCCGGTAAATCCAATTGCTTCACAGAACTTGTTCATCAGTCCTGTGTTAGCAAAAAAGCTTCGCATCACCAGCAAGGTTACGAACTGTGGGATTGCAATCGCAACGACGAAAGCAGTTCTCCAGAATTTTTTCACTCTGGTCAACTTGTGGTTGATCAGCAGAGAAAGTAAGATTCCTCCGATATACGTTGTAAAGGTTGCAAGGCAAGCCCAGATCAAGGTCCATCCGAGTACCTTCCAGAAAGAATATCCGAAGGTTGTTGTCAGATTGGATGTAAACAATGATTTAAAGTTGTCAAAACCAACCCATGTAAACAACGCCGCAGGCGGCATATGGTTCTGGTCATAGCTCGTAAATGCGATCGCGATCATGACGATCAACGGCATAATATTGAAAATGATGATTCCCATAATCGGAAGAAACAGTAAGGTAATATGGAACTTACCGTTCATCATCACAGAAATATCTTCTTTAAAATTATTAATATGTTTTCCGGCTTCTGCACGCTTCTGAAGTTCATAAGCTGCTTTGATATTTGCCATCCACAACACAATGGCTACCAGCAATGTCACCAGACTGATGACACCAAAAAGCAGGATCAGCAGAGAATGATCGTAATCATTCACTTCGTTCTTCATTGTATTGGGATTGTAGACCATAGCCTGTTCTACCGTACCCAATGTTCCTAATTTTGCGATATAAGGGAAACCGATCATTAACTCATAAGCGATCACGCCGATTTCCAATAAAGTCACGAGGATTCCTTTGATAATCTGTCCTCTCTTCAGCCATCCCATACCACTAATCAGTAGGGATGCTTTTACTCCCCAGTCACCTTTGGCAACTGCACTTCCAAATTCTTTGAAAAAATTTCCGATTGCCCGAAAGAATCCGGCAACAGGATTTCCACTTGCAGGTTTGCTCATCACTTCACCCAACCTTTCCTCAGGGTTTTTTTGCTTCATTTACGTTTGTCGTGGTGAAAAAAAGGACCCACAATGAGATATGGGTCCTTTTCACTTGTTATCATAAACCGATTGCCTGTATCAATCTTTTACTGTGCAGGCTGTGCAACTGCTGCTACTAAGTTGTCAAGTAACTCCTGAAGGTCTGTTCCGTCCGGGTTACCCTGAGCGATTGTCTCACCAAAGGTAGCAGATGGATCCCAGTAGTTACCACCTACAAGCTGAACTACTCCGTTTGCGCCGTTCTGTGCAGTTACTGCTGCGATAGCGATGTTGCTCTTAACGTCATCAGACTCTGCTGCTGTAACGTTTGAAGGTCCGATCTGTCTCTCTGCGAAACGTGTGATCTGGCTGTCTGCATTGGTTAAGTATTTAGCTAATTCCATAGCCCAACCAACCTGAGCTGAGTTTGCGTTTACACCGACGAATTTGTATCCTGCTGCTGATCCCATAGGAACCTGCTGTCCTGCACATGTGAAGCTTGGAAGAGCGCCTGCTGCATATCCGTCACCGAAAGCTGTCTGTACAGCACCTGCATCCCATGTACCATCAACGATTGCTGCATATTCGCCAGTAGCGATCTGGTTTGAAAGATCTCCGTCAGCGATTGCCTGGAATGCCGGGTTAGCAGCGATATCTAACATAGCCTGTACAACATCAACACCCTTGATTCCGTCTGCTGAAGTTCCGTTCCAATCCATAGTTGTGCTTCCGTCTTCATTTAACTGTGTGGTAAATCCAGCTCCGTAGAAGAATCCTGCATTGTACCATCCAGAAGCAAGTGTCATACCAACTTTCTTACCTGCTGCTGCAGCATCTGCTAAAATTGCATCCCAGTTTGAAGGATCTGTGATCACGCTGCTGTCATAGTACATGAAGTATCCGTTGTCTGCTGCAAACGGATATGCATATAAGGTTCCGTCTACAGTTGCAGCCTCAATGGAACCAGGAATGTTCTCGCTTGTGACTGTGTCGGTATCCTGAACCGGCTGTAAAACTTTTGCATTTACCAGGTCAACGATCTGATCACTTGCAAAAGCGAATACATCAGCAGCTGCTGTCGGGTCAACTAAGATGTCATCTTTTGCTTTTGACTCAGACTCAACACCGATCTGAATATCAAATGTCTGATCCGGATTTGCAGCTTTGAATTTCTCTACTAAATCTGCTGTCAGATCCTGATCCTCTTCTGCTGCCCATACAGTCAATGCAACGGTCTCACCGGAAGCTGCAGGAGCCTCATCCTCTGTTGCTGCTGCATCATCTGTTGTTGCTGCTGCGTCGTCTGCAGGAGCGTCTGCTTTGCTTCCACATCCAACCATTGCTGCGGTCATAGCTACTGCTAAGAATCCACAAAGAACTTTCTTTTTCATTTTTTGTTACCTCCCTAAAAGTGTTGCACCCTTTGGTGCTTTTGTTTTCTTTTGCAGGCACTTACGCTTCTTGTTTTTGCGCAATCGCTTGCCCACAAAAACAGTATATCTTAGCTTCGCTCTGTCGTCAATGAATATATTATATAATTTATCGTTGCATTTTTTGGTAATTATTAACAAAAGGCATTGATAAAAACCGTTTCCGCAATCCATTTTATGCGCAATTATTTGCGCTCCTTAATCGTTTAAATAACAAAAAAACCATGCAACGCATGGTTTTTTTTGCGCTTATCGCTATGTTTTCACTTAAAATTTCGTCAGGACTGGGTCGACTCTTTTAATACGACTTCAAACGGCAGCTTTGTAAATTGTTCCACAGATACCCCGTCAAGCAGATCGATCAGCACCCGGCAGCTCACCATTCCAAGCTCCACCGCCTCAAAATGGATCGTCGAAATCGGGATCAGACTGTTGTTCAACAGCGGACCACCATAGAAGGATGCCAGTCGGATGTCCTCCGGAACCCGAAGCCCTGCCTCATTCAATGCCCGCAACACAATAGACGCCACCGCATCATCCGTACACAGGATCGCGTCAGCCCCCAGCTCCACTACCTCACGCACTGCTTTTGACACAAGCACACTGTTTTCCAGATTCATCCGGATCATCGCATCTTCCACCGGAATCTTCAGCTGCTCATGTGCATCCAGGAATCCGTTTAAACGCATATGATTCACCATCTGTGTCACATCCGTACCGATCAGCGCAATTTTTTTAAAGCCCTTCATCAGCAGCAGCTGTGTCAGTTCCATACACGCATGTCTGTGATCATGATCAATCTGAATCACATCTGCTTCCTCACTCGTTCCCACAGCCACAAAGGGCACATTGTGTTGTTTCAGAAAACGGATCTGTCCATCGTCCACATAGGTACGCATCAGGATCACACCGTCCGCTTTCCGGTTCGATACGATCCGTTCCAGTGATTCAATGTTATCGTTGGAGCAGATCGAAAGAAGCAGGTCATAACCCTGTGACGCCGCAATTTTTTCAATACCCAGCAGACAATCCTGAAAAAAAGTCACATCTGCCACGTCATACTGATCCGGCATGACCACGCACAAATTAAAGGTTTTTGATTTTGCCAGGCCTCTTGCCATCGCATTCGGCATATATCCATATTCCCGGATATACGCCATCACACGGTCCCTCGTCTCCTGCCCGATCCTGCCTTTTCCCGAGATTGCCCGCGATACCGTTGTCTTCGATACCCCCAGTGCTTCTGCCACATCGGCGATCGTGATATTTTTGTTTTCCTCATTGTTCTGATGATCCATTTTGCTACTCCCCGGAGATTTGAACCCTCGCACTGTTCAAGAACGCCTCGGCGTTCTTGCTTTGCAAAAGCGCAAAAGCGCTCAGGCTACATATCAAGCGCAACTGTTACACAATATATGCGCAACTGCGCAATTATTAACTTGAATATGCCACACAAAATTTGCAATTGCAAGGACATTATCCGGTTTTTGCTCATTTTCGGAAGATTGAACAAAAAATTTTTTTGTCTATTTTTTACAATCCCTTCCTTCAAAAAATCCGGTCAGATCACGCCGAAGCCCCTTTGGATAATGGTTTTTGACCACTCCGCCACTGGCTTTTCCCCATCCAATCGGAAGCCCCCGATAAGTAACCATCAGCCAGCCTTTTTGGGCACTATCACTAGAGACACTCTCTCCGTTCAGATATCTGCACACGTCCGATACATCCAGCGTCTGTTTCACCTGATCCGGCCGCAGTGCCAGTGCCAATGCATGGGACGGCTCAAAGCGGTTCGACCTGACAGTGCCAAGATGCAGACCGGCTCTGTATACTCGAAGCCCCTTTAATTCCGGTGCATCCTGTGGCAGGAGATAGATCTGATCGCCGAAGCAGACGGTTTTTCCAACCGGGATCTCGGTCAGATACTGCAATGCAAACTCCTCGAACAGCTTCCATGCATCCGCATCTGCATTGTCTTTTCCTTTTTTCCTGTTTTTGGTCTTTTTCCCATCTGTCTTTTCCGGTCTTGACACATACTCCGTGACCTTTTGAAACGAAAGTCCCCGTACAAACGTCTCTCTGCGCTCACCCGATTTGTAAAAAAAGGCAACAAAATGCCCTTCCCCGTCGCATCGGTGCGGCCAGATACGAGCCGCCCCGGAAATGCTGTTGAGGCGTTCAGCGGATAAATTGTTTGCATATTGCCCTGCCCAATCCGGTCTCGCCGGAGATATTCCATACGCCCCCGCATCGATCGGTTCAATCTCAAGCTGTGGGTATTCCGCCAATATCCAAGCTACGATCTGTTCGTTTTCCTGTGGTGCAAACGTACAGGTCGAATAGACCAGCCTGCCACCCTCTGCCAGCATCGAAATCGCCTCCGGCAATATTTCCCGCTGTCTGTCGGCACAGTGTGCTACATTGTCCGCCGACCACTCGGTCAATGCCGCCTCTTCTTTGTGAAACATACCTTCGCCGGAGCAGGGTGCGTCCACAACGATCCGGTCAAAAAATCCGCAAAAATGCTCTGCCAGCTCCTGTGGCGAATGATTGCAGACAATTGCGTTTGTGATTCCCATCCGTTCGACGTTCTGCGCCAGAATCTTTGCGCGGCCCGGAACGATCTCATTTGCGATCAAAAGTCCCTCTCCCTGCATACGTCCGGCAATCATCGTGGTCTTTCCTCCCGGAGCCGCACACAGATCCAGAACGATCTCTCCCGGCTTTGGATCGAGAATCTGCACCGGTGCCATCGCACTGGGTTCCTGTATATAATAAACACCCTGCTCGTGCAATGGATGTCTGCCCGGTCGCTGCTCATGATCATAATAATAGCCCTCCCGGGCCCACGGTACCTTTTTCAACGTAAACGGCACCGTTCGCAAAAAAGCCTCCTCATCCAATTTCAACGGATTTCTTCGCAGGCCATAACTGCGCGGTCTGTCATAGCTCGTCACAAATTCTTCGCACTCATCTTGTAACAGTTCTTTCATTCGATCCAGAAATTCTTCCGGTAATGTCAGTTTTGTTTCCATACCCTGCTCCTCAAATTAGTTTCATAACTGCCTGAAACAGTTCCTTCGTTTCTCCATTTATCTTAAAATATTTTTACATAAAAAAGAAGACCCGGAACGTATTTTTTCCGAGTCTTACGGATATTGCGCCAAAATAATTTTCATTACATCTCCATACTCAATGCCGGTGTCAGTTCTCTTCTTTCTATGGCGGTGGAGAAAACAATCTGTGTCTGGGTTTTGCCGTATCTCTGCAGCTTCGATACGAATTGCTCCAATTCCTCTGTATTGGAATAGACAACTTCCAGCAGCATCGCATACTCGCCGGTGATACAACTGCACTCCAGTACGTTCGGACAATCTGTGACATATTCGATAAACGCATCCTTCTTATCATTTGCCACTTCCACATTGACAAATGCTTTGATGTGATTGCCCATCTTCTCTCGATTAACCTTGGTATAATAGCCCAGGATAAATCCCTCTTTTTCCAGTTTATCGATTCGTGCCGAGGTTGCAGGGGACGACAAGAACACCTGAGATGCGATATCCTTTAATGTGGTTCTTGCGTTCTCCTGTAAAATCTGTAAAATTTTGCAATCAATGTAATCAATCTGTTGTCTCATAATACGTCTCCTCTCTCTTGTTACCTGCTGTCCGTCAGATCATTTCGATCCGTTGTGTGGTTTTTATTAAAAAAAGGGCGTTCTACACCTAGGTGTAAAACGCCTTCGTTTTTCTTAATTATATTAAGTTCAGACATATAATAACATTACTTTATGTATTTTGTAAAGTATTTTTTTATGCCAATGCTGCGGTAATGATTGCCATAGAATATACCTCTGACGGATTGCAGCCACGGGACAGGTCATTGATCGGCGCATTCAGTCCCAACAGGATCGGACCGTAAGCATCAAAATTACCGAGTCTCTGTGCTATCTTGTAACCAATGTTTCCCGCATTGATATCCGGGAAAATAAATGTATTGGCATGTCCTGCCACTTCTGAATTCGGGCACTTGGTACGGGCCACTCTCGGCGATACCGCTGCGTCGAACTGAATCTCTCCCTCGATCGGAAGGTCCGGATATTTTTCCCGGCATTTTGCTGCCGCATTACGCATTTTATCTACATCCTCACCTGCGCCGGAACCAAGTGTCGAATAGCTGAGGAATGCAACCTTCGGATCTACGCCAAAGATCTTTGCGCATTCCGCTGCTTCTCCTGCAATTTCAACCAGTTCATCCTCGGTCGGCTTGATATTGATCGCACAGTCAGCCATTGCGAGCACTTCGTTATCGCCGGTTGCGCTCGGGCGAACCATAATAAATACAGATGATACGATACTATTTCCCGGCTTTGTCTTAATCAGCTGCAATGCCGGACGAACCGTATCCGCAGTCGAATAGGTGGCTCCGCCAAGCAGCGCGTCTGCGATACCCATCTTTACAAGCATGGTTCCGAAATAGTTTCCCTGGGCCAGAATCTCTTTTGCCTGCTCCGGTGTCACCCCTTTGCTCTTTCGGATCTCACAGAACAATTCGATCATCTCATCCATACGATCAAACTTCTTCGGGTCGATGATCTCAGCACCGCGGATGTTAAAGCCGCTTTCCTCTGCTGCCGAAAAGATCTCATCGGTATCTCCGACTAAGATCGGATGCAGGAAATTACTTGCCAGCAGTCGGGATGCCGCCTCTAAAATACGCGGATCGCTTCCTTCCGTAAATACAATCTTTTTTGGACTTTTTTTCAAAATCTGAATCAATTGGCCAAAACCATACATTTTCTTTTCTCCTTCTCACTGCATAGATAATATATTTTCTATCATCAATTCTATGCCTTATCATTTGAAAATTCAATAGACATTACAGGTTGTACCCCGAAAAAAACTTTTTACTGTGCCACGGATTCCAAATAGTCTTTGACCTTCTCCTGAAGGAAATATTCTTCCAGACCTGTTTCCTCATAGTCTTCCAGCAAGTCTTCCACCGAATCATACTCCTGTTCGGCTGCGTATGCCTCTTTTTTCTGTTGGAGCTCTTCATCGGTAAGCATCAGGTCTTCTTTCTGTGCGATCATAGATACAACCATTGTCATCTCCACATTGTCCAAGGCTTCCTTTTCAATATCTTCCTCAGTCAATCCAAAGGTATCGTAAACCTCGCTCACATCACAGCCAAACATGTCCGCATAGCTTTGATAACCGTCTTTGACCGCCTGTAGCTTTTGTTTGTACAGGTTTTTCGGGTAACCGCTAATGTCAGACGCATCGATTGCCTGCTGCAGCAGATCCTCACGCATCATCTCCTGTGCTTCCTGTTGCTTTTGCTCCTCTATGTCCGCTCTGAGCTGTTCTTCCCACTCCTGCACCGTTGAAAAACCTAAATTTTCTTTCACAAACGCATCATCAACCTCCGGCATCACCACATCCTTGATACCTGCCACGCTTCCTTTGATTTCGACGGTTTTTCCGCACAGCACGCCATCGTCAAAGGAGCTGTCATAGCTGACTTCTATGTCAATGGCATCCCCTGCTTCCTTTCCGATCAGATATGTGTCAAACTCTGCGCCGAATTCTTCTTTTCCAACGGTCATTTCATAAGGTTCATCTGAAAAATCGTATAACTCTTCCCCGTCAGATGTCACCACAATAGAAACATCTGCCATCTGTCCTTCTTTGATCCTGCCCGTGGCATCTTCATACTCAGTGTAATCTGCCAGAGCTTCCTCTTTCGCATCCGCCATGCTTTGCTCGTCAACCGTTTCCACCGTCAGATTTTTTTGCAGATGCTCCAGACTTCCAAGGGTCACATATTTACTGTAATCCGACGTATCTCCGCAGGCGGTAAGCATGGCAAGCGCGCCGGCACACAGCATGATCGCATGTTTTTTTGTTTTCATTATAATTCTCTCTTTCATTGATTATTTGTACTTTTTTATTTCCCAGCTTAACATCCTTTTGTGTCGGATTTTTGAACAGTAACTGTTTCATTCAAAAAGGTTCACACATTTGTGTGAACCTTTTGTGCTTATCCTAATAACACCTGTTCAAATTCATCCTGCGGCAGCGGACGGTTAAAAAAATACCCCTGCGCCATATAACATTTATTTTCCTTGAGCAGCTGCACATGCTCCATGCTCTCTACACCTTCGCAGATGCAATCCATTCCCAGATCGCTTGCCATGGAAATGACGTGTTTGATCATCGACCGTTCTCTCGCAGACTGCATATTGGCATCGCCCAGAAAGCTCTTGTCGATCTTCAATACCTTAAAAGGTACGTCCCGGATCAGACTCAAGGATGAATATCCGGTTCCGAAATCGTCAACCGATGCTTCGATTCCGTTTTCGCGCAGTTCGTACACCAACGATTTCAAGGCTTCAAAATCCGCGTCGATCGTTGTCTCTGTCAGTTCCACCTCCAGATACTGATGCGGCACCTCATAGCGGTCAAGCACTGCTACGATCTCCCTGACCAGATTTTGATTTGACAGATGACGTCTGGAAAAGTTTACCGAAACCTTCACCGGTTTGACACCGTGCGAGATCCAGCTATGCATACTTCTGCAGACATGCTCCAACACATAAAAATCCAACTGACAGATCCGCGAGGTCTCCTCCAGGATTGGAATAAACGAATCCGGCGGCACGACTTTTCCATCTACGATCCAGCGGGATAATGCCTCCGCGCCGATCAGTTCATAATCCTTGAGCGATACCTTGGGTTGGAAATAGATCTGAATATCCTCATGTTTGAGCGCTTTCTCAAACTGACTCTCAAAATATTTTCTGCGGAGTGCCGAATCCACTGTGGAGCGGTCATAATAAGCAAACTGCAGCTGAATCGAATTTTTTGCGGTATTCAAAGCACTGCTGATCGCCTGTATGATATGATGATAATTCGACACCTCATTGTGCAGATTGTAGATTCCCGCTTCCGCCGAGATCAAAACCACATCCTGTTTATCCGGTCCGTACTGGATATTGACTCCCCGCAGTATTTCAAGAATCTGATCCAGATGCTCCTTGTGAATCAGCAGCGCAAACTGGTCTCCACTGTAACGGGATACCACTTCATCCTCATCCAGTCCACCCTTTAACAGATTCATATATTTGACCAAAACAGTATCACAATTGCCGCTTCCGATCTTCAGATTCAGATTTGTAAAATTACTCAGGTTGACAGCCAGTGCCGTATAATCGGCGATCGTGTGATTTTTGATATATTCGTCACAGCGGTCAGCATAAAAATTCATATTTGTGTGATGTGTCTGCGGATCATGATAACGGTAAAAGATCGAATCATGTACCAGCTCCTGTCGCTCGTTTGCCTGATGCAGCATCATGAGACAAAACATCAGCTTTCTCGCTTCTGCGCCTGTCCAGAACGGTTCACCAACTGCAGGATAGACAAGATAGGTCACATCCACGCCGTGATATTCCTTGCTCGTAAACTCGAACGGATGTAATTCTACCTCCCGTTCATCCTCGTAATACACCAATTCGCGGAGAACCTGTCCGTGGGCAGCATCCGTCCTGCGCATCACCAGTCTGCCGAAACCAAAAAACGGCTGAAAACATGCTACCGCATCCCAATTTTCCTGCGCGTCCACAGTCTGTGCCATACTCAGCATGGTACCGCATTCCAGCATACGCTCCTCAAAACTTTTTTCATCCATACCCATCACCCCATCCGCATCCGTCAAGGGATGCAGCACTTTCCATTCTATACACTTGTTGCAATCTGCGGTATCGTGACAACAAAAGCAGTTCCCTCACCCGGTGTGCTTTCTACCTGTACTTTACCATAGACAGCTGCAACCAGCTGGCTTGTCAGACCAAGTCCGAATTTCAACATATCCTCATCAATGGCCTGATTTTCTGTTGCCATCGCAAACATATGCCGAATATCCTCCAACTGTTCCCGAGGCATACCCACTCCCGTATCCCGGATCTCAAACACCACTAATATTCCGTAGGTCGTTCGTTTCACCGAAACATGCAGCGTAATCTTGCCCTCATTCGTATATTGCACCGAATTGTTTAAAAGATTTGCCAGAATCTGTCGGATACGTGTGGCATCACCAAATACATTGACCGGTACATCTTCATCAATCAGTAATTCGAACTTCACGTTTTTCTCTAACAGCCGTCCCTGATAGGTCAGATTCAATCCCTCACACAGATTGTGCAGATTATAATCCGTCTCCACGATCTCCGAATCAAATTTCGTCAATTCGGAATACTCCATCGCATCTGCCAGTGCATTGATGACCTTCTGATTCATCTTCTCCAGTGTATAGAGCTTTTTCGAGCTGTCCTCTGACAATTCACTACGGTTGATACTCTGTGCCAAAAACAACATCTCCTGCAGCGGTTTCATCAGATTGTAATTAACAGTGGAGATAAACTCATTTTTCATCTTCGTGACGTTTTTAAATTCACGATTGCGAACCAAATTGATATAACTGGTATATGCCATCGTTGACATCACATTGGCAACCTTATATAAAAATCCGGCTGCCTCTTCCATCTTTTCCTTTGAGATCACCGGAATCTTACGAACAGCTGACACATATGCTTCCGGATCAATCCCCAAATCCCATGCCACCTGCCGGATCTGATCTTCATCCGGTTTTTGAAGCAGAACCTGTCCGCCGACAAATGCTCCCATAAAGCGTCCGTCAACGATGATCGGTGCGGCAAAATCACACAACCCGGCGTGACAACTATAGACTGTCACACGTCCCGACTTCATCGTCTCCTTCGCCCCGCTTCGGTCACATTTTTCACATCTGGCCTTTCCAATCGCCGAGCGTCTCGTCAATTCATAACAAAATGTCGTAAAATTGCTTCCCTTCGTAATCGGTGTTCCGTTTTCATCGGTTAACACGGATGCCATTCCCGTCATTTTTGAAAAACTATCTTGAATCACCTGGACACTTTCGATATCCAAAAGCTCCGATAGATGCACCTGTCCCATAACGACCCCCTAAATCATTTTACATGTCTTTACATTATACCAAATTTTTTCATCCTTTGCATGATTTTATTGGCCAAGAATTTTTTTTAGGACTATTGCACAATTTTCGTGAAACGATTTCGTGAATTTTCAGAATTGACATTCTCATTCTTCAATCCACATTGCGCGAAGGAAACCTGCCAGACCATATTCCCGCTTTCCGGCCCCCATTCCAATCCCACAGATCCGGTACTGTTCGGGCAGGAGATTGTTTTCCTGACGGATCGCCGCGACAATCGCCGCTCCGGTCGGCGTCACCAGTTCCCCCTCCACATCCAGCTGCTTCATGGGAATCTGATGCTCCATCACGATATTTGTCACTGCAGGTACAGGAATCGGAAGCAGGCCATGCTGGCAGCGCACCTGTCCTTTTCCTTCCGAAAGCGGGGATACCACCACACGATCCGGTGCCAGATTGTCCAGACAAACAGCTGCCGCCACAATATCCACGATAGAATCCACGGCACCGACTTCATGGAAGTGAACCTCAGATACCGGTACGCCATGCGCCGTTGCTTCCGCCTGTGCCAGTATCTCAAAGATCCGGTGTGCCAGCTTTGCGGCTCCCTGTGTCAGTTTCCCCTGATCGATGATCTCATAAATATCGGCAGGTGTGCGATGATGGTGTGTCAGACCATGAGTATGTATCGCTTCTCCGGACTGCGATCTGTCCTGTCCGTATAAATATGCCATGTCATGATCGTGATTTTCGTGCTCCAGTACCACGTCAAAATCCAGTACGTCCAATCCGGATTTTTTGACACGGCTGATCACAACCGCATAACCTTCCAGCGGAAGAGATGCCAGTGCCGCGCGCAAAACCTGTTCGTTTGCGCCCAGATCCAACAGTGCAGCCACCGTCATATCTCCGCTGATTCCCGAATTGCATTCCAGATAAAGTATTTTCTCACTCATATGTATCATGTACTCCTAACCGGTTGATCTGAGTCGCAAGGTATGCCGCTCCGTAACCGTTATCAATATTTACCACGCCGATCCCATTGGCACAGGAATTGATCATGGTGAGAAGGGCCGACAGCCCCCCGTAGCTGGCACCATATCCTACTGAGGTCGGCACCGCGATGACCGGACATTCCACCAACCCGCCGATCACACTGGCCAAAGCTCCTTCCATACCGGCGACAGCGATCACGCAGTTTGCCCTGTGAATCTGTTCCATATTGGAAAACAACCGGTGGATACCCGCAACACCCACATCATATATGCGCTCTACGTTACAGCCAAAATATTCACAGGTCTGCGCTGCCTCCTCGGCAACCGGCAGATCGGCCGTCCCGGCAGTGACTACCGCAACGAGTCCGCTTCGGTTTTTCTCTTTTTTCTCGATCTTTAAAATACGGGAAATTGCATCATACTCTGCCTGCGGGATCACATCTTTGACCAGCTCATACTGATGCTCACCGGCTCTCGTCCCAAAGACTTCCCCGTCTGACTCATACAGCTTTTGATAGATCGCAAGCAGGTGTTCGTCCGCTTTTCCCTGACAAAAAACCACCTCCGGAAAGCCGGAGCGCACCTTTCTGTGTGAATCGAGCTTGGCATATTCTCCAAGTGTCTCAAAGGGCTGACTTTTCAGATGCAGCTGCGCCTCATCCACCGTCATATCGCCTCTTTGCACACGTTCTAATATCTCTCTTGTCTCCATAAACGTTCCTTTATCTTGTCTTTGTCTGAATTATACACGAAAAACAGGTGCAAGCGCAATTACTGATAGTTCTTTATGACTAGCTGCGCATGCGGTTCTCGCCCATAGTCATCTTCCTGCGGATAACCGATCACGGAAAAACACACTTGGTTTTCCCGGTTATTCATCATCGCATCCACTTGTTCCTGTCCGTATTTTTCCCGATATTCGTCTAATAATTCATCCGCATTGCCAAAAAATAGCGCATCCACCGTCTCTGTCCCTTTTTGAAAGAGAAATTTCAGCATCTTTCCATCTTTTCCGATCCGTCTCACATTTTTCACAGTCAGATTCCGCAGGGCAAATCGCGGCTTCTCATTGCCGTTGCCGAAAGGCTCTAACAGCTCCAGACTGTCCACCAAAGACAAGGTGACCTGTGCAGGCGTCAGATCCACATCGATCCGGATCTCTTCCGTCAGATCATCTTTGGAAAGTCCTGCATCTTCATTGATCCGTCTCCGAAACTCGTCGATCCTGCTTTCCTCGATGGATAAACCTGCTGCCCCTTTATGTCCTCCGAATTTTAAAAACACATCAGAGATCCTGCTCATTTTTTCGTGCATATCATATGCCGGAATGGATCTGCCGGAGCCTTTGACACAGCTTTCGCCTTTGGTCAGTACAAAGGCCGGTCTGAAATACCGTTCTCTCAGCTTTCCTGCGATGATTCCCGCCAGACTCTCGTGACAGTCCGGCAGATACACCACCAGAACCGGCTGATCATCGCGGTACAAGCCCTGCTCTTCTACCTGGGTCATCGCTTCTTTCACGCCAAGATCCGTCATGTGTTTTCGGCTTTCATTCAACGCTACCAGTTCTGCGGCAAGCTGTCCGGCTCTGCGCTCATCCTTCTCCAAGAGCAGCTCCACCGCACGTCCTGCCGTGTCCAGTCGTCCGCTGGCATTCATACACGGGCCCAGAACAAAGCCAACATGATAGGCACGGATCTGCTTTGGCTGTAATTGATTTTGTACGATCAATGCCCGTAGTCCCACGCGCCTTGTACTCCGAATGTACGACAGTCCAAGAGACACGATCGCCCGGTTTTCTCCCACCAGTTCCATCACATCTCCGATCGTCGCGATGGCTGCCAGATCGATGTACTCCAATGCAAAGGGCAGTCTTCCCTTTTGCGGCACATCCATATTTTTACACAGGATACGCATCACCTGCCATGCCACCACCGCTCCGCAGATGCCTGTAAAGGGATAGGTCTCTCCTTCCTGTTTCGGATCGACCACGATATCTGCCGGCGGAAGGCGCATCTCTTTTGTGCCGTCTTCCCGGTAGATCTGCACCGGTTCATGATGATCGGTCACGATGACTCTCAGCCCCAGTTCCTTTGCCAGACGAATCTCTTCGATTGCCGCAATCCCGTTATCACAGGTCAGGATCGCGTCGCAGCCATCTTCCTTTGCGCGTCGGATCAGTTTTTCATTCAGTCCGTATCCGTCTTCGATACGATGCGGAAGCTGATAATCAACCTTTGCATGGCATGCAAAGAGGCACTCATACAGGATGACTGTGGAGCAGATGCCGTCAATATCATAATCACCGATGATGCGTATTTTTTCTCCTTTTCGTATCATCTGTTCCAAAAGCTCTGCTGCCTGCCCGGCGTTTTTTAACAATGTAGCGTCATGCAGATCCCGCCATTTGGGATGAAAGTATTTCTGCAGCTCTTCTTCCGTTTTGATCCCCCTGTTTGCCGCGATGCGGATCAGTGCCGGATGAACGCCAAGCTTTGTGCCCAGCTCTTCATAGTTTTCTCCGTCCTGTTCACAGATCCAGTTTACTTTTCTTCTCATAGGTGCTCCTTTTGTAATCTGTCAGCAATAGAAGTTTGCGAAACTCAATCTCTGTTTCCGTTTGGGTCATACGAGCACATGTATCACAGGCACGCTTTCGCTACTTGTCGCTGGCAATGGTACATAAGCGACCAAACTACGGTCGCCAAGTACCAGCCGCTCCAAAGTACCTGTCAGATACATGTGACTACGTATTCCCTGTCTACGTATTTGATGAGTTTCGCAATTCTCTATATATCATCAGGACAAATTATAGCACAACTTTTCGCTTGTAGCATATGTTATAGCAAAGAATACCCGCCTCATGGACATTTTTTGTCTGTGCAGGCGAATCAGGAGATTTCATGAACCATTTATTTGCCACGCAGGATGCGGTTGATACCGGTACCCTTGCAGTCAATGTCACCAGTCGCGCCAAAAATACACCGATTGCCGATGCACAGATCACACTGAGCTATGCCGGCGAGCCTGAAACTACCATTGAAGAAATGACGACCGACTCGTCCGGTCAGATCACCCCGATTGAGCTTCCCGCGCCTCCGGTTGAATACAGCTTGGAAAGCACGCAGGAAAATCAGCCTTTTTCTCTCTATAATATACGCATCCGTGCGAAAGGCTATCGTCCGCTTCTCATTTCCGGAATTGAACTTTTTTCCAGTGTGGAAGCGATCCAGAATGTAACCATGGACCCGGAAGAATATCCCGGCGAGACCGACAACACGATCGACATTCCTGTCAACACTCTGTTCGGTGAGTATCCTCCGAAGATCCCCGAAAACGAGATCAAGACCGTGGAAGAGACCGGCGAGATCGTGCTCAGCCGCGTGGTCATCCCGGAATACATCGTCGTTCACGATGGTCCACCGGCCGATAGCCGTGCGCAGAATTATTATGTGCGCTACAAGGATTACATCAAAAATGTGGCAAGCAGCGAGATCTATGCGACCTGGCCGGATGCCACACTTCGCGCCAATATTCTGGCGATCATGTCTTTTACGATGAACCGTGTGTTTACGGAGTGGTATCGAAATAAATCTTACAATTTTACGATCACTTCCTCTACCGCCTACGATCAGAAGTGGTCTTACGGCCGCACGATCTACGACACGATCTCGCGGGTTGTGGATGAGATGTTTGAAAACTTCCTGTCCCGTCCGAATGTCATACAGCCGATTTTGACCCAGTATTGCAATGGTACCACTGTCACCTGCCCGAACTGGTTATCCCAATGGGGTTCCAAGTATCTGGGCGATCAGGGCTACTCTGCGATCCAGATCCTGCGCAATTATTACGGCAGCAGCATCTATATCGACACCGCCGAAGAGATCTCCGGCATTCCTTCTTCGTGGCCGGGCTACGATCTGTCTGTGGGCTCCAGCGGTTCAAAGGTTCGTCAGATGCAGCAGCAGTTGAATCGGATCCATCAAAATTATCCTGCTATTCCAACGGTTACTGCTGATGGTATCTTTGGTCCTTCCACCAAGGCTGCTGTTCAGAAATTCCAGTCTGTATTCGGATTGCCTGCAACCGGTGTGGTAGATTATCCGACCTGGTATAAGATTTCTGAAATCTATGTGGCGGTCAGCCGCATTGCAGAGTTGATGTGAAATCTAATCCATAGAATTCCCCCTTTACCGAACGCTCGGCAAAGGGGGAAAGATTTAAACTCACCACAATAGAATTTCATATGTTCCCGGTGTTCGATACCAAAATTCTTGTTTTATATGTTCATCCTAAAGCATTTGATTTTCCCTGTAGCACTCGTATATATAGGAAGGGTTTTCATAATATACGCTACTATTATAATCGTCGATTTTTGAACTGATAAATGAATTATATACTTTCATCAAGGCATCAATCACATCAATGTTTTCATTCTCATATACTTTTTTTATGAGTCTTTTATATACCTTTCCAATATCCCAGTGAGAAGGAATACGATAACGACAACATCCTACATTGTCATATTCTCCGTTTTTGATTCCCATTTCTTTGATGAAGTCCTCACTGACCCGGTCCAGATTATCACAATGATATACATCTGCCAGATCATATATTTTTTCCAGTCTCTCTTTGCCCAATTTATTTACCACAT
>JALEJB010000129.1 GCA_022768825.1 Lachnospiraceae bacterium
AAGGTGTCAGGCACTTTGAAAAACAGTGAACACTAAATAATCCCACAGTATATCATTACTCCGATTGTGCTTGTCTACGCTTCGCTTCGGTCGGGACAAACCGAGGTCTACCAGACCTCGTGTCCCCCTCGTCAAGCTCGGACGCACAAAAGTCGTAAGATATACTGTGGGATTACTACGTTCACTGTTGGGTCACAGTGTCTGACACCTTTTTTATTTATTGGATCTTCTCCAGATATTCATCTTTTCGGCTTCGGCAATCAGTTCATCTCTGAAATCAGGATGTGCAATACTGATCAGTGCTTCTGCTTTCTGCCAGGTCGACATACCCTTTACATTTACCAGACCATACTCGGTTACAACGTAATGTGTATTGGCACGGGTATCGGTTACGACAGAACCGTTTGCCAGGGTCGGGCGGATACGTGAGTGCATCTGTCCGTTTTTGTCTGTAAAGGTGGAAGAACAGCACATAAAGCTCTTTCCGCCATTGGATAAGTAAGCACCCAATACGAAGTCTAACTGTCCGCCGGCACCGCTGATATGTTTAATTCCGGAAGTCTCGGAGCTGATCTGTCCAAATAAGTCAATATCCACACAGTTGTTGATGGAGATAAAGTTGTCCAGAGCCGAGATGGAACGGATATCATTGGTATAGCTGACTGGCGCACTCATCAGTTCCGGATTTTCGTCCATGTAGTCATACATCTTTTTTGTGCCGCATCCAAAAGCATATGCCTGACGGAATTTGTCGATATTTTTCTTGGAACCGTTGATCTTTCCTGCTTTGGCGATATCAACAAAGGCATCCACGTACATCTCTGTATGTACACCCAGATCCTTTAAGTCGGACTCAGCGATCAGAGAACCGACAGCATTTGGCATACCGCCGATACCGAGCTGTAAGCAGGCACCGTTTGGAATCTCGTCAACGATCAATTTTGCTACAGCCTTGTCCACGTCTGAGGCAGCTGCGCCACCGCCCAACTCGCCGATCGGAGGATTGCTTCCTTCCACAATCATATCAACCTGGCTGATGTGGATATTGTTTTCAAAACCGCCTAAGCAGCGCGGCATATTTTCGTTGACCTCGACGATGACTGTTTTTGCCATCTCACAGGCTGCATACAGATGCGATGCGTTCGGTCCGAAATTGAAGTATCCGTGTGCATCCATAGGGGCGCAGACGATCATGACCACATCCGAGCAGTTTCCGTCACGATAGTAGCGCGGAAGCTCAGAATAGCGGATCGGAGAGTAGAAGGCATAGCCCTTTGCGATCATTTTTCGCTCAAGACCTGACATATGCCATGAATTCCAGGTAAAATGTTCGCCGGCATCTTCGCGCTCAAAAATTTTTAACGGTTTTAATAAGATTCCACCGCGAAGCTTGACGTCCTTTAATTCATCGGTACGTTTGGCAAGGGCTTCGTCCAAAGCAACCGGTGTACCGTTACACCATCCGTAATCAACCCAGTCGCCGGATTGAACGACTTTGACCGCTTCATCGGCAGTGACGAGTTTCTGTTTGTATTCCTCTGTATAACTCATGAGAGACCTCCTTGTTTGTATGTGATTTTTCTATTGGTATACTATCATGTTTCCGTAAAATTATCAATAAAGCGAAAAAAATAGAACTTCCAAATATGGAAGTTCTATCCATGTGGGCAATCGCTCATACAAGCGTATTGTCTTGTCCCGGAAGTTCTGAGTAAATAAAATTCTCCTCGATTACAGGAAAATCTGTTGATTCCTCAGGTGAAGGACATGCATTTTGAATCTGTTGTGATTCGGAAGTGTTTTCGATTTCTTCCGTTTTGGGCTCGGACGTCTCGGAACCCTTTACAGGTGAGCTGCCGTTGCCATTGTTTTTCTTTTTGGAACTGCTGCTGTTTTTCTTGGTTGAAGTTCCTTTGTCCGGTTTTTCGGTAGGCGTATCTGTCACATCATGATCCGATGGTTCCGGGCTCACAGGAGACTGTGGACTGGTGCCTTCAGAGCTTGGTGTCTGAGTTGCGGAAACAGGCTGTGTATTTTCCGTGCCTGCATGACCTGCGCCGCTTGATGTGGTGACACCTACATTGGCCGGTGTAGTGTTGGAAACCTGAGAACCGGTTTCTTCTTCTGCAGCCGGTTCAGGGGCTTCTTTGGTAGAAGAACTGTTCTCGGCAGATTTTTCAGAAGATTTTGTCTCGGAAGAGGAATCATCTGCTTCAGTTTCACCTGATTTGGTTTCAGAAGCAAGCGCAGTCTCAGGAGTATTGCTTGCAAGGGCCACTGCTTCGGAAACAGATGTGCCGGAAGCGGCCACCATCTTGGTTTCTTCCAACTGGGCAACTGTCAGATCTGTCATCGTTGCGTAGTCAATATCGGAAGAATCGGTTGCAACACTGGCGATCTCGTTGATCAATTCCATTTTTCCGCCTGTGATTCCAAGCGAATCGGCAGTTTCCTTTACTTCCTCAGATACGTTGACGGTTGCAATGGAACAGACCGCTTCCGAATCCGGAGTGAAGGCATCGACGGTGTCTTTCAGAGATGACGCTTTTGAATCATTTTGGGAATACACGCCGATGACCATGTAATTGGTGTTGTCCGCATCTAAATATGCATCCGTAGACAATTGCTCAACAGTGATCGTGAGAGCAGTTGTGATATCCGTGTTTTTTAAGGAATTACCGAGCGCGTCTACGATACGCTCACCGTCGTTGTTTTTTCCTGCAACGGAAATTACACGATCAAAACGGTTTAATGAATATTCAATAGAAGGATTGATGTCAAGGCTGACAACTGATACCGGTTTTGCCCATGCATAGGTACCGACTCCGCCACAGCTTCCAAGAACAATGGCGAACGAAGCAGCGACAGCGATCTGTTTCGGGAAACGAACAACTTTCGGCTGCATCTGAATTTCCTGACCAATATTGTAATGCTCGTTTTTGAGTTTTACAAATTGTCCGTCATTACATAGAGCAACAGCTTCATTTCCGACTAAATCAACAATAACGGCTTTCATCGTTCCTTCTCCTTTCTAACTAGTATGCAACTAGATTTTATTTGGCTTGCCTCAGCTGGGAAGTTGTCTGAAGCAATGTGAAAATATATCAATCAGATTTTGATATATTCGCTGAGCAATGGGAAATCTTTGCACAGAATTTCCACTGCCGTTATTATATATTTACGGTGTCGTTCCAATATTTTTCGGGGTACATTCGTGTTTTCCATAATATTTTTTGAAGGAATCTGTCCGCTGACCTCCATAGCGGTCACCAGATTCGGATGATCTTTCATATATACAATCGCTTCATAGCACGCTTTCTTTGTTTTTCCGGCCTTCGGTGAGCAGGAAGTCAGATCCATAAATGAGATATCAAAATCCTGTAGTAACACATTTAAGGCCAGGATTTCGTCGCGAAGCGGATTCTCATCAGTGGTGCTCGCTGTGCGGATCACGTTTGCCTGATACGCTGCGTTTTCGGACTCCTCGTCAACATTGCCCTCAAAGACGTACGGTTCGGTGTGAATCTCGTTTTGATAGCGGGCCTGTGTGCGGAAATAGTCCGTCAGACGGTGCTCGATCAACAGTCTCGCATAGGACTGGAAATTGCCCTTGTCAGCATCGTATGTATCCATCGCGTTTGAAAATGCAATCAGAGCAATCGACCACTCATCATCACTTTTCGTAATAAAGTGTTTCGAAAACTTGCTCGCTACGCCCAATATGAAGCTTTCATTTTTCTGGATAAAAGCAGTGCGGGTCTCCTCGCTTTGCGTTGCCGCAATTGCTTCTTCACCAATATTTGAAAACATAAATTACCCCTTTATCACCATAGTATCAATAGAAACTCAAATCTGATTATCTCATGTTTACGCAGAAAGTCAATGGCAGATTTTGTTAAGTTCTCATTTTTTTGTTTAAAAAAAATGCAAGCTGTGATAGGATACTGTTGAAAAGTGACTGGAAAATGAAGACTGGGAGAGTAACATGCAAAAGAAGGAAAAGAAGGAACACTTTTTACAGAAGAACATGGTTGTGGCGCTTGCTGCGTTTGTCTGTTGTCTGTTATGGGGCAGTGCGTTTCCTCTGATTAAAATCGGGTATGACCTGTTTCGGATTCAGGCAGGGGACGTTGCCACGCAGATCTTATTTGCCGGATGTCGTTTCGCATTTGCGGGATTGCTTGTGATTATTTTACTTAGCATCTGCAAGAGGAAGGTGATGCTTCCGCAGCAAGGCAGCTTTGGGCCGATCGTGATCCTGGGGCTGATACAGACCGTGGCACAGTATGTATTTTTTTATATCGGACTGGCACATGCGCAGGGTGTGAAGGCATCCATTATAGAGGGCAGCAATGTATTTCTGGCGATATTGATCGCTGCGTTGATTTTTCGACAGGAGGCACTGACTTCAAGAAAGGTACTGGGATGTGTGCTGGGCTTTGCGGGAGTCGTTCTGGTGAATATGAACGGTGGACTGGATTTTCATATGAGCTTTCTGGGTGAGGGTTTTGTACTGATCAGTTGTATCGCCTATTCCTTTTCGTCCGTATTTATGAAATGGTATTCCAAACGTTTTGACCCCATTCGACTGAGTGGATACCAGTTTTTGATGGGCGGTCTGATCATGATTGCGATGGGACTGTTTTCCGGGGGACAACTGGAGTACGTGACGACAAAGGGAATGGTTTTGCTCACCTATCTGGCTTTTTTATCTGCGACTGCGTATTCACTGTGGGCATTGCTTTTAAAGTACAATCCGATTTCCAAGGTGGCGGTGTATGGATTTATGAATCCTATCTGCGGTGCGGTGCTGTCAGCGTGTCTGCTGCATGAGACAACCGATGTGAAAAAGAGCGTACTGGCACTGGTGCTGGTCTGCATGGGAATCTATATCGTCAATCGACCGGAGAAAAGATAAGGACAAAAGATGGAAAAACAAGATCAGACAATATGCCCGCTGGCGAAAAAATGTGGCGGCTGTCAGCTTCAGGGCATAGAATATAAGAAACAGTTGGAAAAAAAGAAAAAACAGGTGCAGCAGGCCCTGCCTGCAGGGATTCAGGTTCGACCGGTCATCGGTATGGAAGATCCGTATCATTACAGAAATAAGATTCACGCTGCGTTTGGACGCACGAAAAAAGGTGAGATCATATATGGGGTCTATGAAGCCGGAACCCATAAAATTGTACCGGTTGAGCACTGCCTGATTCAGAATGAGGCAGCAGATGCAATCCTTGCCGATATCCGGGATCTGTTGAAATCTTTTAAAATAAAAATCTATGATGAGGACAGCGGATACGGGCTGTTTCGCCATGTGATGATACGGACCGGACATGCGACCGGCGAGATACTGGTTGTTCTGGTGCTGGCATCGCCGATCCTGCCGTCCAAGAACAACTTTGTCAAGGCTTTGATCAAAAAGCACCCACAGATTACGTCCATTGTTCTGAATGTCAATGAACGTCATACGAGTATGGTGCTTGGAGAGCGGAATATTACGCTTTACAAAAAAGGCTATATCACGGATGAACTGTGCGGGAATACATACCGTATTTCCCCCTCTTCGTTTTATCAGGTGAATCCGATCCAGACCAAAGCACTTTATGAGACCGCCATCGCATACGCTGGCCTGACCGGTACAGAAACGGTCATTGACGCGTACTGCGGGATCGGAACCATCGGTATGACCGCGGCAGCGCACGCAAAAAATGTGATCGGAGTGGAATTGAATCCATCTGCTGTCAGGGATGCCATCGGAAATGCAAAGCTGAATCATTGCAAAAACATCCGGTTTGTCTGTGCGGATGCGGGGGAATACATGAAAAAGCTGGCATCCAACGACGAAAAGACAACCATAGATGTTGTCTTTATGGATCCGCCGCGAAGCGGAAGCAATGAAGCATTTTTATCATCCGCAGTCCGTCTCGCACCAGCACGAATTGTCTATATCTCCTGCGGCCCCGATACCCTGGCGAGGGATTTAAAATACCTGACAAAACATGGGTATCGCGCCGAAGGCGTCTGGCCCGTAGATATGTTCCCATGGACGGGGCATGTGGAGACGGTAGTACTGCTTTCCCACAAAAAGCCAGACGGACATATTAACGTAAAAGTTGAGTTTGGCGAAGGTGAGGGAAAAGTTCCGCTTGATGATATCGCTCAAAGAGCGGAAAGCTATAAGCCCAAAGAACGAGTGACCTACAAAATGATAAAGGAGTACATAGAAGCTAAATACGGCTTCAAAGTACATACCGCATATATTGCAGAGGTAAAGAGAGATTTAGGCTTGCCGATGTACGATGCT
>JALEJB010000134.1 GCA_022768825.1 Lachnospiraceae bacterium
TTTCAAACTGGCTGTTGTAAAGCTCTGCATAAAAACCGTTTTGTTCCAGAAGCTTTTCATGGGTTCCCTGTTCAATGATGTCGCCATCCTTCATAACCAGAATGAGATCCGCATTCTTGATGGTTGAGAGACGATGCGCGATCACAAAGCTGGTACGACCTTTCATCAGGTTATCCATCGCCTTCTGAATCCTTTGCTCGGTTCTCGTATCAACGGAGCTGGTCGCCTCATCCAATATCATGATCGGATTGTCCGCAAGGATCGCACGGGCGATCGTAAGCAGCTGCTTTTGTCCCTGCGAGACATTGCTTGCCTCCTCGTTCAGCTCCATATCATATCCACCCGGAAGCGTGGAGATAAAGTGATGTGCGTGGGCGGCCTTTGCAGCTGCAATGACTTCCTCATCCGTAGCGTCCAGACGTCCATAACGAATGTTTTCCATGATCGTTCCTTTAAACAGCCACGTATCCTGTAATACCATACCAAACTGTTTTCTCAGATCATCGCGGTTGAAATTCTGGATATCATAGCCGTCCACGTAAATCTTTCCTTTATTGACATTATAAAAACGCATCAGAAGCTTCACCATCGTCGTCTTTCCTGCTCCGGTCGGTCCGACGATCGCCACAGTCTGACCGGCTTTGATCTCACTGCTGAAATCATGGATGATGATCTTATCCGGCTTGTAGCCAAACTGTACATGTGAAAACGTCACATCGCCTTTTGCCTCACCAATCTCCACCGGAAACTCTACTGTGGCAGCTTCCTCTTTTTCATCCAGAAATTCAAACACGCGCTCTGCGGCAGCTGCCATAGACTGAAGCATATTGGACACCTGTGCAAGCTGTGTGATCGGCTGCGTAAAGTTTCTTACATATTGAATAAATGCCTGTATGTCTCCTACCTCGATCACAGCTTTTGCAGCCAGAATACTTCCGCTGACTGCGACTCCCACGTATCCGAGATTGCCGACAAACATCATGATAGGCTGCATCATTCCGGACAGGAACTGGGACTTCCATGCCGACTCAAACAGCTTTGTATTCGTATCGTCAAAAGCCGCAATGGATGCTTCTTCCCGATTGAATGCTTTCACCACATTGTGTCCGCTAAAGATCTCTTCTACCTGACCGTTGACTTCTCCCAGATACTTCTGCTGATCCTTGAAATATCTCTGTGAAAACTTCATGACGATCATCATCAATATCATAGAAATCGGAAGAATCACAAGCGCGATCACGGTGATGAGCGGACTGATCGACAGCATCATGATCAGTACTCCGATCATCGTCGCCACTGATGTGATCAGTGTGGTGATCGACTGATTCAGACTCTGTCCTACCGTGTCCACATCATTGGTGATGCGTGACAATACCTCACCGACTGTCCGCGATTCAAAATAATCCATCGGCATCCGGTTGATCTTCTCGGAGATTTCTTTTCTCATACGGAATGTCATCTTTTGTGAGATTCCGGTCATGATCCAGCCCTGTAGAAAAGAAAATACGGAGCTGACCACATAAATGCATAACAACGCAATCAGAATTTTTCCGATTTTTCCAAAATCAATTCCGCTTCCTCCGGACAATTTACTCATAAGTCCGGCAAACAATTCCGTGGTCGCCTTGCTCAAAATCTTCGGTCCTGCCACATTGAAAACCGTGCTGATGATCGCAAATACGATGACGAATCCCAAAGCGATCTTGTAGTGTCCCATATAGGCGAGAATTTTGGAGATCGTTCCTTTAAAATCTTTCGCTTTTTCTCCCGGTGCACCCGGCCCCGGTCCCATAGGACCTCCATGTCCTTTTCTCATATGTCCTCCTGCCATTAACGTGCACCTCCCTTCAGCTCATTCTCCGATAACTGTGAGCCGGCAATCTCCTGATATGCCTCACAGCTTGCAAGCAGCTGTTCATGGGTTCCTTTTCCTACAATGCGGCCATCCTCCAATACGAGGATCTGGTCTGCATGAAGGATCGTATTGATACGCTGTGCCACGATGATGACGGTAGCGTCACCCGTTTTCCGGGCAAGCTCTTTTCGAAGTGTCGCATCCGTTTTATAATCCAATGCGGAAAAGCTGTCATCAAAGATCAGTACCTTCGGCTGCTTTGCGATGGCACGGGCAATGGACAGACGCTGCTTCTGTCCGCCGGATACATTCGTTCCGCCCTGTGAGATCTCGCTGTGATACTGCTTTTCCTTCTGCTCGATAAACTCGGCGGCCTGAGCGATCCCTGCCGCTTCCTTCATCTGCTCATCGGTGATAAATTCCCCTGCAAATTTCAGATTTGACTCGATATCACCGGAAAACAGCACACCCTTTTGCGGCACGAGTCCGATCAGACTGCGCAGCTTTTTACAGGTCAGCTTTCGGATATCCACGCCATCGATGGTAATCTGACCGGAAGTGACGTCATAAAATCTCGGTATCAAATTGATCAGTGTGGTCTTGCCGCAGCCGGTACTTCCAATGATCGCCGTCGTCTTGCCGGGCTCTGCGGTAAAGGAAATATGCTCGATGGCCGGCTCGCTTGCTCCGTCATAGCAAAAGCTGACATCCGAAAAGTCTACCACTCCCTTACAATCGGAAAGCGCATCATCCAGATTCTCCTTTGGATCTGCAATGGTAGACTCAGTCGTCACCACCTCATGAATTCGATCCGCAGCAACTCCTGCACGCGGAAGCATGATGGAAATCATCGTCAGCATTAAAAATGACATGATGATCTGCATCGTATAGGTGATAAACGCGATCATATCTCCAACCTGGAGATGCCCAAGGTCGATCCCCTTGCCGCCAAACCATACGATCGCGATTGATACGCCATTCATGATCAGCATCATCACCGGCATCATCAATGTCATCACACGGTTGGTAAATAGCTGTGTCTTCATCAGATCCTGATTGGCAGTGTCAAAACGCTCCTCCTCAAACTGTTCTCTCGAGAATGCGCGGATGACCGGCAGACCGGTCAGAATCTCTCTTGATACCAGATTCAGCCGGTCAACCAGCTTTTGCATGATCTGAAATCTGGGTAAAGTAATTGCCATAAGAATCAGCACAAACGCACAGATCGAAACAACTGCCGCCACTACGATCCAGCCCATTCCGGTTCTGGTACTAAGCACCTTTATCACTCCACCGATTCCCAGAATCGGCGCATATAATACCATACGAAGCAGCATGATCGATACCATCTGAATCTGCTGGATATCGTTGGTACTTCTGGTAATCAGTGATGCCGTTGAAAAACGATCCATCTCTGTATTGGAAAATCCAAGAACTCTGTGAAACACCTGACTTCTCAGCTCCATTCCGATCGTCGCTCCGGTTCTCGCTGAAAGCAATCCGCAAAGCACTGCAGTCACCAGCATACCGACCGAATACAGCAGCATGATCAGACCTGTTTTCCATAAATAACGCAGCTGAATGTCATGCAGATTGAGACCGCAGGCCTCATACTCCTCCGCTACAAACTGAACTGCAATCTGATCGATGATGGAATCACTGACGTTTCCGTATTTTTCCAGCATCGCATCTTCCATCTTAAGCAGCTTGCTTCGGATCTCTTCTTTATCTGCCATTCCCTGCTCGATCAGGGTGAGCATCTGATCCAGCGACGGAAGTTCTGTCGTAAGCTGTGGCATCGCATCCTCACTCTGCGCTGTTGCTTCGTTTGCATGGTTCATGGAATACATCATCACCATCGGAAGCGATATTGCATCACCGAGCTTTTTGCGCTCCGTTTGATCCAGCTTTTTGCAGAATACCATTTCATCATCTGTTTCATAGGCATCACGAAACATCTGCTCATCGTCCTTTGTCATAAAAAGACTGAGTTTTTCCACTGTTTCTGTCCGCATCTGATCCGGAACATTGTCCTTGATTCCGTTTTGCTGCAAACCGACATCTACGATTTCAGATGTATAGGTCGGCAGTGACAGGTCGAAATACGCCTGTGCCACCAAAAGGATCATAATAAGCAAAACAGAAACCTTATGTCTCCAAAGGTTTCCAAAAATATGTTTCATTGTCTTTTCCTTTCCTGTTTCTTCCGAATTGTTTTGTGTCAACTTCTCATTTTATCTATGCGCTGTGCATCCGTCAATCATTGATTTGTAAAAAAAGTGTGAACGTTTCATCTCATAATAGCGAACATTATGTTATAATGTACCCGAAAGTAAAAGTGATTAGATGCATACAAGTGCGTAAATGATAACATACGAGGTTCTTATGAAAATATTATTAGTTGCGATCAACGCGAAATATATACACAGCAATCCGGCAGTTTTTTCTCTTCGGGCAAGCTGCAAAGAATACCAATCCTCCGTTGAGATTGCCGAATACACGATCAACCAGCAGCCG